>NZ_JBSVZB010000015.1:0-192996 GCF_054072015.1 Cupriavidus sp. CP313 | reverse complement strand
GCATGGTAGGAATGCAGCGGCCATTCGCATGTCGAGTCGTGTTTAGCTGCACTGCGCCCTTCATGGCGGAGTGCTTTTCAACAGCCTGCTAAGAGACCATGTGGAACGCAATCAGCGATGTCGGCGATGCCGCATTGACGCTACCAGTCGCCATTTCATGCGCAGTCTGGCTGGGAATATCAGCTCCGCGCCTGGCCATCCGCTGGATACTGCTTCTGTCGGCCGGCATGGCACTCACCGGCATCACTAAAGTCCTGTACGCGGGATGCGGGTTCGAGATTTCCTCGATCGGATTTCGCATGATCAGCGGGCATACCACCCTGTCGACCGCTGTCTGGACCGTCGCCATCGCACTCCTTTCCCGGGGCATGGGAGGCAACGCGGGCATCGGCGCCATCGCCGGCTTGCTTGTCGGCCTGCTGACTGCTGTCGCCAGGGTCTTCGATCACGCGCACACGGTTCCCGAAGTCATCGCGGGCTGGCTTTTGGGCGCTGCCATCGGCGCGCTCTTTGTTCGCGCTTTCACGCGCTCTGAATTCAGACCATTTCGACCGGTTGCCGCCGCTGCTGCGCTCATCCTCGTCACCACCGCGGCGTATGGAAATCACGCGCCCTTCCAAAGCATGATCGAGGCACATTCACGAGGTCTGTGCGCACGTGCATTCCCCGCAGTTTCGGCCGCACGCTAACATCAAGTGGGGAGGGATTTCGGGGTCGGAACTATTCGCTTGCAGTCCCTTACTCAGGGGGGATCTGCGCACCCTACGAGTAGGTAGAATCAGGTTGCAGCGCACAATAAAACAGGGATGCGCTTCGCTCTGGGTCAACCTCACCGGTAAGCCGCGATGCTCTATTTGCTAGCGTTCGTCGCCTTCGAGGCGGCATGGTTCGTTCCATTCCGCATTGTGTTCAGGTCTGCGCGATTCAGCGCGCTATATGCCTATCTTTCCTTGATCCCGATTCTTGGGCCGCTGATCTGTATCTGGATACTCGCCGCGCGACCATGGCCGCTCAAGAGCAAGGTTGTGCGCACGTATTCCTGAAAGGGAAAGCCCCCAAAGGCGCCTTGGCGAAGGGGAAGCCGCTGTTGCGGAGGACCTGGACTTCAGCGCCAGGAAGAAGGTGCCGAGATAGGCCAGCTCAAATCGTCGCCCGCATGCTTTAGCGCCTGCATTACACGAAATTCCGACAACTGCTCGAGGCGAAATGCCAGCGGGCTAGCATCGAACTGCGCCGACGGATCAGGGAGATGCCCAAGCCGATCATTGATGACGAGTTGTGGAAGCTGATTGAACCACTAAACATTCAGAAGGAACACCGGATATGGACAACCGCGTTACCAAGGCCGTCTTCCCCGTCGCGGGACTGGGCACCCGCTTCCTCCCCGCCACCAAGGCGAGCCCGAAGGAAATGCTGCCGGTCGTGGACAAGCCGCTGATCCAGTACGCCGTGGAAGAAGCCATAGCCGCCGGCATTACCGAGATGATCTTTGTCACGGGCCGCTCCAAGCGCGCCATCGAGGACCATTTCGACAAGGCCTACGAACTGGAAGTGGAGCTCGAGGCCAAGAACAAGCAGGCGCTGCTGAACGCGGTCCGTTCTATCAAGCCGGCCAACGTCGAGTGCTTCTACGTGCGCCAGCCCGAAGCACTTGGCCTGGGCCACGCGGTGCTGTGCGCGGCCAAGCTGGTGGGCGACGCGCCTTTTGCCATCATGCTGGCCGACGACCTGATCGACGGCCATCCGCCGGTGATGAAGCAGATGGTCGACATCTACAACCACTACAACTGCTCGGTGCTGGGGGTGGAAGAGATCGCGCCGGAGCAGAGCCGCTCCTATGGCGTAGTCGACGGACGCGAATGGGACGAGGGCGTCATCAAGATGTCCGGCATCGTGGAAAAGCCCGCGCCGCAAGATGCCCCCTCCAACCTGGGCGTGGTCGGCCGCTATATCCTGACGCCGCGCATCTTCGACCACCTGCGCGAGCTGAAGCCCGGTGCCGGCGGCGAGTTCCAGCTGACCGACGGGATCCAGTCCCTGCTAAGCCAGGAGCAGGTGCTGGCCTATCGCTACCAGGGCCGCCGCTATGACTGCGGCAGCAAGCTGGGCTACCTGAAGGCGACCGTGGAGTTCGCGCTGAAGCACCAGGAAGTCGGCGCCGACTTCCGCAGCTACCTGGAGCAGCATGGCCATCATCCGGCAGACAGCGTGGTTGCCTGACAAAGCTGCCTGCCATTGAGTTGGTGAGGGGGCACCCCTCAACCCTCTCACACCACCGTCCGTGCGGTTCCACATACGGCGGTTCACAAACAAAACTGCAAGCGCCGCTGTGTATCTAGCGGCGATGCCAGCCCCAAACAATCACGATTCGATACAAAGGGCGCGCGGATCCCGGTCTGCTTCTGCAGCTTCTTCGGAAACACGGCCACTCTTCAGGCGGCTGTGCATAGCCTCGCATTGCTTCAACATCGTTGCGCTGGGCTCCTCTGTAGGGCTGGCAATGCCGGCCTCAGTGGCAACGCGCAGATATGCTTGCCGGAAGACTACGGCCACGGTAACGATGAGCGTACCGATGCCCAAGGCTCGAACTGCAAGCCGGGTGTATTGCGACATAGCGAAATTGGCTTGGTGATCAACAGGAATCAACACTACTACTTGACCACGCTACACGCGCCTCCAAGCCATTCTATGTCTGTTGAAAGAGAAGGACCGAGTCTGGATCTCGAATTCAGAACCCAGAGAATCGGATGCCGATCGAGCCGTAACCGTAGTACCGGTCCAGCTTGCCAGCGGTCGTGGCGTTGTACAGGAACGGGATGGTGCCGACGAAGTTGTACAGCGACGCCTGTCCGCGCAGGAACACTTCCACGTTCTTCACTACCGCATACGATAGCTCCAGCCCCAGCGTATGGTTCGAGCGAATCGGCGAGTAGCCATAGGTTTTCGCGCGGCTATCGACATTGCTGCGCAGCAGGTATTGGAACTGGTAGCCCAGCCGCGCGGAAAAGTTCTCGTACTTCCAGCGCCATGAGCCGCCCAGGTTCAGGTAGCCGGCGGTGTAGTTGAAATCGTCGTTGAAATTGATCCCGAACTGGCTGGCATCGACTGCGAACGAGGCCGACTGGAGGGTGCCGTTGCCCGCGGTGCACGGCGCGGCCAGCGAGCCATTGGCGATATTGTCAGAGCCGATGGCGACGTTGAAACTGCAATTGCCCCGCTGCAGGCGCGTATTGATGCTGTCGATGGTCACGCGGCTGAGTCCGAGCCCGATGAAGCCCGTGAGCTGGTTGCGCTCGGTCAGCTCGCCCGAGAAGATGACGTCGGCCTGGGCCTGGACGTCATTCGCGCCCTTCACCGTGAGGCTGTTGAAGGTCGTGTTGCGAACCGTGACCGGCGACGAGCGGTCCAGGCTGCCGGAGTGGTCTCCCCATAGCGCGAAGCGCACCATGACGCGATCGCGAGCGCCGGGTTCGGCCAGCGGGTCATAGTGCAGCGCCAGCATCCAGCTATCGATCTTGTTGTGGTCCTGTCCGTAATCGATACCGCGGCGCCAGTAGGTGGCCGAAGCTGACACGTACGGCGAGAACTTGTAGCCCAGCATCAGCTTGCCACCGCTATAGTCGCCGGCGTTTTCCGACACGGGGCCCTGCCGCCCGCGCAGATTGAAGATGTCTACGGTGCTATTGACCATGTCGTAACTGGCCTCCACCCGCACCGAGGTGAACTCGCCCGTGGCGGGCTCGGCCTGCATGAACACATCGTCCGGAGCGGCGCTGGCCGCGCCCGCGCACGACAGGCCCAGCATCAGGGCGCAGGCTTTCTCCAGCCGGCGCTTGCGAAACAGCTGCATAAGTAACTCCGAGGCCGCGGGGCAAGCCTCATTCGTGGCGCGTCCCCAGGGACTCGACGCAGACACAAAAAGAACCCGGCCACCCATGGCATTGCCCTGAGGCATGCGTCCGGATGACCGGGGGCATGGCCTTCCCCATACTGGCGGAAGGCAGCACTACGCGCCGGTCACGGGTTGAGCGTAACCGTAGTCTTGAAGCCGTCGCCGGTCACCTTGGCCGCGTCAGTCTTCACCGTCGCGGTCTTGACGTTCTCCACGTTGCCGTCCACCAGCGCACCCAGCTTCACGTCCCTGCCGCTAATACCTGTCAGCGCAAGCGTCACGGGGAACGTGCTGACCGACTTCGGCGTGAGGGCGTCAATCTGCGCCTGGCTCAGCGAGCCGGCAGACTTCAGCTTGCCGAGGAACACCGTGAACGGCAGGTTCAGCGAGCCGCCGTTGGTGCTGTCGAACAGATTGTCCGCCACGCCATTGGTCAGGGTTGCGGCAGCGGACTGGTTGCCGCTGATCTGGAACGAATAGGTCGTGTTGGCCGGCACCACCGCATTCACCAGTTGCGTCCCGTTGAACGTCAGCGTCACGTTCTCGATGATGACGTTGACCTCGTTGCCGCCGTAGGTATAGCTCAGGCCGGCGCGCACTTGCGACGGGCCGCCATTGAACGGATCACCATTCTGCGTCAGCGCGACCTTGATCGAGCTCAGCGTGCCGCCCGTGACCGAGATCGTGTCGGTGATCGGGTAAGCCTGGCCGTTGATCGTCAGGTTGGACAGCTGGACGTAGTTGGTCAGCTTGACCGCGTTCGCCACGTTGTTGATCGCGGTGCTGTCCACCGCGCTGCCCAGGTTCGAGGCTGCCTGCTGGATCTCGGCGGTATTGCCGGTCGACACGGCGTCGCCGAGCGCTGCCAGCTTGGACGCGTTCGACGCATCGGTCAGCGCGGTCGGCGTCACGGCCTTGACCAGCGCCGTGGTCGTCGTGGTCTGTGTGCTCTCGGTCACGACGTTGATCGATCCGCTCGCCTTCAGCTGCGACAACGTATCGGCCGGGCTGCTGCTCAGCTCGATGTCGTCCAGCGCCGTGCTCACGCTCGACACCTGGCTCGTGATCAGCGGGGCGGCCAGTGCGGCCACGTTGGCTGCCACGGCGGCAATGTTCGACTGCAGGCTCGCGGGCAGGCCGCTCTGGGCGTTCTGCACAGCGCCAGACACCACGGTCGTCACCAGCGCGCTGCTGGTCAGGTCAGCCGTGCCCGACGCATTGGCCACGGCGCTGGCGACCGCCTTGGCAGCCGCTGCGGCCGCAGCCTCGGCGGTCAGCGTGCCACCCGTGGCCAGGCCCGTCAGCGTCTTGGCGACCTGGTCGACCAGCTGCTGTACCACGACCGCCGCCCTGAGCGTGGCTGCGTCCTGCATCGGGTCCAGCGTGGCCAGGTCCTTGCCTGCCAGGCCGAGCTTCGCCGCCAGTGCAGCGGCCTGGGTCGGGCCGAGTTGCGCCACCAGCGTGGTCAGCGGCGAGATCACCGGTGTCACGCCCTCCTTGTATGTCACCGCCGGTGCCTGCAGCACCCCGGTGAACGGCTGGTTAGTACCGATATCGGTACCGCCGGTCACCTTGAGCGCGCTCGTGGTGCAACCGGCCGGGAAGGTGAAGTCGCCGGTTGCATTCGTCGTCGTGGTCTTGTTGCTGCAATCGAGGAAGGTGACCGTCGCGCCAGAGAGGTAGAAGTCCACCGCCTTGCCGCTCACGGTGACAGACGGCTGGGACGGGGTGGGCGAATCGTCGCCGCCACCGCAAGCAACGAGCGTTGCCGCGGCGGCAGCCATGATGCCGAGGGTGAAAATGTTCCGGGTTTTGGTTTGCACGCTTCTCTCTCCTGAGATCGATACTTCGGTACGTCGATACATGGTGGGTAATCCTGCGACGGAATACTGCCGCACACAGTCTCCGGCGCCCTACGCTGCCCTGTCGTGCCACGCTTCGGCTCGCAAGCGGTTTTTTGCTGCAGCAGCTTGCAGATCGCGCCAGCACACAGATAAACAAATCCCCTAATCGGTGTCACCCCTACTTGGCGGGGGATAGCCTGTCCTTGCGCGCAGCCCCGTAAGCCGCACTGCGGCATTGCCGACGCGCGCTCGCCGTGACTCACTACATCCTTACTAACAGGCGTCTGCACCAGAGCAGAGCGCAGGAAAATCGCCCGGTCCCAGCCAGCCGGCAATGTACTGCCCCATCGCGTCAAGCAACACGTCAGACGTCAGTCCCGCTGCGCCGGCCAGTGCCGGGCAGATGATCCACGTGGTGCCGTCGTGCTCCAGCACGCGCAGGGTCTTGGGCAAGTCAGCGGGCTGCAGGATGTGGTCGGCGCCGCGCACATTCCCGAGAGCGAACGCCTGCACGAAATCGTCGGCGTGGCGCTCGCCCAGGCATACCACCACCTTTGGCTTCCAGAGCCTGCGGATCCTGTCGATGAAGGCGAAGCGCTGACCGTCGCGGCAAAGCTCGAGGTAACGCTGCCTGGGCACAAGCTCCGGCTGGCCGCGGAATGCCGTCGACCACGGTGTCTGGTTAATCAGCCGCGCTGGCAGCGGAAACAGGCTGAGCTTGAACTCCGCGCCGTGCGGCGCGTACAGATGATGGTCGAAGTAATGCTTCCAGTCCCGCTCGCCCAGGGGCGTGTTGAAGAAATGTGCGCGCGCTGCAGCCATGATCCTTGCAATCTTCTGGTGAGACTGCCAGCGCTCCATGTGGTCGCGGTGCTTGTGGCGGTACGCAGCGTCCCACGCACTGGCTTGCGCGTGCGGAACCAGCGGCGCCACCATCGACACCGCCCTCGGATGCGGTGAACTGTCACAAAACCATACTGGCGCGTCCGGATTTCCGCCTTCCATCCCTACATACGACGCGAAATACTCTTCCAACTGTTCACGCGTAAACACTGTATTCGGTTCTTTTTTCATGCCTCTACCGCGTGGGTGAGTAAAGGATGCCAAAAGGCTGAGCCCCCGCTCAGCGATTTGTTGCACCACACAAACTAGGCAGCGGCCGGATTCTGCGCGCGAATCAGCGTGTTTTCTCCCCCCATTCGAGGGATACGTTGTCATCTCGTTTCCCTTCGTAAGCGGGGTAACGTTCAACGCAATATCACGGCAATTACGCGCGCGAGGCCTCAATAAACTCGTAGCAAGTCAAGCTACAAGCGTGCCCGCCTGTCACACGTACGTCGTGCGTTTGGGTTAAAGTCGCCTCGTGTGCCAATCTTCTGTACCGTCTGGTAACAGCCAGCAAGCTTCGCGCCATCAATCGTGTCAAACGTCACTGCCCCACCGCGCCACCCTGCCCACCTCACGCGTGCCGAACCCGAACGCTTGCCGCACAGCCACTTCGATGTAGGTGCCGATGGCCCGCAGGCCGCCAGGGGGCAGATACTTGCGTGGCGACAACGCGTTGGGCACGTCATGGACCTGGAAGTCACGCGCGACAGCCTCCTTGCGCCCTTCCACGCAGCCATCGACCGCTACCTGATCGCGGACATGTCTTTCACGGATTGCCGCTGTGACGCCGTCACGCTGCAACGCAGCCTCGCGCGTATCTCGACTGACGCGGCACGGCATCACGCGATACAGGTCTTCGTCGAAGGCAGCGCCGGCGTAGTGGTGGGTGAGCGCCGCAATCCGCAGCCGCGCCACGGAGGTATTCTGCTGACGGACCTTGGGCAGCCGATTGAGATGCGGCGCGAGGCAACACGCGCGCTCTCATTCTTCGTCCCGCGCATAACGATGGAAGACATTTTCATGGAAGCCGAGGCCGCGCACGGACGTATCGTGGAGACCGACACACCACTGAGCCGACTGGCCATCGCACACGCCGTCGCGCTCAGTCGCGATCTGCCAACCATGACACCCGAGTCCGCCGTGCACGCCATGAACACCGGCGTGGAGCTGCTGGTCGGGGCCCTGCGGCGAGGCGTGGGCCTGGACGGCAGCACTCGCGCCGCGGTGCGCAGCGCCGTACTGGCACGCGCCCGTCGGCTGATAGACGCCGATCCCGGCCAGGCCGGACTGTCGCCCACCAGGCTGCTGTCAAAGCTGGAAATCTCGCGAGCCACCCTTTACCGCTTGTTCGAACCCGAAGGCGGCGTGCAAGCCTATATCCGCAAGAGCCGGCTGCGGGCTGCCGCGCAGGACCTGGTGCGCTACCCTCACCTGGCCGTCAACGACATCGCCTACGGGCTGGGCTTCAACAGCCCGTCCGACTTTACGCGCGCATTCCGACGCACCCTCGGCATGTCACCGCGCGACCTGCGGGCCTACGCCACCGACGCCGGCAACCGTGCCTTCTGGCAAGCCGCGAACGCAGTCCAGGGCAAGGATTATCAGCAATGGATGCAGCGTCATGCCGCGTGATGACACCGCGGCCGCAGTGGCCAAACGGTGTCACACCGAGGCTTCGGTCTCTTCCTGTCGGTGCCGATCGGGCTCTTCTGGCCGCATCTGGAAATCGGCGATCGTCAGCCACTGGCTGATGAAGTGCCCCATTGCATTCAACAGGACGTCCGATCCCAGGCCGGCAGCGCCGGCCACCGCGGGACAGATAATCAAGTGCGTGCCCTGGTCCTGGTAGACGCGCAGTACCCGCGCCTGGTCGGCCGGCTTCAGCATATGCTCGGTGCACGGCAGGCCGCGCATGCCAAACGCGTGCAGGTAGTCATCCTCGTGACGCTCGCCCAGGCAGATCACCACCTTGGGGCGCTGGCGCCGGCGCAATGTCTCGATGAAGCGGAAGCGCCCGCCGTTGCGGCACAGTGACAGGTAGTTGACCTTGGGATTGAGCTCGGGCTGCTGACCATGCAGCCGCTTCCAGGGCAGCCCGTTGTCCGCGCGAATCGGCAACGGAAACAGGCTCAGCTTGAATTCCCAGCCGCGCGCACGGTAGAGATACTCGGCAAGATAGCGCTGCCAGCTGCAGTTATCGCGCCGGGCGAACAACACCATTTCCCAGGCGGCCGACATGATGCGCGCGATGCGCTGGTGCGTCTGCCACCTTGCCATATCGTGTGCGCGATCGACACGAAAGTGCGCGTCCCAGGCGCTCGGCACTCGCTGCGGGGCCAGCGGCGCCGCCAGCGGCAAGCCCACCGTGGTAGGTACATGATCGCAAATCCAGACCGCTGCCGCCGGGTTGCCCCCCTCCATGCCCACGAAGGAAGAAAAATAGGCGTCCAGCTCATCGCGGGTAAAAACGTTCCCTTTCATGTCTTGCTGCATCCTGCTGAAGATTGCCGTGACACCGGCTTGAGATCGGCACTACCGCGTTGCGCGCAATGCCGACGCAAGACTTTAGCCGTGGCGGCCCCTCGCACTTGACCATGTGTCTCAAAACGGAAGAGAGCGACGTAAAGGTGCCACACAAACATCGCCCCACTTTCCCTTCTTATGCAGGGTACCGACGGGTCACGCTGCACCGCACTATTCGCACCAGAAACACGAAGCACACCGGCGCCACCAGCGCGCTGGCAGGAAGAGAGCGTTGCAGTTCCATGGACGGCACTCAAGGATGCGGCCAGTGGCCGGTCACTAGCTGACCGCAGCCACGCCATGGAACCGACTGCCGCAAGGCAGTCCCGCACGACTCTGCTTTGTCCGCGCCAAGAGCATGCACACCAAGATGCATGCCAGCGACGAGCCTGGCCGCCACTGTGCACGGCCTGCAAGTTCGGAGGAGAAAAAAGGGCATGGGCACTCGCTTGAGCGCCCATTACGCGAACGCTTCGGGGGAAGCAATGGGTGTCTATCGCGATATGTTTGCCAGGCATCACGATCAGCTCGCGCTGATGGTTCGCCTGCTCGACGCCGGCGCCATCTGGCTTGCGGCAATACTGGCCAGCGAAGTCCGCTTTGCCAGCGCGCACGCGCCGATCCACCTGTTCGTGCAGTATTTCGGCTGCGCGATCGCCTTCATCGTGTTGCCCGGGTTCGACCTCTACAGCTCATGGCGTGGCCGCAGCCTGTTCTCGCTCGCCACGCGCCTGCTGTCCGCCTGGAGCCTGGTCTGGCTGATCAGCATTCTGCTGACCTACCTGCTGCACCAGGCCGACTCCCTCTCCCGCTTGTGGATGGTTTACTGGTACGCCTTCTCGCTGGCCGGTCTGCTGGGCCTGCGCGTGGCCAGCCGCGTCGTGCTCAACCTGTTGCGCATCACCGGCGCCAACAGCAAGCGCGTGCTCATCGTTGGCTATGGCCGTACCGGACAGGAGATGTACCGCCGCGCGACCGCCAGCCACGCCACCGGATTCAAAGTCAGCGGCATCTACGCCCCCGAAGGCGAGCCCACGCCAGAAGGACGCCGGCGCATCACCGATAGCGCCCAAATCCCCGAGTTCGCACGCGATCAAGGGATCGATGAGATCTGGCTGACCCTGCCGATGAGCGAGTTCCGCTTGATGCAGGAGATCAACTTCTCCCTGCGCAATGACTTCATCGACATCAAGTGGATGCCGAGCGTGCTCGACTTCGACCTGCTCAACCACAACGTCGGCAACTTCCTCGGCATGCCCGCGGTGGAAATGAACAGACCGCCCGCGCTCGGCGTGCGCGGCACGATCAAGGCCATCTTCGACCGCACCTTTGCCGCGCTCGTCCTCATCGCCCTGTCGCCGCTGTTCCTGATCATTGGCGTCCTGATCAAGCGCGACTCCCCGGGCCCCGTCTTTTTCAAGCAGGAGCGCCTCGGCATGGACGGCCGCGTCATCCACGTCTACAAGTTCCGCAGCATGAAGGTCCACGCCGAGCATGGCACCGTCACGCAAGCCACCAAAGGCGACAGCCGCATCACGCCGATCGGCGCCTTCCTGCGCCGCACCAGTCTGGACGAACTGCCGCAGTTCATCAATGTGCTCAAGGGCGAGATGAGCGTGGTAGGCCCGCGGCCGCACGCAATGGCGCATAACAATATGTACAAGGAGCAGTTGGACTTCTACATGATGCGCCACCGCGTCAAGCCCGGCATCACGGGCTGGGCCCAGATCAACGGCTATCGCGGCGAGACCGACACCCTGGACAAGATGGCCAAGCGGGTGGAGCACGACATCTTCTATATCCGGAACTGGTCGTTCTGGATGGATGTGAGGATTATTTTCTGGACGGCGTTCAAGGGGTGGACGGGGCGGAATGCGTATTGACCTGTCGCGTCCGAGCGCCGAAGCTACAGCGCTGTTCACGCCGCGGGGCAGGCTATGCCTCGCGGCCGCCATCGCGTTCTTCCTGACCATGCTTGCGGTGGGCAGCATCCCCGGCAAGGCGCAGGCGCTCAACCGGGAGTACGGCGACAAGCTGATGCACCTGTGCGCGTACGCCTACCTGGCCGGCACGATCTTCCTGGCATTTTCGCGGTACCTGGCCGTCATCACGCTGGCTAGCGTTGCCATGCTGGGCGGCCTGGACGAAATCATCCAGGGCTTCTTTCCATACCGCTCGTCCAACCTGGCGGACCTGCTCACTGACCTGACGGCAGCGTTAGCCGCCATTGCCGTGCTCTCGCTGGTAAACGCATTCGTAAACGCAATGGCGCGCAAAGACGCCGGCGCTTCATATCGATCTCCTCCTCCCTCGGACTGCGCACATGAAGATCACCATCATCGGTAGTGGTTATGTAGGCCTTGTTACCGGCACCTGCCTGGCTGAGCTCGGCAACGATGTCCTTTGCCTGGATCTTGACGCCACCAAGATAGAGATGCTCAACGCCGGCGAAGTCCCCATCTACGAACCCGGGCTGAAAGAACTCATCGCGCGCAATCATGCCGCCGGCCGCCTGCGCTTCACCAGCGACATCGAAACTAGTGTCGGCTTTGGCGATATCCAGTTCATCGCCGTGGGCACCCCGCCGGACGAAGACGGCTCCGCCGATCTGCGCTACGTCGTCTCCGCCGCCCGCAATATCGGGCGATACATGACCACGCCGAAGATCGTGGTGGACAAGTCGACCGTACCGGTCGGTACCGGGGCCAGGGTCAGGGAATGCATCGCCGCGCAACTGCAGGAACGCGGCCTGACGGCGCTCGACTTTGCCGTGGTCTCCAACCCCGAGTTCCTCAAGGAAGGCGCCGCGATCGAAGATTTCATGCGCCCGGACCGGATCGTCATCGGCACCGAGCCCGGTGTCGCCGGACTAAAAGCGCGGGAAATCATGCGCTCCCTGTATGCACCTTTCACCCGAAACCATGACCGTATCCTCAACATGGATATCGCGTCGGCCGAGTTCACCAAGTACGCCGCCAACGCCATGTTGGCCACCCGTATCTCGTTCATGAACGAACTGGCCAACCTTGCGGACGTGGTTGGGGCAGATATCGAACTGGTGCGCCAGGGAATTGGTTCCGACCCGCGGATTGGATATGGCTTCCTTTACGCCGGCACGGGATACGGCGGATCCTGTTTCCCCAAAGATGTGCAAGCCCTCAAGCGCACCGCCGACGAGTACGGCCAGACACCGCGCATCCTGGCTGCGGTGGAAGCCGTCAACGACGACCAGAAGCACATCCTGGTCCGGAAGATCGTTTCGCATTACGGCGAGGACCTCTCCGGCCTGACCTTCGCCCTCTGGGGGCTAGCGTTCAAGCCCAACACCGACGACATGCGCGCGGCGCCGAGCCGCGTGGTCATCAAGGAACTGCTGGCACGTGGCGCCAGGGTGCAGGCTTTCGACCCGGTGGCGATGGAAGAAGCAAAGAAAGCTATCCAGAGCGATCTGGCGACTCAGCCCGGGGCGATTGGGCGTGTGCGCATTGTGGCCGACCAGGCATCGGCACTGACTGGTGCGGATGCGCTGGTCGTCGTGACGGAATGGAAGTCGTTCCGATCCCCGGATTTTGCGGCAATCAAGGCGGCGCTGAAAGCGCCCGTTATTTTCGATGGCCGAAATCTATACGAACCGGACGAGCTTGAGAAGCTCCGGTTCAGCTATTACGCGATTGGCCGCCGGAACTCCAGCGCCAATGACGCCTTCGTACAGAATGCTGCCGCAGCAGTTTCCCGCCAATACTCCCGGGCGCAGTAAGCATGAAGATACTTATGTACTGCCTCAACTACGCGCCCGAACTGACAGGCATCGGCAAGTACACATCAGAACAGGCGGAGTGGTTGGTGGCTCAGGGGCATGAGGTGCGGGTCATTACGGCGCCGCCGTACTACCCGGCATGGAAGATTGCCGAAGGCTACAAGGCAAGTACCTACAAGCGGGAGACGCGCAACGGAGTCACCGTGCTGCGCGCCCCGTTGTGGGTGCCGAGTAAGCCGTCGGGGCTCAAGCGCCTTGTCCACCTAGCTACGTTTGCCGTCAGTAGCCTGCCGGTGCTGTTTGCGCAGGCACGCTGGAAACCCGATGTCGTCTTCGTTGTTGAGCCCCCTCTATTTTGCTCACCCGCAACGCTCCTCTTCGCCAGGTTGTTCGGGAGTAAGACATGGCTGCATATTCAGGACTTTGAAGTCGACGCTGCGTTCGCGCTCGGCATACTGAAGAGCGAACGAGCCAAACGCATCGTCGAAGGCATCGAGGGCTGGCTGTTGCGCCGGTTTGACAGAGTTTCCACGATTTCCCAAGCCATGATGCGACTCGCGGAAGCGAAAGGTATCGACAGCAGCCGGCTTGTTCATTTCCCTAACTGGGTGGACGTGGAGACTATCCATCCTGAAGTCAATGGTCATGCGATTCGGGACGAACTGAACATTCCTGCTGACGCCGTGGTCGCGCTCTATTCTGGAAATATGGGCCGCAAGCAGGGCTTAGAGATCCTTGGCAAGGCGGCCAGCCTGCTTCAGGCCTCGCAGAACATCCATTTCGTCTTTTGCGGAAGTGGCCCCGGCAAAGCAGAGTTGGAAGAGACTTGCGCGCGGCTGAATCGAGTGCATTTTCTACCCTTGCAGCCCATCGAGCGACTGCCATCACTCTTGGCTAGCGCAGATATCCATCTCCTCCCTCAACGTGCAGACGCAGCAGATCTGGTCATGCCATCGAAGCTGACGGGAATGCTTGCGAGCGGGCGCCCAATTGTGGCAACAGCAGCCGATGGCACCGAGGTGGCTGACGTAGTTAGCGGTCGTGGCGTCTCCGTCAGGCCGGGGGATGCCTCGGCAGTGGCGGACGCCATATTTGCCTTGGCCGGCAACGAAGCACGCCGAACAACGTTTGGCGCGGCCGCGCGCCAGTATGCGGAGACATCCTTGGCCCTGGACAGTCTTTTGAAGCGTTTTACGACTCAGGTCGCAGTCGTCCTTAGCGAAAGCCCTGCCGGTGAACATCCCCGCAGCGCATAGATTAATTAAAAGGACAATATGCACGCACAGACTCCCAGAAGTCGGACGATAATCATCGAGGGGAACGACCCTACGGTCGAGGCCTCTTTCACCCTGCAGAACAGAATCGCCCGGCAATTGTGGAATTGGGTATGGCTGTTTCTGTTCCGCCCGAGCCCTCGCCCCTTACACGCTTGGCGTGCGTTCCTGCTTCGCTTGTTCGGCGCGCGGCTGGGATCTCATGTACACGTCTATCCTGCCGTCAAAATCTGGGCACCATGGAATCTGGAGATTGGCAGCAACGTCGGCATTGCGGACGGGGTGACGCTTTACAACATGAATCAGCTGAAGATCGGCGACTACAGCGTGATATCGCAAGGCGCCCACCTCTGCGGTGGCTCGCACGACTACAACTCCCCCAACTTTCAACTCACCGCGGAAACAATCACGGTTGGCCGCCGGGTCTGGATCTGTGCGGACGCGTTCATCTCACAGGGCGTCATCCTGCCCGAAGGCGCGGTGATTGCGGCACGGTCAGTTGTCAGCAAGAGCCTGGAACTTTCTTGGACGGTCTATGCCGGCATACCGGCGAAACCCATCGGCAAGAGAACTCAGCATGAAAAATGAAAGCCCTGGTATTTCGGTCCTCATCCTGACCAAAAACGAGGAGCAGGATCTTCCCGGCTGTCTGGAGAGCGTCGCTTGGTCGGACGATATTCACGTGTACGACTCAGTCAGCACCGACGCGACAGTGGCGATTGCGGAGGCATTTGGTGCCAAAGTGACACAGCGCTCGTTCGACAATTGGGCGAGTCACCAAAACTGGGGATTGCAAAACATCAATTTCAAACACCCTTGGGTGTTCTACATCGATGCCGATGAGCGCATGACGCCAGAACTAGTTCGAAACATCATCGGCGCCGCTCGTTCAGACGGCGACAAGGTCGCATTCAGCGTAAGGCGGCGCGATTTCTTTCTGGGAACCTGGCTAAAGCATGTGCAGACTTCCCCCTACTATATGCGCCTGTTCCGCCCCGAAAAGATGCGTTATGAACGCCTTGTCAATCCTGTTTCGATCCCGGATGGTCCGACCGCGACCATCGACGGATATCTCGATCACTTTCCCTTCAGCAAAGGCCTAGAGCACTGGGTTAGCCGTCATAACAGCTACAGCAATCTGGAAGCGAAGCAAATCATCGAAAACCGTCGTGGTCAAGTCAATTTCAGCATCGTAAAGGCACTCACGAGCTTCGATTTTCATGAGCGGCGGTTCCATCAGAAAGAGATCTTCTACCGTCTCCCAATGCGCCCGCTTATAAAATTCCTTGTCCTGTATATTGGTAAGCGAGGTTTTCTGGATGGTAAAGCGGGATTCACGTATGCCGCGTTGCAATCCATTTATGAATATTTGATCGTGCTAAAGACCAGTCAGCTTGAGAAGCAACTCGCCTCGAAACTATCCCTCTCGCCCCCTTCGATCGAAGAGAAAGTCACTGTCTCGAATTGAATTGGCTAACAATGCGGCGACTATTATTGGCCGCAGCCCCCGCGCGCCATGGGCAAATTCCGACTGAAACAGATACCTCTTGAGGGGATGTTTTTTCGCTAGCGGTGGCGCGCGAGGTGATACGATCTGGTGCTCCGCGCACCGCCCAGATTGCGTCTTATGCAGCATAAACGTCAGACTGCTTGATAAAATCCGTATGTCATCTCCCGTGTTTAACTCAAACGGCATTGCTAGCAGGAAAATTGAGCTCGATTTCCTCAGGGGCATCGCAATACTTCTGGTTCTCGGTACACATTACACATTCCCAGTTACTGGCCTTCGATTTCTGGACTGGATCGGCAGCACTGCAGGATCGGTTGGCGGGGTAGGGGTCGATCTTTTTTTTACGCTGAGTGGATTCTTGGTCGGTGGCCTTTTATTAAAGGAATACAAGGAGACGAGGACAATTGATGCCCGTAAATTTCTGGCAAGGAGAGCATTAAAGATCTGGCCGGCGCTTTATGTGTTGGTTATTTTTCATGCCGTTCTTGGACGCCATCCTCTGGATTCATTCCTCTGGCAAAATATATTTCACGTCCAAAACTATTTCGGAACCTCAATTAAGCAGACCTGGTCTCTTGCTGTTGAGGAGCATTTCTACATATTTCTGGTTGGGCTATTTTGCCTCCTTCTCGGGCGAGGCCACAAAGTCATTCTCTACGCGCTAGTAACGCTGTGCGCTTTCTCGACAGTAGCAAGATTATGGATTGTTTCATCAGGTGATTTGGATGCGGCATTTCGACAGACGCAATACCGCATAGATAGTCTGCTATATGGTGTTATCCTCGCACTTATCTACCATTTCTACCCAGAACGATACGCGCAGTTGGCGAAGCAGAAACTGGCGCTCGTGCTACTTACGCTTGCCCTAATGGTGTGGATCTATTGGTCCGCTCCGAACGTCGCATTAGTTCGATCGGTTGGTTATACAATCCAAGGTGTCGGTTTTTCACTTTTATTAGTTTTGGTATATTCGCACTCTGGCCGCGTCAGAAGTCAGGCCTGGTACAGGGCTATCGCCTGGATCGGTGTCTACTCCTATGGGATCTATCTCTGGCATACGCTTGCCTTGGAGCCCGGGCGGAGACTAATCCATGTCCTTGCGAGCTTCGGGACTCCACCTTTGCTTGTTTGGGGGCTTGCGGTCGTTGCACAGTTTGCGGTCGGGATCATTGCGGGCCAGGTTATGACCAAGCTTGTCGAATGGCCATTTCTTCAACTTCGTGAAAGGCTAATTCCGTCAGTGACGGCAGTATCGAAATGATTCGTCTGAGAAAATACGTTGAACCGAGTCACCTTCGAGTGGCTTTCGAGCTCGACTCGAGTCGCCCTCGCCGCCCCCGCCACTAGCATTTTCCAAGTCAGATTTCCGCGTTGACTGGTTTCCGATGGGTGGCTTTTCAATCTATGCGTCGATACGCGGGCCAATCGCGATTTCAGCGACCATGGGTTGAACGCGAGAATCCAAATCGACTTCGTGCGATGCGCCGCAGTCATTTGCGTTGCCATCTGATTCGCATTGGGTCCGCGATTGGCAGTCCATGACCCGCCAAAACAAGAAAGGCGCTCGGGTGCAGCTGTCAAAGCAAGGACCAGACAAAC
This sequence comes from Cupriavidus sp. CP313, assembly GCF_054072015.1. Taxonomy (NCBI): domain Bacteria; kingdom Pseudomonadati; phylum Pseudomonadota; class Betaproteobacteria; order Burkholderiales; family Burkholderiaceae; genus Cupriavidus; species Cupriavidus sp. CP313. Next base: position 175,709 of record NZ_JBSVZB010000015.1, on the reverse strand, counting down.
TGTGTCTGAGCGATTATTTAGGTGCTCGTGTAGGCCTCAACATCATCAAAACTTTGGAGGAGTCACCGAGCCCCCCATTCGAGCCCCTAAGCAGAGGCGGATCAATTACCGATTTCGCATCAACGGCGATGCCTGGCCAGGTATCCGTCCCCCCTCATTCCCACATGGGGGACGGCGCATGGGCTGAGTCCGTTCTTCGACGTCCACAACTCTCATTCTTCGAAGAAGTTACCACTTACCGCTGCCCGAAGCGTCCCTCTCGCCAACCTGCAGCTGAATCATATTGCGTAACGATGACGGCATGTAGCGTGCATACACAGACGCATGATGTCCGACCAATTTGATATCAAGCTTATTATTATTTCCCTGCCTGACCTCCGCAATCACATTCGCCCTCTCAACTGGCGCCGCAATTGCATTGATCCTGACATCCTCGAACGTAGAGTCGCTACCTCGCCAATCGATAATCGCATAAGGAGCAGACTGCCCCTCTCCCAAGCGCACGTCAGTCTCAATGTAAATGTGAGAAAATTTAAATCGCCTCTGCAAATCCACACTCCCCGTATTTGCAATAGGCCTATACTTCCCATCAGCGATCAAGCTCACGTTAACAAAGCGAATATCATAATTCCCAACTATCCCATTATCAAGTATATTTATTGCGGGTGCCGTTGGTCGCATGTCAACATTGCCACTACGCCAAATGATGTCCTCAAAAAGGACATCATTGCAACCACTTAAAGATTGAAGAATCCCTTCGGGATGAAAAGTTCTTATATATGTAAAACTTGATCGTGCCGTTTGCTTCACGGCAAGTGTGGCAAGGTTTCGGCCCGCCATTTCTGGGAAACCCAATACCGTTGGCCCGTCATAAATATTACTTACCTTCACCACATTCGGCAGATTCGCCGGACCGGATGTATAGAGTACATGGCCGGGAGCAATATAATAGTTCGCCCCTCGCGCATCGGAATGCACGTTCTCCACAATGAGATTATCCTGCCCTCCAACCAAAATCGGATTGACGCACTCCGACACATCGATATTCCTGATTACATTTCCGCGGGCATAGCCGCCCCCACTCGCCTTTTCCTTAAGGTTTAGAAGGTACCCAATCACGCTCGCATTACTTCGAACTCTGCTGTGCGCTCTAATCCCGTCGAACACACAGTAATCGCAACCAATCGCCATAATTACGCTACTTAACTCATAATCCCCCCCTTTAAACACCGCACCAAGCCCCACTCTCCTCAGGTAAGCTTCAAATCTATAATCAGCCTTCTTCTGAGAATCTCCGATGAATTCGAAAACCGCCCCATAAACACCACAATGACTCACGCCAACGAAGTTGAACAACGGCAAGCCATTATACGAGTATAGGATCTTCGCACCCTCCCTAAATACGATCTCCGTCCCAGCCCCAACGTTTATCATGTCATTCAACTTGTTGGCGCTGCTAAACTCAAACAGGTATTCCCCAGGCGGCACTACTACTCGAGCATGGGGCCGTTCGCAGGCCTCCTTGAACGCTGGCATATCGTTCCGCGTTCCACGACCAGTTGCGCCGAAATCCTGAGGGCTGATGATATCCCGTGCGGTTCCCGCCAATTTCGGCGCGATCGCAGAATCCGCCTTGGTATAACATCCACATAACCCAAACGCCGTTCCAATGAGCTGCGCCAATAGAACTCGCCTCAGCCTGCGCATCACCCCCCCTGCACTCGAACTAACAAATCAAGATATCGAACTTTCCCGCATGGATCCAATTCGGTATGCTATCACCATAGCCTGCTTTCCCTCGTTATTCTATTGAGTTTCCTGTGGCACCAGAATATATTTCCAATAGGCGCTCACCAGCGGTGCGAATATGGAAATTTCTTTCGAAACAATCAGTTGCGCGCGTACACATCTGAGCGTATTTTTGATCATCCAGTTCAAGCCATTGTTTCAAATTTTCAGCGGTACCGCTTACAGTGTCCGCCCCAACAAATCCCGCGCCCTCGGCTTGAATCTCCCTCCATATATTTACCTTATTGCTAATGATCACGGGCTTTCCGCAAGCGAGCGCCTCCGCTACAACGATTCCAAAGTTCTCCTGATGAGAGGGTAGGCAGAATACCTCGGAAGCATGAAAGGCACCCCACTTCTCATCGCCTTGAAGCATTCCCGGCCAAAGGACTTTCTCACTGACACCAATCTCTTGAGCTCTCTCCCTGAGCTTGCTAACCCATCCTGTCTGGTCTGGCCCGGCCATGACCAGTCTCAGCCGATCGTCCTTATGCGCGACCTCACCGAACGCCTCGAGCAGGAGATCACACCCTTTCTTTTCGTGGATTCGACTCAAAAATAGGACGATTCTCTTTCCTCGCAATTCCGGGTATCGTTTGAGGAATCCCTCTCGCTGCATTAAATGATTGGCCGGCGGATGCGATGTTCCATAAGTCGTAACCGCTTCCCTGGCCCTATAAAGCCAGAAGGATCTTCTTGCCAGAAGACGCTCCTCCTCGCAAGTAAATATCACCGCACGAGCATCTCGTAAAACACGGTATTCCGCCAAAATCCAATATAACCACTTCTTAATATGTTTAAGCGGATACTTCTTCTTAAACCAAGGGTCGAGCATGCCATGAGTAAATACAAAATACGGCGTACCGGTCCCTGAGAGTGCTCGTCTCGTAGCCAGGCTGTGGTACTGCCAGATACCATTTACGACAACAACATCAAAGCGGCTGGCATTCTGACGAAGCCATGGAACTAACCTCGACGTATAGGCGTAGCCCATCTTTATTGGTCCCAGGGCATGAACTTGTGGGAGATCCTTCGCTTGAAGCCACGGTGACCCTGGTGCATCGCAACAGGCGATCTCAAGTGAGGCACCTAGCTTAGTGATGCTTCCAGATATTTGCCTAATTCCTTCAATTGGTCCGCCATGCTTTGGATTGGTTGTCGAAATAACGTGAAGGATCTTCATTTCAAGCTCCTCACCAACGCGTCCCTGTAAAGGGCCTCATAGGCATCCAACGTCTTCTTGGTGTCGAAGTTTTTCACGTGTAACTCTCCCAGTTCTCGGTGGGCCGATTTCTCGGAGTCATGCATACTCAATATCTCACTGACCTGGCCTGCAGCCCGTCTTGCCCAGCTAACATCATCTGAGTTGGGCATTTGATCCATATAGAAGGCAGCGTCGGCACCCACTTCTGTCATCGGTGCCGCCGGCGCAGTGAGTACCAGACATCGGCAAGCCAACGCCTCCGCAACTGGCCAGCCGAAACCCTCCGCATAGCTCGGGAATATCATTAAGCTCGCCGAAGAATACGCTGCACATACTTCTTCATTAGATAATCCAGTCAGAAATAGGACATTCCCCGGCTTTTCGATAGATCTGGCAAACTCTATCAACTCTTCTGTCGGTGGTGCGCCTATCATCCAGAGTGACAACGGTTTCGCCGTCTGCCCTACATATGCCCGATATATTTCAAGAACCCCTTTCCTGTTCTTGTACCATTGATTCCCCCCCACGTGAAGCAAGTGTCCTTCATCATCAAGTGGTACTCCTGCAGATGACAAAATCTCGCTGCAGTCTTTCGCGCCCAGTGGTCTAAAAGCATAATTCAGACCGTTGTAGACGACTGTGGATCGTTCTGCTTTCCGAGAAAGAAAGCGATTTAATTCCGCTTCAGTGTTCTTTGAGACTGAAATAAAATATCGACCTTGCACGAAGCCGCGACGTATCAGTCTTTGATATATCCGTCCAGTCCATCCGGTTCGACTCTGAACGAACTCTCCCAATGCGGAACGCAACGCCATAAAGTCGTGAACATGAACCACATGTGGTCGCCGAACCCCAAGGGGTATCCAAGGACCGAGAGCCTGATCGGTATATACGAGTACTGTTTCAGGGCCAATGCGCGCTAAACGTATGCGCGCCGAAATTGGAAAAACAATAAGGCGATCAAAATAATCAACCCATTTCTGAAAACGGCCTGGAACCGGGATTTTTCGCAACCAAGAATGCGCGGTCCAAACACTTACTCGGTGCCCACGTTCGCGCATTCCATCAGCAATCATGCTCGCGAAACGAGGCATGCTTTGGGATAGCATTGCGGGAGAATGTACGAACAGAATGATATCCATGGACATATTAGCTTCCCCTTCACCGAGCGAGATCGCCGCCCCCTTGATACGTTGTCCCAAAGGGTTCTTCTTGTACCTTTCGCAATATCGCATGGCAAGCATCCTCGTGGCCAACTTCAAGCGCCCTTACTTTTTTCATTCCCGCCACCACTATGCGTTCCCTCAGACTGGAATCAGTCAAGAGCCTTTTGCAATGAAATGCACATTCGTCAACGTTCTCCCAAAAAACTGCCTCCTCTCCCTCCCGATAGAGAAAGGTATGTTCACTAGTACGTTCTGCACAGAGCAAACCGCCGGCGAACGGTATTTCCATAGTTCTGGTCGTATGCAGATCCCGGTTTCCTTTCGATAACATACCTAAGCAAACCTTGGCACCTTGAATGGCAGCCACGTAATCGCGTCCTCTGATGGCGCCACCACGATAAAATGGCCGCAATTCCTTCCAGACAGGTGATCGATGCCAGCGCGCTCCCCATATAGCGATATTTATTCCCTTGCTAGCTAAGTCGAGCAAGAATCGATCTCGCCCTTCGTGACGCATCCATGTTCCGATAAACGCGACATCTGATCGATAATCACTACCCAGTGATGCCAAATCTTCTAATGGTGCGTGCTCAATCTCGTCATAGCCCATCCAGATCTTGACGACATTTCTCGCGCCCCGCTCCAGGAATTCCTGTACGTTTGCCTCACGCACAACTGCACAAACGTCATATAGGCTGATGGAATTTAGTAAGGACGCAAATCGATTTCCATCCCGTTTTCCGGTGGGATCATCATGGTTATATAGCACAACCTTTCCGCCCTTCGAAGACATCAGACGCACACTTTCCTTCCCAAACAGCTCGCCATTGTCAACCCAGATGACGTCTGCGTGTTCGTTCTCTAAAATTATCTTAGAGATCCATTTAAGCATCACGGTTTGAAGAAGACGATACCCGGTCCGATAATGGAATACCCGTCCAAGCCTTCCAAAAATATGAAAGGAAGCCGCAACGTAGGGGTCCACCATGGTCACACCATGGCCGATACGTTGCAGTGCCCTCGCGCGCTGCAAGCTTGTACTTCCTTGTGCAAGAGATCCTAAATAGAGAATTTTTAACATGATCGATCACCCCCTCACGTACTTGACACGAGCACGCAACCGCTTACGTTTCACAACCACGTATAGACAATACAGAGACGCCACAACGAGTAACTGATTTCTAATCGCTGCCAAGTACGATGTCACGCTCGCCTCGACGTTGAGCAAGAGGAATAACACAGCAAACCATGCATATAGAATCATCCATTGAACGCGTAAAACCATCACGACTTTAAGAAAGAGTCGAAGCCCTGTAACTACTAAAAGTGGGTAGAAAATGGCACCGAATAACCCAAAGTCCGCCAGCCCTGTCGTGATAACGCTGTTCGCCTGATCGACAACAGGTAGGCCGAGGGCGGGATTAACGAGTTCTTCGTCAACCGGGAAATCCTTCTTTCCGACAATCAGGGATGGTAGAATCATCTTTATTGACGCCCATAGTGCCTCGCCATCCAGCCATCTATGTGACGACGCTCGCTCATTAATATCGGCAAGATACCCAATGACAAACGACCTTTGCGTAACATTATTCCCTAGATCAGTGACCAAGCCCCCCCCATTGTCCTGAGATAGTATTGCCATACCCCCAGTCAGGAGCTCACTTACACCGCTGCCAGCGGCACTGTCATAGGACGCGATGCGCATGGCGAAAAATAGAAATACTCCAATGCAGCCCACGGAAATAAGCAAAAAGTAAAAAATAACCATCTTATTTTTTACTCGCGCCCCTAAATTTCCAAAACGAAGGGCCAGTACACAGAGAATTACCATATAGACGATCATTCGTCTGCCTTGAGAGACCATTAACACAGCCATGACGATGGAGACGATATAGAGAACTATGCTACCCCGCTTGTTAAGTACACTTCTCGCAGCTATCAAATAGAAGCCGAGCGTCCCAGCCGGGGCTAGAAGTTGACTGGCTACCGCACCAAAAACGGATATCTCATTCGATTCATCACTCAGACGCAAATTAGCTTGAAATCCAATCGAGCCAGTAGCAAAGGCAAGGGAAACGAAGAAAAACGCAGCCAAAACAAAATATTCGGCATGGCTACGGTGCCGCAGCCCCCATGCCGACGGATTATCCAGTCGGAATGGAAAAAAAATTCCATACAACATCAAAACGGATGATGAGCACAAAACGACAGCGAGTGCCAGAGATAGAGAATCCTGGTCGTACCCGAAATATGATGCCGCTCCACCGATAAATCCATCTATAACGAGATTGCCCTCAGCAAGGAAAGTACTCATGCCGTAAGCCGACAGAATCGAAACCGCAAAAAAATCACTCAACTCCAATTTAGCCGGCTTCCGTAGATAGGTGATCCACTTTGCTGCTACAGCCGCGGCAACGCCGCCGGAGATGACAAAAAACAGAAGTTCACTTTCCGAGAATAAGGCTACCGTGCATGCGGCCGTAATCAGAGAAATAGGCCACATCAGATCAGCGAAAGTTGAATAACTCTTCTTTAATAATTTCATTCTGAGCGGCAGACTCAACGTCTGCGGAGAGGGCCATCCCCAGGTTATCGCGTCACACGCACCAGTTGGCGCGACGCTTCGAGCGAGCTAGAATTAGTTAGCAACTTCCAAAAGTCTTCTCCTTACCTCCCACAAACAAACGCACAACGAGGCGACTTCTCCCATTGCCATTGCCACAGCAAAGCCAACGGTTCCGTTGCTTTTTCCAAGCACCGTTGCAATAAATAGAGATCCAATGGTTATCAAAAGAACGCTTACCCCTAATTTCGAGTGGGAATTAATCGCCATCAAGGAAACGCGAGGAATGTGAGCCATACCCGCGATCGCAGCGTATGCCAAAAACGCTCCCATTAACGAATGAAAATAGAGCAAACGCCCTTTAGTCCATGCGTCAATAAGATATGGTGCGGATATGTACAGCATAATGCTGAGCGCGACCGAGCCTACGGCACTCAGGAGAGATGAGCGCACAAGGAGCTTCCGTAGTTTTATCCTTTCCCCACGTCCATATAGGCGGGTGAACTCAGGCCACAAAGCCCAACTCAAAACCGCTGTGGCCTGAACTGTTACTCTAGCTATCGTCCGATAGGAATTGAAAATTGCTACTGCCGCAGGGCCGAAAGTGTGAGCGGTCAGCAGTGTAAAGCCCTGCAAACTGAGCACATTCGATATCGGAAACATCATAAATCCGAAGGACGGTCGTATCATCTCTCTTATTTCCGCCCAATTAGCTTGAGTCATGCCCCATGACAGGTGACGTTGGCCCCTAGTACTAATGAATCCCATAACCACTACAGAAACCAGTTTTACGGCTATCATACCTATGGCCACCGCGGTATATGAACCTAGTAAGATCAGGCCAATTATTCCGCCGCTCCACTCCGCCAACCTAGCCGTAACCTCCAGAGCCATTCCCTTAGGATAACGCCCAGTGGCCTTGAAAACCGCGCCGGATAAGCCAGATGTAAATGAGACAAGGACGCCGGCGACCAAGATGATTAGAGCGCAAATCTGATCACTTCCAGAAATACCTGCCGTTGGGATAAAATAGACAACCGGCACAACTATTGCAAATAGCATTAAGCAAATTAGAAAGACGAATAGCTGAGCACTTTGAAACACCCGATTCGCGCTATGCTGCTCTCCGCTACTCATCATCATGTTCATCTTATTTCCTGCAACCGTAACCATGCCAACGTCCGCCATCGAAAAGTATGCCGGTATCGCTGAGATCATCAGCCAGATACCGTACTGCTCGAGTGACCAATGGCTCAAATAGAGAGGAAGCGAGCAAAGTTGTATCGCAACGTTAGCTACCTGGCCATATATATTGGCTCCCAATCCATTTATGATCCGTCCAACTAAGGGCGACGCTCGAGTCCGCCTTAGAATATCGGCTACAATCAGCATCGACTTCCCTCTTTCACGACGATTACTTCTATAAGAATGAAATACCGCGGTCCCTTTACGAACAGAAGAGAATCCGCGACGGTTCGAGAGCGAATGACTAGCCTATTCTTCGGCTTGCCTCACGAGAAATAAAATCATTGTAGGTGGCTTTGATCCCATCGATCAGACTCACCGACGCTGACCAGCCCATTCTTTCGAGCAGGGAAACATCCAGCAATTTTTGCGGCGCACCGTCGGGCTTAGACGAGTCATACGTCAGCTCACCCTTATAATCCACAACCTCCTTTAGGAGCTCAGCAAGTTCACCGATCGATATGTCACTGCCCGTCCCGACATTTATATGGCTTCCCATCTCGCCGGTATTCTGCTGGTAAACTGTCTTATCCAAATTCATTACGTGTATGCACGCATCCGCCATATCATCGACGTAAAGGAATTCACGGCGAGGCTTACCACTTCCCCAGATTGGTATGGACTGTGCATTATTATTTTTTGCCATATGCAGACGTCGAAGCAGAGCCGGTAGAACGTGACTGTAGTCTGGGTGGTAGTTATCGCCTGGCCCATAGAGATTGGTTGGCATCACGCTACGAAAATCTGTTCCATGTTGACGGTTATAACTTTCCGAGAGCTTTATGCCGGCAATCTTAGCTATTGCATAAGGCTCGTTCGTGGGTTCCAACCTGCCAGTTAAAAGTGAATCCTCTGCCATTGGTTGAGGCGCGTGCTTCGGATAGATACAACTACTTCCAAGAAAAAGTAGTTTCTTGACGCCAGCTCGCCAAGCCTCATGAATTATATTTGCCTGAATCATGAGGTTCTGGTATATAAAGTCAGCGGGATACTCGTTATTCGCATAAATTCCCCCGACTTTCGCGGCTGCGAGATATACCTCGTCGATCTTCTCCGTCGCAAAGAACTCCCTTACGGCACTCTGATCGGTAAGGTTCAGCTCATTGCGACTGCGCGTAATTAGATGCTCGAATCCTTTTTTTCGTAAAGCTCTTTGAATAGCGCTACCAACCATTCCTCGATGACCCGCAATATAGATCCTTGAGCTATTCGCCATGATTGAGTTACTCCAAACTGACCGCGACTTCGTAGCCGTGGTCCTTCAGCAGTGCATGGCGACGAGCCTGATCCAGATCTTGGGCGACCATCTCCTGGATCATCTCCTCAAGAGTGATTTCGGGCTCCCAGCCAAGCTTAAGCTTTGCCTTTGCTGGATCACCAAGAAGTGTGTCGACTTCTGCAGGTCTGAAATATCGCGGATCCACCTTGACGATAACATCGCCCACAGCCACAGCCGGGGCCATATCGCCATGGATTGACTCGACCATGGCGACTTCATCGACACCGGTACCTTCAAAGCGGAGCGCCATGCCCAGTTGATTGGCACTAGATTGGATGAACTCGCGGACACTGGCTTGCTTACCAGTCGCAATGACATAATCCTCCGCCTGCTCTTGCTGCAGCATTAACCATTGCATACGAACATAGTCGCGGGCGTGACCCCAGTCGCGCAGGGAATCCATATTACCCATGTAAAGGCAGTTTTCGAGGCCTTGTGCGATATTGGCAAGTCCTCGCGTAACCTTGCGTGTGACGAAGGTTTCGCCGCGACGGGGACTTTCGTGGTTGAAAAGTATCCCGTTGCAGGCATACATACCGTAGGATTCGCGATAGTTCACGGTAATCCAGTAAGCGTAGAGCTTGGCGGCAGCGTATGGACTGCGTGGATAAAACGGCGTGGTTTCCGTCTGGGGTATTTCTTGCACTAAGCCGTACAACTCAGAAGTGGACGCCTGGTAAAAGCGGGTCTTCTTTTCAAGACCAAGGATGCGAATGGCCTCCAGCAAGCGCAGCGTGCCAATTGCATCCACGTCTGCCGTGTATTCCGGAGATTCGAAGCTGACGGCCACGTGGCTTTGCGCGCCGAGGTTATAGATTTCATCCGGCTGCGTTTGCTGCACGATGCGGATCAGGTTGGTGCTATCGCTCAGGTCGCCGTAGTGCAGCACAAAGTTCCGGTGGCTAACATGGGGGTCCTGGTAGATGTGATCCACGCGCGAGGTATTGAACGAGCTGGCCCGGCGCTTGATGCCGTGGACGATATAGCCCTTCTCAAGCAGGAATTCAGCAAGGTAAGACCCGTCCTGGCCGGTAATGCCGGTGATAAGAGCGGTCTTTTGAGTCGTGTTGGTCATTGTCGGTACTCAGTTCCGAGATTCGGTCAATTAGGCCAGCTCAGCCTTGGATCCGGCAGCGGGCGCGCGGCCATAGGCATCGTCAAAGCGGACGATGTCGTCCTCGCCCAGATAGCTGCCGCTCTGCACTTCGATCAGCTCGAGGGGTACGCTGCCGGGGTTCTCGAGACGGTGGATGGTGCCCAGCGGGATATAGCTGGACTGGTTCTCGCTGAGCAGGAAGGTCTCATTGCCACAAGTCACGCGGGCGGTGCCCTTCACCACAATCCAGTGTTCCGCACGGTGATAGTGCATTTGCATGGAGAGCTTGGCACCCGGCTTGACCGTGATGCGCTTAACCTGGTAGCGCTGGCCTTCATCAACCGAGTCATAGCTGCCCCACGGGCGGTAGACCTTACGATGGTCCGCTGCTTCACTGCGGCCTTGCTTGCGGACCATGTCTACTAGCGCCTTGACATCCTGGCACTGGTCCTTGTGCACCACGAGTACCGCGTCGGGTGTTTCCACCACCATCACGTCCTCCACGCCAGCAATGGCAACGAGGCGATGCGACGCATGGACCAGGCAGTCCTTCGCGTTGTGCGTGAGAACATCGCCCGTCGTGACATTCCCGTCAGCCTGCTTGGTGCCGAGTTCCCATACAGCGTCCCATGCGCCAACGTCGCTCCACTCGGTGAAAAAGGGCACCATCTGCGCACGCGTGGTATGCTCCATGACGGCGTAGTCGATGGAATTGCTCGGGCAGCGCGCGAATGCGGCTTCATCGAGACGGAAGAAATCGAGGTCTTTCTGGCCGAGGCTGACGGACTCCTCGACCGCGCGCAGAATCTCAGGCGAGTACGCCTCCAGCTCGGCAATGAACGACGAGGCACGGAACAGGAAAATACCGCTGTTCCAGAAGTAGCCACCCTCCGCCAGGAACTGGTTCGCGCGCTGCAGCGATGGCTTTTCTTCGAAGCAGGCCACCTCGAAGCTCGATTCCGTGCAGCGCGCGCCGGCTTTGATATAGCCGTACCCGGTAGCGGGCGCGGTGGGCGCGATACCAAAGGTGACAAGTGCTCCGGCTTGTGCGGCTGCAACGCCTTGCGTCACGATGCTTGCGAACGCGGACGCGTCCCGGATCAGGTGATCCGACGGCAGCACCAGCATCAGCGGATCCTGCCCCGCGGCCAGCGCATGCAAAGCAGCCGCAGCCAAGGCAGGGGCAGTATTCCTGGCATGCGGTTCCAGCATGAATTCGGCGTCGCTGATGCCGATCTCGCGGGCTTGTTCCGCCACCATGAACCGATGCGCATGACTGGTGACGAGCAATGGTGCGCCAATGCCCGGGATCTCCTGCACACGCAGCAACGTATCCTGCAGCAGCGAGCGGTCACCCAAGAGCTTGAGGAACTGCTTCGGATAGCCCTCGCGTGACAGCGGCCACAGGCGTGTTCCGGAGCCACCACAAAGAACGACGGGAATAATCACGGCTGGCTCTTGCATCGGCTTCTCCTTTGCCAAATCAAATGTCAGTCAGCCTCTCAGCGTAAGCAAGACGTGAGAGGACGCGCCGCCAGGTGGCGACGGCTTTTCCCTGTAATGGAGAATTCCCTCCGGACAGCTCGATTGCCGCTTCAGCAGCCGATCCTGCTGTCCGGATGGTCGGTGGGAAGGCGGTAGCCAGATGCGCTCAACGACTGTGCTTACCACCCATCACTCAAACTCGCCCGCTTCCTTGAGCTGGCTGATATATGGCCGGTCTCAATGCCGGCTCAACCGTCGATACATGCGTCCGACGTGGACCCGATCCCTACCTGTGCTGTTCAACCGGTCACGGCCCTTCATTTGCTCTCGACCGTCAACGGCTTTGTCGTGGTATCCGCTGCATAGCCGTAGTACGCATACCGATACCGTCCATACTTCGATCCATATCCATATCGATACGCATTCGGATCCAGACCGTTGAACACGACGCCATTCACATCGGCATTTGTCTGGCGCAGTTGCTTGGCGGATTCAGTCACTTCGCCGATAGTGGTCTTCTCGAACCGCGTCACCAGGAGCACCGTGCCGCACCGGGCGGCGAGGATCGCGGTATCGGACACGGCAAGAACGGGCGGCGTATCGATCAGGACAAGGTCGTACTGGTGATCCAACTCATCAAGAAGCTTCACCATGCGCGAGTTGAGCAGCAACTCAGCCGGATTCGGAGGCAAGCCGCCGGTACTGAGAAAGTCCAGGTTCTCCAGTACTTCGCGATGTACCGCCTGGTCAAAACTCACTTTGCCGATCAGCACGTCCGCCAGCCCGTTATTTCGGGACTTGCCAAAATACTGGTTCAGGTGGCCCTTACGCATGTCGGCATCAATCAGCAGCACGCGCTTGCCGCCCGAGGCCATCACCGCGGCGAGGTTGGCCGAGATAAATGACTTGCCGACGCCCGGCGTGGGACCCGTGAGCAGCGCCCGCTTGTTGTCTGCGTCGAGCATGGCAAACTGCAGAGCCGTGCGCAGGCTGCGCAGACTTTCAATCGCTGGCTCATTAGGATTACGTTCCGCGAGCACGAAATTGCCACGCTTGCGCTGATGGATTTCTTCGGTAAGGAAAGCCTGGGCGGTCGACAAAGGTACGGTTGCATAGACGCTCAGACCGGTGTGCTGTTCAATATCCTGGGAATCCGTGATGCCGCCATACAACGCATTGCGCACGAAAGCCACCACCACACCAATCAGCACACCAAGAATAGCCGCAAGCGCGATGACCAGGCCCTTCTTGGGCTTAATGGGCTCCTCGGGAATCGGAGCACTGTCGAGCAGACGGACGTTGCCAACCTTACCCGCCTTGACGAGCCTGAGCTGCTGCATATTATTCAGTAGGCCTACGTACAGATCATTGTTGACCTGCACGTCGCGCATCAGGCGCAGGGTGTCCTGTTCTACATTGGGAAAGGCCTTCATGCGGGAAGCCATACCTGACACCTTCGCACTCAGCGTTGCAATCTGCTGATCGAGCGCCTGCACGCCTGGGTGACCCACCGCAAAGCGGGTCAGCAATTCTGTGCGTTTTTGCTTCAGCTCGAGGAGGCTGGTCTCGGCGGTCACGCTCTCCTGCAGGAATGCCTTTCCTTCTTCGCTGAGGTTGAACGTATTGCGCTTATTGCGCATGTCGTTGTACTTCACCTCGGCCCGTTCCAGTTCGCTCTTGAGCTGGGGCAACAAGTCACCCAGGAAGGTCAGCGATTTCTCAGCCTCAGCGGCTTTGCGCTTGATGTTCTGTGCGACGTACTCCTCACCAATCTCATTCAGAATACTTGCCGTAAGCTTCGGGTCGGTGCCGTCGAGCGAAGCACTGATGATGCCGCTCTGCTTCCCTTTTTCGGCGATCTTGAGTCGGTCCTGGAGCCTTTCTAGGGTCTGTAGGTGCGAGTTCCGTACGAGCTTGAAGACAATGCCCGGCTTTGCCTTCATTTCGCTTACTAGCAGGGTGAAGCTACCCACGCTCTGTTCTGCCGTCAGCGGCTGCCCCACCCGTCCCTCGATCGGCGCATCCAGACTGGAATTCTCCAGACGGTAGCGCCCCTCGCCCAAGGCAATCAGGTTGAATCTCTCGCCCTCCAAGGATTCGGGTACGCCAAATTTTTCGACGTCAATCGACTCCTTGGCCCATGCGAAACCACCGAACCCGAGCAGTCCTGGCTCGGACAAGCCCTTGGCGCGGCTGGCGATCCACGCGCCAACAAAAGGGAAATAGTTCGGCCCTGCGGAAATGTATAGTCGCAGGTTGTCTACCGCCTTTCCTACGACCATGCGAGAACGAAGAATTTCGATCTCGGCTGTGGCTTCCGCCTTGACGTCAAAGATGCTGGACACGTCCCCCAACAGGCTTTTTGCACTATTGGGACTGTCCTCCACCTGCACCAAAATATCTGCCTGATAAACCGGCCGCGCCAGGAATGCATAGGCAACCCCCAGCGCCAGCACCACGCCTGCAATGGATGCAATCAGCCAACGGCTGGCAATCAGCACATCAAGGTACCGGACGAGGTCAATCTCGTCGTCCGGAGGCGCAGCGACAACAACTGGAGGGGGAGTCTGGTTCATCTGCATTGCTGAATCGGTTATCGAAGCGCCTGGATGCGCGGCACCCAGGCTTCCACGCCGCGTTGGATCAACTGCAGCACGTTTTCGAAGGCGGGACGAGCCTCGCGATAGGGATCTGGCACGTCGAACCCGGCAAGCTCACCGATGCGGAAGACACGACCGGTGGTGGCCGGGTGCAAGTGCTGGATGTCTTGCCGCTGCGCGTTGTCCATCACGAGAATGAGGTCCGCACGCGTCGTCATGGCTCGACTCAGTTGCTGGGCCCGATGGCCGGTGATATCCACGCCAATCTCGTGCATGACTGCGATGGCGTGCGCGTCGGCCGGCTTGCCAGTGAGCGCACCAAGGCCCGCGGAGATGACGTTGGCATCCGGCAATGCCTGCTTGAGAAGCCCCTGCGCCATAGGACTCCTGCAAATATTGCCGATGCAGACCACGAGTACAGTCTTGATCATTTGACCGCGTTCGCCGTGGACGTGAAGAAGTTGCCGCTCGGCAGCAGTTGGTTGATCACGCGGCTCCAGCGGACCACACCTGCGGCGTCGACGTAGACGACGTCCCTCGGCTTCAGCTCGAACGATTCGGCCAGGGCAAAGGAGACAGGAGACTTGCCGTCGAGGTGGAACACCTCGGCTTCGCCATCGTTGCTCTTGCGGATAACGTAAAGTTCCTTGGCGTTGGCCGAGAGGGGGTTGACGCCGCCGGCTTCACCAATGGCCTCGCTGAGCGTCAGGCGGCCGTTGCGCGGCAGAACGGCAACAGGACGCACGACTTCGCCGGTCACGAATACCTTGCTGTCCTCGCGTTGTTCCACGCGAACGATGTCGCCGTTGCGCAGCAGAATCTGGGCGGGGTCGATGCCTTGCTGCAGAAGCGCAGGCAGGTTGACGACGTAGGTCTTGCCCTCGCGCGAAACGCGAATGCGGCTGTTGTCGCCCGTCAGGACGTTGATACCCCCGGCGCGGTTGAGCGCTTCGACCAGGGTCATGGGTACGTCGTCGACGTTCTGGGGGCCGGGCGTCTTGACTTCGCCGTCCATGTAGACGCGCTTGCTGCGGAAGGCGAGCACGCGTACGGTGACCTGCGGCATGTTGACGACAGGCTTGAGCTGGGTGCTCAACTGTCCGCGAATCTCGTCCGGCGTGCGACCGAGAACCTTGACCACACCGGCATAAGGAAACTGGATGGTGCCCGCGGGACTTACGACGTAGCCCGGCACGTTGGCCGCGCCGCTGTAGTTCGGGATCTCGTACGCAGTGCCAATCGAGTACGTTTGCGTGGGAAACACCAGTTCCGGGTGGTCCCACACAACGATCGAGAGAATGTCGCCCACGCCCACGGTATAGGGCCTCGGGTCTGCGAACAGCTCCTCCACCCCAGCGTTCGCTGGCTGTGTGGAGGCCTTCAGCGTGCGCACCAGCGCCGGCGTGATGAGCGTGATTTTGGGCACCGATTCCGGGTCCTCCGGATCGAGCGGTCGCTGCGGGTCGAAGCGCATCCCTGGTGCGAGTGCACAGGAAGCCAGCAACGGAACGATCCCCAGGTACATTACCGCCCTGCCAAACGTCAGCCTGCTTGAAAGCTTTAGCACGTCTCGATTATTCCCTTGTTACAAGAAGGCCCGCATTGTCCGCCGTCTCCTGAGCGGGCTGTGTTGCGGGGATTCCGCTTGTCCGACATGGCACACGCTGGTGCCTTTCCGCTTGTTTGCGCTGCCTGCGGATTTGAACCTGGCGGTGTTGGCTTCGTGTTGCCCGGCGCGGTGGCGCGCTCTTTTTGCACTGCGTCATTACGCGAATGACCGGCGAAGTGTATGGCTCCAGCGGCTACATCTTCAAGGCACAAATGGCGTTTTTAGCGAGTTATCTATCCCCACGTAAGAGTGGACCCGCAAAAAGGAGGGATGTGCGCGAAGCGATTTCGAGCAAGAATGCGTGCCTCGTCGAGCGTGGGAAATTCCGTCATGCCGCTGCGCATTTCGTCCCGGGCCAGCCAGCTTGCTGCTGTTCTTTCGGCAGTGTTCCTGGCCTGCAAGATCGTCTGATCCGGCGCATCTTGCCCACCGGATTTCCGGACGCCTCTATACTCGCGCCCTTCTTCCCGTAATTTGCCAAAGCGAAAAAAAAGAAGGGTGTAGGCACAGGGAGGCCTACACCCTAACGGGTCAGGCAAGGGGTCAGGCTTGCCGGGGTTGATTATTGATTGGGGGTGGGACCGGGTCTTACCCTGCTTTAGTGGGCCCCACGCTTAGGTGGGGAAAGTCATGAATTGGAGCATTGACGGTTGAAGATGGGGGAAGGAGACACTCAGACAAGCGAACTCCGAAAGACTGTCGTCGCAACGTCTCTCGTCAGTGGACTGGAAACGTTTGACTTCACCGTGTTCGGATTCTTCGCGGCGATGATCGGAGACCAGTTCTTCCCGGCGGAAGATCCTCTGACTTCGTTGCTGTTGGCAGTGGGCACGTTTGGCGTTGGCTTTCTCATCCGGCCGCTTGGCGCGATGATGATCGGTGCCTATGCCGACCGTTTCGGACGCCGCGCGGCAATGACGAGAACCATCGTCCTGATGACCATCGGGACGGCGGCCATCGCCCTCTGCCCGCCGTTTGCAATGATCGGTGCGGCTGCGCCGCTCATCGTCATCACCGGTCGGGCGCTGCAAGGTTTTGCCGTCGGCGGCGAAATCGGCGTTGCCGCGACATACGTGATGGAAGCTGGACCGGCTTCGAGCCGTGGCCGCGTGGTCAGCTGGCAGTTCGTGAGCCAGGGCGCGGCTGCGTTGCTGGGAGCATCCCTGGGCGCCCTTCTCACGAAGGTGATGTCGCCGGAGGATCTGGCTTCCTGGGGCTGGCGTGTTCCGTTCCTGATCGGACTTCTGATCGCGCCCGTCGGCATCTACGTTCGCCGCCAGCTTCGCGAGGCGCCGGTCGCCGACACAAGGGGCAGAGCTGCCGCCACGCCGCTCGTCGAGCTGTGGCGCGAGCATCGCAGCACCATGCTCCTGGCGATCCTGATCAGGATGGGGTCAACGATCCCGGTCTACGTCATCGTCTACTACATGCCAAGCTACCTGCATCGCGTGATGCACGTACCTGCCAGCACAGGATTTTTGGCAGCAACGTTGTCCGCGCTGCTACTGACTGTCATCCCGCCGCTGTCCGGCCTGCTCATCGACCGACTGCCCCGCCGCAAGCCACTGGCCCTCTTCACGGCGGGATGCAAAGTGCTTCTGGTCTTCCCGGTCTTCCTGATGATTGTGCGTGCAGACGGCACGCTGCCAGTCCTAGTTGGCGTCGGGCTTATCAGCGCAATGGTGGCACTTGGCGCTGCCGTTGGCACCCTGCTTGTGCTCGAAGCATTTCCTGCACGGGTGCGCGCCAGCGGCGCCGCGATTTCGCATGCGCTGAACGTTGCGCTGTTTGGCGGCACCGCGCAGTTCATCGTGACGGGCATGATTAAGTTGAGTGGCAATCCCATGTCGGCGGCCTGGTATATGGCAGCGACATGCCTGCTGAGTTTCGGTGCGGTCGTGCTGATCAAGGAGCAGTGTCCACAAGCCTGAACCGCCCTCTCGGGGCAGATCCAGTCAGAATTCCCCAACGCCTCAGGCAGGCCGAGCACTTCTTTACGCTGCACTCGTGCTTCCCATCGCTTGAGGGGTACCGCTGATGGTGCGATGCAGCACAATGCCAAGCGGCGACCCCGTTGCCAACTTAAGGGTGTAGGCGCATCCCTGTGGCGCCTACACCCTCTTTCTTTCGCCCTCAGCCCAAACGAGCTGTACACAGTCGTTCGCCATGGCAGGTTCCATGGGGGAACAGAAGGGCGGCAGGACCATGTGTCCTGCCGCCGCTCAAGCGCGCGTCTGCCCCCCGGCCCAGACGCGCGCCGCCATCCAACGTGCCTACTTGATGCAGGCGAGGTTGACGGCGAGGCCGCCCCAATCGGTGGCCTGGTTGTTGTCGACCTGTACCTGCAGCTTGTCGTTGTGGTTGACGATACCGGCCGGCACCTCCTCACTGCAGTTCTGCAGGCCGTTGGTGACTTTGCAGCTCAGATCATTGAGGGGCGTGATGGTCGCTGAAGCGCCGGACCCTGTCACCCTGTGCACCGAGATGTCCAGCGTTCCCTGCACCTTGCCGAGTGTGGTGGCAGTGAGCGTGACCTTGCTGCAATCGTAGGGGATCACGACACCGAAGTCCGTCGGCAACGGCACCGCCCCGCCGGCGCCGGTCATGGCATAGCTGCCGCGGCTGAGCGTGTCTGGCACGTTGAAGTTGCCGTTGTAGACGGTGCCTGTCCCTGCGGTCACGCCCGAGGTCGGCCACTTGCCGCCCGCCTTGGGACCGTACAGCGTCCCGGTCGTGGTGTCGAAATAGAAGTCGCCATCGACGCCGATGTCGTCGGTCGGCGCACCGCTGCCGTACAGGATGTGACCGCCATTGCCTGCAGTGCCGCCACCAGTGCCGCCGGTGCCGCCGCTGCCGCCCGGCTGAGTGACCAGCGTGACCCCTGCCGGCCACACGTCATTGGCCTTGGGCCCATACAGCGTCCAGGTGTTGGTGTCGAGGTAGTAGTCGCCATTGTTGCCGACACTGTTGGCTGGCGCCCCCGCGCCCGTCAGGACGACGCCGCCGCCGGTGCCCGACCCGGTGCCGCCACCCATCTGGACGCCCGGCGGCCACGTGCCGTTTGCCTTGGGCCCGAACAGGGTCGAGGTGGTGGTATTGATGTAGTAGTCGCCATTGTTGCCGACGCTGTCGGTCGGATCGACCGAGCCGGACAGGATGGTGTTCCCGGCCGTCCCGGTATTGCCGGTACCCGCTACCGAAACCCCTGCCGGCCACACGCCGTTTGCCTTGGGCCCGAACAGCATCCAGGTCACGGTATTCAGGTAGAAGTCCCCGTCTTTACCGATCTCGGGCCCGGGATCGGTAGTACCCGACAGCATGGCGCTGCTGGCCGCGGTCTGCGTTGTTGGCGACGTGGGTGACGTGGGTGACGTCGGCGTTGACGTTGACGTTCCGGTGCCTGGTGCTGTGGTGGCGGCAGTGGTAGACGTCGAGTCGCCTCCGCCTCCCCCGCAACCGGCGACCGTGATGACGAGACAGGCGAGCGGCAAGGCCGCCAGCTTCATATGGATGCGTTTCATGGATGAACCCCCTTTCCCCGGCTTTTAAGCACATAGAAGTCGATGGCTTTGGCGAGCGCCAACGCTGAGGTCAATCTAGCTGGCGGAATTGGAATGGAAAATCAGCTCTATGGACAAGGTGCGCACGTGCCGCGCCGCTGGTGCTCAGGAAGATGCCGGTAATCGCGTTTCGCTTTCGCCTCGGGGCTTCGGGACTCTCGCAAAGCCTTGAGGGACAAGGCATTGCCGACCATGGAGGGTAGTTTTTGGAGGCTCCGGCAGGCACTGCGGCCACCGGTATCCAGCGCCCTGAAAATGCTATCAATCCCCACTGGAGCGGGGTGCGGCGCGCTAAACAGCTAGTGAAAAAGTATTAGGCCAAAACGACCGGCAAAAGTATGTATAGCAAATGAAACGTCGTCGAGTATGCCGACTCACCGCGATTGAATCGCATATGCAGGTCGCGGCGAAGCTCCACGTTGCTGAAATAGCCGCACAGGCACAGCGGGCGCGACCGCTTGCCATGTTGTGCCGCCGCCGGATACTGAGGAATTGAGTCAGCCAGGGCTCGCCCGTGGCATAAGTTTGTTCCCGCCTGGCGGGACAGCCCCGACCGATGGTGGACCGGTAGAAACCAGAAATTCTGAAAACTGACGGCGTAGGTCGAGGCGCCAGTCACACCACCGCTGTGATGTGGTGCCAGGCGTTCAGATATTGAGCCACGCTTGCATGGATCGCAGAGCGCACTACGTTCAGGCGTCCGCATTTTTATCCCCTCCGTGGAGGGGATAAAAAGCAGGCAACCTCAGAAATATCGCAGCGCAGCAAAGCCACTTATGTCAGACCTTAAAAGATTGGAATTCCTATTTCCGGCAGGTTTGGTTAAATTGACCTCAATTGCAGAGGAATCGGGGATAAGAATGCAGCCGGGCTGGAATACCGCATGGTTGCGCGTTTCGAGAGATCTTGATTTTGCCTCCTTGGCGCGTGCTATCGATATGCGGGTAATGCTCAGGCAATACAAAAGTAGTATCAGTTTGCGTCAGTGACAACAATCACATAAGAACGGATATAGCCTGGACCCACGAAAGGGCCACCTTGCATTTTCTTATTCAGTCGACATTGCTTTTCATCATCGGAAGCGACGCGGCTGCATTTCTGGCAGCGCGGCATGCGGGTACTGGCCTGGCCCTGTGATTACGCAGGCGACCAGATATCGCCGGTATTAAGGAACGACTAGCAATTACCGGTGACATGGCAGCGGGCGGGCCATTATACCGAGATCCCGTCGGCACAAGGATGCCGCCCGCGAGGGCGCACTGATCCCGTTCGTACCCCGCCCGCAGAAAGAGTTTTTAAACGACCACAGTGGCACGCACGCCCCAGAGGCGGCGGCATGCTGCGGCATTGGATGTATGGGGTCCCACCAGGCAGCAAGGGATAATATGCGGCATTCAGGGGTATTCGCGCGTCAGGAACTGGATCGTTATTTTGCATCGTACGTGGGGATGGAAGGAGGCAACCCAGGAGCTCCCGTCTGGATATGCGACAGAAGCCCGCGCGCCTGGTCGGAGCCCCTTGTCGCGCCGCTGCAGCCGCGTGTGGCGCCGCCCGCCTGGGACGCCGTGTTCCGCCACCAGCAGCGGGAAAACATGGGCAAGTGGCTCAGCCATCAGTACATTGCCCGCATCATGGCCGCCGCGCGGGCTGAAGCACTGCGCGTTCGGCTCGCGGACAACGACTGGGAACAATACTACTGGCGCCATCTGTACGCGCCCGGGGGCGCCGAGTTCAGGCTCAGCTTGTTTCCACTGCCTGCCCAACTCGATGGACGAACGCCTTGGTCCAAAGCGTTCCGAGGCCAGCCCGAACTCGTCCCACAGACGCGCTACGAGGATCTGTGCCGGCATGGCGAACGCTTCCGGTTTCTCGCGAAGACCTGCGCCCGCTGGCGACCGAAGGTGGTCGTTTGCCTGGGCCATCGCCATACCGACGAATACCTCGAAGCCTTCTCGCTAGGCGGGCTCGCCGGCGAAGAGCTCGCAATCCAGCCGGCCGACCAAGTCAGGCGCTTGCGCATCTTCGCCAAGGACGGCACGACGTGGATCATCTGCCCAGCGCTCGGCGGCAGCGCAGGACTGATCTCGCAGGTCCAGCTCGATGCGTTTGGCAAGCTTCTAGGCACGCGCCTGGCAGCGAGCGACTTCAAACACTGCCTCGATCTCGATCCCGTCGACAACGCCCCGTGGGCGCAACTGGAGGTCTTGCCCGATCCATACCGGAGGAGCCAGCTGCCTGCCGACGCGGCTGGTTGCCATACGGAGGAACGTGCTCGGCCAGTGTTTCCCAGGAGCGAACACGCTCAGGCGGGCACTCGTGAATCCTTCGCCTAGTATGGGTGTATGCCAAGGGAATCCGCCATCACGAGTCGCGATAAAGGACCCCGTTATCGTGGCCTATCTTGGGCCCCGGCAACGCTGGCCTCACGCTCTTCCTGGTCTTACGTGCTGCCGGCATCCGTTGCTAGCCAAGCCTGGACGAAGGGCAACGGCGGTTGCCGGCCACGAAGTGTCGTTGGTCCCGGCGTTCCCTCGGACGTTCGAACGTCGGCTCCCGCCAAGCTAGCGGACTTTCATACCCCGATTGGCAAGCACGCTGTCCAACTTGTCCCCACATAGTCGCGGCTCCGCCTTTTCGTCGCGAAGCTCACGATGCTTAGCGGCTGCGAACGTGTAGTTCGCAGCCCCTAATATCGCGCACGCTAGTTCATGATCGGTGCCATCGCAGTTTCGATTCTGGATAGCTGGCTCCCGGTGATCATGCCACTGAGAGCCTGACTGAAGCGGGGCTCCTGCACTCCGGAAATGATGTATTGCCACCTGTATGCGGCAAGCAGGCCGATGCGCACGGAATCTTTGTCAGCCATCGACAGCGATCGTGGGCAGATCATCGCAAAGTAGTCTGCGTCCGCATTAGCCTGAGTTTGCAGAATGCCATCCACGGCGGCGACCAATTCGATCAGATCGTTGACAGCTGCGTCACGTTCTTCAGGCGAAAGCCTCGCATCTTCGCGTTGCCATTCCATTTCATCGAGAATCGCATGCTGTGATTCCTCGCGCCAGTGATAGAGAAAGACGTCTTTCCATAGTTCAGAGGAATTCATGTCGCCGTCGATGCTGCCTCGATAGTGCGCCAGCACGAAGAGTTCGATGTGACAGGTTAGAGCGAGCACTGCCCAGGTGGACTTTGCCAGGACGAACGAGGCCACACTATTTGCGTCCGGCAAGAACGAATAACCAGCTGGCATGCCTTCGGCGCACATGCGCTCGATGCGGCGGAATAGCTCCTGATGCTTGATTTCCTCATCACTGAACCGGATAAGTGCTTCAAGCGCGCTCTGATCGCCGAGTCGGTATGGGCCGCTCATCTCCAGTACCTTCGCCGCGATGAAGCGTTCGACGAGACCGAACATGTTCGAGTACGTACGGCCCTGAATCTGGCTGAGCAGACGCTGCTCGTCGTGACCGAGAAAGGCGAGAGAATCGACCTTTGATAGAGCGTCTGGCAAGAACTTCTTCGTGAAATCGAAGCTTCGGCCGCGAATTACGTCGCGGTCGATGTCCCAGCGGACACGCTTGGATGCTGCGATGCACTTGGCGTAGCGGTTGGTAGTAGTCACCCTATGCCCATCAGTCATGATTTCCATTGAAACGCTCCTTCAATACGTCACACGTCCCGTGGCCGCCGCGAGCGACGACTGTCCTTCCACCTTGCACGGTTCGAACGCCGGGCGGCGGTTTGAGGCACTGGGGTTCGTGATCTGCCGCCTGGCATACGTGATGGTGCCGCCTGGAATTCCCATCTTTTCGAACGGGTAAGCCACGTTTGGAGTACGGCAACATCACGATTCCAACTATCGTTGCCTGACGTCATCAATCCGTGAACTGCGGGCGGGGCCGCGTAAAAACGCCGTAAAAAAAATTTCTCATGAAAGCGGCCGCATCTTGCCGGGTAGCCTGCACATGAGGCCGGATTCGAGTCAGCAACCACGCTTATGCCTACCCCGACCCTTTTCAGGACGAGATGAACCTGAAGAAGTGACCTACAAAAGACGGGCTGGAGGGCAGTCTTCATTGATGCGTGAAAGTCGCGCCGGGCGGACTAGACTTTTGAGAGCGACGCTTCACCTCACGCACGACATGGCCCGGCTCAAGATAGAAGTCCTCGGAGGCTTTCAAGTCCGGCTTGCCGGGCAGCATGGATCGCTTGCTTTTCCCACCAGGAAGAGCAAGGCCATCCTGGCCTACCTTGCCCTGTCGCCGGGGATGCTGCGGTCGCGAGAGCAACTGGCAAGCGTGCTTTGGGAGCGCAGTGCGGAAGAGCAGGCAAGGGCCAGTTTGCGGCAGACTCTGTCGAGCTTGCGCCGGGTCCTGCCGAACGCGCCCCCAATCTTGAACGCGGAGCCGGATGCCATATGGCTTGACGGACAGTTCGTGGAAGTCGACGCGCTGCAATTCACGAGCCTCGCGACTGAACGATCTCCTGATTCCCTGTCGAAAGCCGTTGCACTCTATCGGGGCGCCCTACTCGATGGTTTCAGCCTTCGTGAAGAACCGTTCGAGCAGTGGATGATCATCGAGCGTCGCTGGTTTCATGAGCGCGCCGTGGAAGTGTTCACCGAACTCGTCGGCCATTACGAACAATCTGGCGAATTTGATCGTGCAATTGCGACGGCAAGCAGAGTATTGGCCTTGGACCCGTCACTCGAATGGGCCCATGCGCTGCTTATGAGGCTGTATGCGAGGACGGGACGCCGGAACGCTGCTGTCCGCCAGTACCAGGAATGCGTCCGAGTGCTCAATACCGAACTCGGCATTGCCCCGGCCGAGAGCACTCAACGTCTGGCTGCTCAAATCCAGCAGGATTCAGGCGGGGCTAGAGAGCCTGCAGGTCCGGCCGTGGCTGTCGGGGAACCGGCTAAGCAGTCCGGGATTGCGTCGCGCGCTGGTTACGCAGCGGATAGCGCAACGGCATTGCCGGCGGAGCGCAAGCATCTGAGTGTGCTCTGCGCCCGCGTGCGCGAACCCATCAGCGTCATCGATCACGAGACGGCACTTGAGCGCGTCGACGCTGTGTTGAAGGCAATGGTCGACTCTGTTCAGCGATTCGGCGGCCTCGTCACCCAACTCAGAAGCGATGGTGTCACAGCACTATTTGGAGCGCCCGTCGCACACGAAGAGCATGCGGTGGAAGCCTGTTATGCAGCGCTCGCGATGCGCGCACGCATTTCGGCACTCATTGAGCGATCCCTGGATGTGCGGATTGGCGTACATTCCGGCGAGGCTGTCGTCCGGACGATTGGCGACGAGGGGTCGCAGCACTATGACGCGCTCGGCTCCGTACCGCAGCTCGCGAATCAGATCGATGTCGCGCTCGCGGCCGGAGAGATCGGCGTGAGCGCAGACACGGCGAGATGTGCCGAAGGGTTCATCGAACTTTCAGATCTTCGCGCGAGATCGCTTCCTGGTGCGACGCCCCCCCTCGAGATCTTCACGCTGGGGACAAAGTCCGAGTTGCGTCTTCGCTGGAACGCTCGTACCGTACGCGGCCTCACGCATTTTGTCGGCCGCGACACGGAGATGGCTAGTTTGCAGGGGATGCTTGCGCGTGCCGGACGCAGCGCTGGCCAGGTATGCGCCGTCGTCGGGGAACCGGGCGTGGGAAAGTCTCGCCTCGTGCATGAGTTTGTCAACTCGGAACAGGCGGCCGGGTGGACAAAATTCGAAACGGGCGCGACATCGCGCGACACGAGCGCCATCTATCTTCCGCTGGCCAATCTGCTCCGGACGTGGTTCGGCATCGGGACGCATGACACACTGGATGAGGCCGCCGAGAAGCTTCGTCGCGGCGTCGACGCGGTCGACCCGGCGCTCGCCTGGACGTGTCCTGCGCTGGCTGCAATGCTGGACCTACCGCCGGATGATCCGCAATGGGACATGGCGACTCCGCCGCAAAGGCGCAAGCGCACACTCGAAGCGATTGCCTCTCTCATGATCCGAGCGAGTGAGCACAGCCCATCGATCCTCGTTGTCGAGGATCTGCACTGGATCGATGAGGGCACGCAGGCCGTGCTCGATCATCTCGTCGACTTCATCGGTGCGTCACGCGTGATGCTTCTCGTGACCCATCGACCCGAGTATCGGCACACATGGTCTGGCAAGAGCTATTTTGCCCAGCTGCACGTGGACAGTCTCGGCACCGAAGGCGCGAAGCAGCTGCTGCAGTCGCTGCTCGGCGACGGCAGCGAGCTTTCCGCCCTTAGGCGTCACCTGATCGAGCGCACGGGATGCACACCGTTTTTCCTGGAAGAGTCCGTTCGTGCGCTCGCAGATTCGGGCGCACTGGTTGGCCAAAAAGGCGCATACCAGATAGCGCGAACGATAGACACGTTCGATATTCCGTCAACTGTGCATGCAGTTCTCGCTTCGCGGATCGATCGCCTGTCCGCGCAGCAGAAGGCCCTTCTGCAGATGGCGGCCGTGATCGGTCATGAATTTCCCGTCGATCTTCTTGAGCCGATAGCCGATCTCGATCGCGAGCGGCTACTCGATCTGCTCGCCGATCTGCAAGCGGCTGAATTCCTCTATCAGACCCGCTTGTTGCCGCATCAGCAATATACCTTCAAGCATGCGCTCACGCATCGAGTCGCATATGCAAGCGTACTCAAGGAGCGAAGACGCCCTATTCACGTGCAGCTTGTGGGTGTCATCGAGCAACT
Source organism: Cupriavidus sp. CP313 (assembly GCF_054072015.1). NCBI lineage: Bacteria > Pseudomonadati > Pseudomonadota > Betaproteobacteria > Burkholderiales > Burkholderiaceae > Cupriavidus > Cupriavidus sp. CP313. Next base: position 149,396 of record NZ_JBSVZB010000015.1, on the reverse strand, counting down.
TTACACGCAACGTCTTGACGAGCATGTCGAACTCCTCGCGCATCACGCGCTTGCTGGCGAACTTTGGGACAAGGCTGTTCACTATCTGTACCAATCCGCGGGCAAGGCGCTGCAGCGGTTCGCGTATCAGCAGGCCGTTGATCACCTGAACAGAGGACTCGAGATCATCCGGATGTTGCCTCGTTCTCCTGCGCTGCTCAGGCAAGAGCTCGAGTATCAAAAGGTCCTTGGCGTGACCATGATGGCAGCGAAGGGTTGGGCGGCAAAAGAAGTCCTTGACGCGTATACGCGAGCAAGGGCGCTCTGCGAGGAGCTTGGAGACGAGAGCGAACTGTTCACCGTACTGCGGGGAGAAGGACAGTATCGGATGATCCGTGGTGAGTCGGAACTCGCCCGTGAACTTGGCAACCGGTGCACAGCTCTGACCGCGGGCTCGCATGATCCCGGGATGCAAATCGAGACGCATCATCTTTTCTGGACGAACAGCTTTTTCATGGGGGAATATGCTGCTTCAGAGTTTCATAGCAGAAGCGGAATGGCCCTTTACGAGCGAGGGCGAGACCACGCGCTGACATTCAAATACTCAGGACATGATCCTGGTGTGTGCTGCCGGTGCTTCACCGCGCTGGTTCAGTGCCTGCGTGGGTACCCGGACAAATCACTGTCGATCTGCGACGAGGCGCTGGGGCTAGCGCAAGAACTCTGTCATCCACTGACGACCGCTTTGGCCTATTGGGCACGCAGCTTCGCACATATCTTGCGGGGCGAGCCAGAACTGGCGAAGCAGTGGGCTGCGCGGGAAATTGCAGTTTGCGATGAGTACATGTTGCCGTTGCTGCGGTCGCAAGGTAAGTTTCAGCTGGGTTGGTCGCTGGCGCAAATGGGCGATCTCGACGAAGGCATAGAAAGGATGCGGGAGGGAATTTCAGCAATCAGCGCAACCGGTGCGGAAATGGGGCTGCCATACTTCAATGCGCTGCTTGGCGAGGCGCTTGGCCGCGCGGGCAAACCAGAGGCAGGGCTCGTCGAGATCGATCGGGCGCTCGCCGCTGTCAATCGTCATGGCGGACGCTTCCAGCTATCGGAAATGCTGCGCCTGAAAGGCGAATTGCTTGCGACTCGGCACCCCATGCAACGAAACGAAGCACTAGCGACCCTTCACGAGGCAATCGCCGTTGCACAAAGACAGGGCGCGGGTCTTCCCGGGCTTCGGGCGGCGATCAGCCTTGCCCGTCAGTTGGCAGCGGCGGGCGACATGCAGCATGCATACGCCGTGCTACAGCCCGCCTGCGACAACATCAGGGAAGGAAGTGTCCTCACCGATGTGCGCACCGCCCAGACGCTCCTGGCTGAACTGAAGAATCGCTAGCGCAAGGCTACTTGCCGCTGCGAGCGCTGCCGCGCGCCGCGCAGACATCGACGGCCGAAGAGCTTCGGCATCGGCCTTTTGTTGGGCAGTCTTGCGAAAGGCCGCTCAGGGTCGGGAAGATCCAGTCGGCTCGCAACTGGCGGAGGTCGCTTGCCAGCCAGCACTGGTCGGTCGTCAAGCTCGTCAATTTTTGGCTCTGGCCCTCGCACCATTACTTCACTTCTCGTCGGGGCTCTTGTATGGCTGACGTTTCCCAAACACTTGCGCGACCAACGGCACTGTGGTGATGACCCCTACTGCGAGCAGCGTCCAGCCGACGGCGCGGCGTTGTTCCGGATTCAGTCGGTCGCTGAGCAACAGTGCGAGGCCCGCAGCGCCTGCCGCCCGTGTTCCGGCAATCAATCCAATTTCTGGAATGGTCAGTGATACCTGTTTCATCTGTGCCTCCTGGCGGGTTGGACAGATTCGAAGTAGTTTGCGGCGCGTGCGGCAGGCGGTCTGTGCGCAAGCCGACACTGCTGACGGTTAAAAACCAACGAAGACATGGGTGCGCACCTCGGCAACCGGCTCGACCTACGGTCGCTACGGGTCGCAAAGCGACGGTCGGCACGTCGTCGATGGCCGAGTCACGCACTACGTCGGAACTGGAAACGAGACTGTTGCCATAACAGGGCGTGCGCGGCTCCGCCGATTTAGCGCTCCGCTGCCCCCGGTCCACGGAACGGCGTATTATCGGTGGCATTCCGCCTGTGACTGCCGGAACGCCTGCGATGACCAACGATCCTCACCTGTCTCCCAAACTTCACCTGACCGCCGAGCATGGATTCGCCCTGCATGACAGCCGACAGCCTGCTTTTCGCCGAGCCTGGCACGTCCACGACTGCGGCATGCTGTTGTGGCCGCGCATGGGCAGGCTCAGGACGGTCTGGAACGATTCGTCCGGCGAGCCAGACGCACTGCATGCCGCTTCGCTGGTGCGCGGTACCGCTGTACTGCTGCATGCGTCGACGTCGCACCTGACGGCATCCGAGCACGGCCTTCAGCAGCACGGGGAACTCTATCTGCCGCCCGATCGCCTGCCCGCGTGCCTACGGTTCGGCGCCATGCACCTGGACACCGCGACGATCGCGATGCTTGAGGCGCTGCTCGCGCCTACGATCTCATTCACCAGCGCGTCCTGGCTCGTGCGCGCCATCGTGGCGCAGATCATGACGAGCCGGCCGCTGGCGATGCCCGAAGAGCCGGCGTCCGTCGCTCTGCGCATGGTCCAGCGCTTCCATGCGGCGCTCGAACGCGACATGCCCTTGCCATCGATCGATACCGTGGCCGGCGAACTGGGCATCTCGATCCGACATTTGCAGCGCGCCTGTCAGATCGAGTTCGGCGCGACGCCCGTGACCGTACGGCGTCGTATTCTGGCCGAGCACGCACGCAAGCTGATTGCAGGAGGCCGGTCCGCCGCCTGCGTCAGCATGGATCTCGGCTTTGCCTCCAGCGGGCATCTGCACCGGCTGCTGCGCGAGGTGCCGGCGCCGTCGTAGCCTAGCTGCCGACGCCTTCAGGCCGTCATCACAATGGCGTCGACCTCAATCTCCGTCCAAGCCCGGTCCGGTAAGCTGGCCACGCCAAGCGCGCTGCGTGCCGGCAGCGGCTGACCGGGGAATGCTGCGCGCATAACCGCCGAGGCCGCATCGAGCACTGCCGCATGTCGTGTAAAGTCCGGTGCCGCGCGGATGAAGCCACGCAGGCGAACGATCTGTATCACGCGCGACAACTCGCCGTCGCAAGCCAGCCGCAGTATGGCCAGTGCATTCAGCACCGATACTTCGGCGGCATGGCCGGCGAGTTCCAGATCATCGTCGCTCCGGCATTGGCCCGCCATGGCCACGCCGTTCCGCCGGCATACCTGACCGGCAATCGACACCCATTGCGATGTGCCGACCTGGATCGCGCAATACGGCGCATAGCTGCCACGTGGACTTGACACTTCGGGCAACGTGAATCCGGCTGCGGCAAGCCGCGCCTCGGGGGAGCTGTCCGTCACGCATCGCTCCAAGTCACGCTGCCGCTGAGCCAGCATCCGTCAGGCTCGCCCGAATCCGTATGGCGCGGCGCCACGAGGATTTCCGTGGGGCTGCCCATGGCATCGCCTTGCCAGACCGCGATGGAAGACACCTTTCCATCAGGGCCAGCCAGTTCACCCGCCTGGTTCAGAAAGCCCCATAAGGCAGCCGCGGCTATGCCGGTGGCGGCATCCTCGGGATAGCCGGACGACTTTGGAAATTGCCGCGCATGGATCACGGGTCGGCCGTCCGCTTTCGATACGCCAAATGCATAGGGATAGAGCCCGGTCGAGCCGATCGATGCGCAGAGCGACTCCATGGTCGAGAAGTCCGGTTGCAAGCCGTCGAGCACCGCCACGGAAGGCAAGGCGATGAGCGTCTTGACGCGACTCGTCGCGGCATTGGTGGCCGCATACGTACCGGCTGGAAAACCAAGTTGCGCCGCCACTCGGCCCGATGCCCCGGCGTCCAGCGCCTGGGTACGCACCGCCGGCTGCGAGATCCAAACGGATTGCAGCGCATCGTCCCAATACGCCAGCACGATGCCACTCAGCGTCTCGATGCGCACCGCCGGGGTCGTCCAGCGGCCCCATTGGCGCAACGCCCACAGCGTGCCCACGGTGGCGTGGCCGCACATCTCCATCTCGTGCTGCGGAACGAAGAATCGGAAACGCCAGTCGCAACCGATATCACTCGGCAATACAAAGGCGGACTCGTGCCCATATGCGGCAGCAACCCTTCGCATTTCCGCCGCGCTCATGCCTCGGGCATCGGAGACCAGCGGCACCGGATTGCCGCCTCGCCCATCGCGTACAAAAACCCGGATCAGACTGACATTACTCACCTGTAGCTCCCACGGAACTGGCAATCTTGCCCCAGTACGGGATGTCTGCTTGAACCGCGGCCTGCAGTGCGGCGGGTGTACCGGGGCGCGCCGTCACACCTTTGCTCGATAGATCGGCGACGACCGCATTGTCAGAGAGCACCTTGTTCAGTGCTGCATTGAAGCGATCGACGATCGCAGCGGGCGTTCCCTTGGGAAAGGCGATGCCATACCACAGTTGCTGCTCGAAGCCTGGCACGCCCTGGCTGGCGAACGTCGGTACATCGGGCAGCAGCGGTGTCGGAGCGGTCACGGCAATGGCGGCAATCTTGTGTGCCTTGATGTATGGCGCCAGTCCCACCGGATTGTCGAACATGATTTGCACCTGTCCACCAATCAGATCAGTGTACGCAGGCGCCGCACCGCGATACGGGACGTGAACCATCGGCACGGCGACGAGTTTCTGAAACTGCTCGCCCATCAGGTGCGACACGGTGCCGACACCAACCGAACCGAAGCTGTGCTGCGCCTTGTCGGCCTTCAGTCTGCTGACAAGCGCCTTGGCATCCGCCACCTGCAAGGTGTTGTTGACGGCCAGCACATAAGGCGACGTGCCAATGAATCCGGCATAGGCGAAGTCCTTCGCCGGGTTGTACGTCAGCTTTGGATATAGGGCGACGCTTACCGCGTGCGTGCTCGTCGTGACCACGCCGGCCGTATATCCATCGGCCGCAGCCCGCGCGACATAGGCAGACCCAAGCGTGCCGCCTGCGCCACTGCGATTGTCGATCACGATGGGGCGGCCGAGCTCGCGCTGCAACAGCGGCTGGATGGAGCGAACCACCAGATCGGTACCGCCGCCAGCCGGAAATGGCACGACCACGGTGATCGGCTTTGATGGCCAGGTTTCCGCATACGCGGCGACGCAACTTGCTGCGGCCGCGGCCGCCAGCACGGCGCAGCGGGCGTTGCGCGTTGAAATGGACAGGATGGACATGTGCACTCCGCTTGTTGGAATGCATGGAGTTTACGAACGTGTCGGGCGGGCTACGAACCGGAATGCGACTTTCAGCCATCCGAAATGCGCACGCGCCGGGGCGCTTGGAATGACGACCGGCGGTTGCCGGCCAGAAGCGGTCAATCGGCGCACGATCGGGAAAATCGAGGCCGGCAAGGAAGGACTCGTCGGAGAGATCGGCTACATTGGCGTAATTGCACCGGGGACGAGTGCCATCACCAGATTTGAGTCCACCATGAGTACTGCCGCACCTCAAGCCCACGCCTTCTATCGCGAAGTCGCAAATTCCGGCGTGGTCTGGTCTATCCGCGAATCTGGGGGTCTTGAGAACCCGCGGCGAACGCAAGGCCCGCCTGTTCATCAACGAGGATCAAGTCACAATCCGCGGGTTCGAGCAACGGTAGTTTGGACATGGGAGTTCTCCTGTTCATTTGAGACCGCGATCTTGCTTCAAGCCGCGGTCTGCCACCAATCCGCCCACCGCCAGCGAGCCGGCGAGGATGCCGAGAGAGGATGACGTATGGGCATGCCTCAAGAATCCGCTCGCATACGCAAATGCAGCGAGTTCCCACTTGCTGGCAAATTTCTTTACGCTCTTCATCGTCAGTCGGGATTGAAGTAGGCAGTTGGCCCGGTTTCTGAAATGACTGGACGTCCTATGGAACGTCCAGCCCGCGAATGCAGAATTACCGCTCGATCACCTGTGCATGGACCGGAGCCAGCGACTCGTGCTTCGTGGCGGTGCGCTGCTCGGCCTTGTGGACCATGGTGTAGGCGTAGTCCACGCCCATGCCGTAGGCACCCGAGTGTTCCTTGGCCACCTTCATTACCGCGTCGTACGTGTCGCGGTTCTTCCAGTCGCGCTGCCATTCAAGCAGCACCTGCTGCCAGGTCACCGGCACCACGCCGGCCTGCACCATGCGCTGCATCGCGTAGTCGTGCGCTTCCTTGGTGGTGCCGCCCGAGGCGTCGGCCACCATGTAGATCTCGTAGTTGCCTTCGAGCATCGCGCAGAGCGCGAACGTGGTGTTGCAGACCTCGGTCCACAGGCCGGCGACGATCACCTTCTTGCGGCCGTTGGCGGCCAGCGCGTCGCGCACCTTCTGGTCGTCCCACGAGTTCATCGAGGTGCGTTCGAGCGTCTGCTTACCCGGGAACACGTCGAGCAGTTCGGGGTAGGTATAGCCCGAGAACGAGTCAGACTCGACCGTGGTAATGGTGGTCGGGATGTCGAAGATCTTGGCCGCCTTGGCCAGGCCGACCACGTTGTTCTTCATGGTCTGGCGGTCCATCGACTGCACGCCAAAGGCCATCTGGGGCTGATGGTCGATGAAGATAATCTGGCTGTTGTGCGGGGTCAGGACTTCCAGTTTGGCGTTCGACATAATGTTCTCCGGTATATTTTGATTCAATGATTTTGAGCGTCTGTCTGGCGGCGCTGCTTTCGCTCTGTTGCGTTGTTGCGTCGTCCATGTGCTGAACTATAGCGGCGATAGCTTTGCTTAAAGTGATCGATTCGCTGACATGTTATTCAAATATTTTGAATTTTCGAGATTCACCAAACGGACACTCCGGAGGTGCGGTGAGGGATGGACAGTACTGATCGACATGTGCACACCTTCGTTGGAGTGGGCATGTATCGGTTTTAGCCGATTGAAAAAAATACCGGGGTCAGAAATTGTCCTACTTTCGTGCATCGCGAAAGCGGAGAGCGCTTTCAAAAGCACCCCTTGTATTACTCCGGGCATGGCACCGATTGCCGGTCACCGGCCGGAAAATTGGGCAGGTCTGCGCTCGAGGAAATGCGCAACCCCCTCCGTAAAGTCCTCGCTCTGGATGCTTTCGAACATCTCGGCATTGGCGACGCGCGTGGCCTCGGCCAATGACTGGAACGGCTGCTCCCACAGTTGCCGCTTCATCACGCGGATAGATCGGGGCGAAACGTTCTCGGCCAGGTCGTCGGCATAATCGAGCGTGGTCGCCATGAGGGCGTCCGCATCGACCACACGGTCGACCAGGCCGATCCGCAGCGCCTCGTCAGCCAGCACCTTGCGCGCCGAGTACAGCAGGTCGGCCGCATGACCGGGGCCGACCACGCGCGGCAGCAGCCAGGAGATACCGTGCTCGGCAATCAAGCCCCGACGCGCGAACGCGGTACTGAATGCGGCGTTGGCACTGGCGAAGCGCATGTCGCTGTACAGCGCGTACACCAGCCCCAGCCCCGCTGCCGCACCATTGATTGCCGCGATCACGGGCTTGCGCATGGCCGGAAAGTAGCCATAGCGCGTCTGGTAGTCGGCGCGCCGGTTCATGTCGAACGGGCGCATCCACTGGGCGGCGCGGATATCGCCCGGTGGCAGCACTTCGAGCTCGTTGATGTCCATGCCGGCGCAGAAGCCCTTGCCTGCCCCGGTCAGCACCACCACGCGCACGTTCTCGTCGCGATCGACGGCCTCCATGGCATCGCGCAGTTCGGTCTCCATGACCTTGGTCAGCGCATTGAGCTTGTCCGGCCGGTTCATGGTGACCACGGCGATCCGCTCGCTCTTCCCGGCGCGAGCAACGGTAACCTGACTGTACATATTGCGATTCCTTTCGATGTCGTGACTAAGGGAGCTGAACGGATCTCGGCTCCAGGAACTCCTCCAGCCCGTAGACGCCGCCTTCGCGCCCGACGCCGGACATGCCAAAGCCGCCAAACGGTGCCGCCGGGTTGAACCGGGCGCCGTTGACGTCCACCTGCCCTGCCCGCAGCGCGTTGGCGACCGCTTCACCGGCGCTGTCATCGGCAGCCCAGACCGTGGCGGCCAGCCCGTAGCGCGTGCCGTTGGCCAGGGCGATCGCCTCGTCGACGCTGTCGTAGCACAGCACCGCCAGCACCGGCCCGAAGACCTCATCATGCGCAAGCCGGCTGTCGGGTGCGACGTTGCCGTAGATAGTCGGCGCGACGAAGTAGCCGGTCGCTGGCACGGGTGCATCGGCACCGCCGGCGATCCGGTCGAAACCAGCCTGCTCCGCTTGCGCGATATGCGCCTGCACGCGCTGACGCTGCAGCGCCGACAGCAAGGGGCCGATCCGCGTCTCCCCATCGGCGGGATCGCCGAGTTTCATTGCTGCCGCGGCCTCCGCCAGCAGTTGCCGGCACTGCGGATAGTCCTCACGCGCGACGATCAGCCGGGTGGTGGCGCTGCAGGTCTGCCCCGAATTGAGGAAACTTGAGCTGACCGTCGCCTTGACCGCCCTGGCGAGATCCGCGCCCGGCAGCACGACTGCCGCCGACTTGCCACCCAGTTCCATTGACACACGCTTCATGTCGCCGGCCGCCTGCGCGGCGACCTTGCGACCGACCGCCGTGGAGCCGGTGAACGACACCATCTGGATGTCTGGATGCGATACCAGCGCCTCGCCGACCGCCGCGCCACCCAACACAAGATTGAGGACGCCTGGCGGCAGCTTCGCCTGCTCGCACGCGGCCATGAGCCGTTCGGTCACGGCCGGGGCCAGCTCTGACGGCTTTAGGACCACCGTGCAGCCGGCCAGCAGCGCCGGCGCCAGCTTGGCCGTTATCTGGTGCAACGGGTAGTTCCACGGCGTAATGGCGGCCACCACCCCGACTGGCTCCAGCGTCACGCGGGAATTGCCGATCATGCGGACGAAGGCGAACGTGTCGGCCAGTGCCGCCGTGGCGCGCCACGCCGCGATCGGTGCATCGACCTGGATGCGGCGCGACAGCTTCAGCGGCATGCCGACTTCGCGCGAGATCTCATTGGCCAGCTCCGCGGCGCAGCCTTCCAGCGCGTCGGCCAGCGCGTGCAGATACGGCGCCCGTCCGGCTGCGCCCAGCCCCTGCCAGCCAGGCTGCGCCCGCACGGCCGCCGCCACGGCTTCGGCCACATCGTCTGCGGTGCCGAGACAGACATCGGCCAACGGGACTTCGGTCGCCGAATCGTAGACGCGAATTGACTCCCCGGCTCGAATCGGGCGACGTGCGCCGTCTATGAAATGTTGGGTCAATTGCTTCACTGCGACTCCCTTGTGTTGCGTTTGTCGAGGAACGCAGCCATCACGCGCTGCGGTTCGCCGTCGGCATAGCATTCGAGTTGCGCCCGGATTCCGGCGACACAGGCGTCATCGAATCCCGGCTGCGTCATGGCGCGAAAGCGCTGCTTGGACAGGCGCACGGCGGTCAGCGGCAGCGCCGCGAGCGATCTGGCCTGCGTGAGCGCCTGCGCCATCAGTTCGGTCTCGCCGCAGAGTGCCGTCACCAGACCGATATCGAAGGCGCGCTGGCCACTAACCAGATCGCCCGAGAGCGACATCTGCACGTTATGGGTGTGCCCCACGTGGAGCGTCATCAGATAGGATCCGACGATGCTCGCCAGGCCTGCCTTGACCTCCGGCTGCCCCCAGCGGCTGTCTGCTGTGGCCAGCCGCCAGTCCGCACACAGCGCGAGCTGGAAACCCGCGCCTGCCGCCACACCCCGCACGGCGGCCACGCAGGGCTTGTCCAGGTCGCGGACGGCCTGGTACATCGCCCGTTGCCGGTTCAGCCAGGGCACGAGCTGCCGCCAGGTAACCGTGGCCGCCTCCTCAAGATCCTGTCCGGCACAAAACGCCCGCTCGCCGGCACCGGCCAGCACGACGGCGCGCACCGAAGCTTCGGCGTTGAGCCGGCCCAGGGCTTCGATCAACTCGCCGCGCAAGGCGTCGTTGACCGCGTTCATTCTGGTCGGGCGGTTCAGCGTGACGATGGCAATGTCGTTATCCCGTTCGACGCGTACAGCTTCCATGTTCAATTCCCCTTGAGTTCCACCACGGCATCGACAGCCATGACCCCTTCGCCGGCAGCCATCATCATCAGCGGGTTGATATCCACCGATGCCAGCGCAGTACGGTGACACAATGCCCAGTCGCCGAGCGCCACTGCGGACGCTGCCAGCGCGTCGAGATCGAGCGCCGGGATGTCGCGATAGCCATCGAACAGCGGCGCCAGGCGCAGCCTTGCGCAGGCCGCCTTGACGTCTTCGGCCGTGAACGGCGCCAGCAAGGTCACGACGTCCTTGCGTAGTTCGAGCAGTGTGCCGCCCTCCCCGATCATCACCAGCGGCCCGAACACAGGATCGACCGAGACCCCCAGCGCAAACTCATGACGGCCCTTGACCATCGTCGCCACGATTACCCGTGGCGATGCCACGCCCAGCCGCTGCAGCGTGTCGAGGCAGTCCTGCGCCGCCCGGGCCACGCTTGAGGCATCGGTCATTCGAAGCTGCACGAGGCCGTGCTCGCTCTTGTGCGGGACATCCGCCGCACAGCCCTTGACCACCACCGGCACCCTGCCGAGCGCGTCAAACGCCGCCACCGCCGCATCCACGCTGTCACAGAGCCGGTGCGCCACGATCGGTACGCCGGCGTCGGCGAGCAAGGCCAGGCTATGGGCTTCGTCCTGCAAGCCGCTGCCGTTGAGCTGCTGTGCGTCAGGCCAGGCCGGCGTGGTCGCGGTTGCGGCCAGCCGATGGTGCGCGGCGTATTGCGCCAGCGCTGCAATGGCATCGGCCTCGGTGACGAAGGCCGGCACGCCGTGTCGCACGAAGACCTCGCGGACCGATTGTTGCGGCGCGCTGGCCACCAGCGGCTTGGCTTGGTGCGCGCTGAAGGCGGCGGCGTCGCGCGCCAATGCCTCGACGTCATAGCCGGGACCGGCCACCGGAATGCCGACCATCACCATGTCGGCCTGCGGATCGGCGCCCAGCGCCTGGAGCACGCGCGGGAACATGTCGCCCTTGCCCAGCAGCGCCGCCGTCATGTCGAGCGGATTGCTGGCCGTGCCGAACGCGGGCAGGATCGCGCCCAGTTCGCGCAGCGTTGCCGGCTGGAGTTCGGTCAGCGGGAGGTCGTGCCGTTCGGCCAGGTCGGCCGCCATGACGCCCACCGCGCCGCTATGGCTCATCACGACCGTGCGGCCCTGCCCCGGGGGGCGCTGCTGCAAGTACAACGGCACCGCACGGACCAGTTCGCCGATGTCGCGCGCACGCCAGATGCCGTGACGGGCCAGGAAGGCATCGATCGCGGCGTCGTTGCCGACCAGCGCACCGGTATGCGAGGCTGCCGCCTTTGCACCGCGCTGGCTGTTGCCGGCCTTGATCGCCACGATGCTCGCGCCACGCGCTCGGGCCACCTCCGCCGCGCGGGCAAGCTGCGCAGGGTCGGACACCGATTCGAGGTAGACCAGGATCAGCCGCACCTCGGGGTCCGCCGCCACGGCCGCGGTCATCGCGCAGGCGTCGAGATCGGCGTCGTTGCCCGTCGCCACCAGGTAGCGCACACCGTAGCCGGCCTGGCGCAGCAACGCATAGGGCATGACGCTCGCCGCGCCGCTCTGGCTGATGATTGCGAGCGGGCCGTCCTGGGGCGCGACCTCCATGAACATGGTCGAGAAATTGAGCACCGCGCCGCTGGCGAAGTTGGCCGTGCCTTGCGCGTTCGGGCCCACCAGCCGCATGCCGTTCGCATTGGCCACCGCGACCAGTTCCTGCTGCCGTTGGCGTCCCGCCTCGCCCGTTTCGGCAAAACCCGACGCCATGATGACGGCAGCCTTGACGCCTGCGACGCCGCACTGGCGCACCTGCTCGAGCGTGGCATCGCCGGACACGGCAATCACGACGGCGTCCGGCGCCTTGCCGATCGCATCAAGATCGGGGTACGCACGATAGCCCTGGATGACCTCGCGCCCGGGGTTGACGGGAAACACCTCTCCCATATAGCCGAAGGTGCGCATGTAGTGGATCGGCCGTCCACCCACCTTGTTCGGGTTGTCCGAGGCGCCGATCACGGCCACCGTGGCCGGCGAGAACAGGGCGTCGAAGGTTGCAGCGGTCTCAGTCAAGGGTCGCTCCCGATGCCTTGACCACCGGCGACCACTTGCCCGCGTCATGCTGGATCAGTCTGGAGAAGTCGGCCGGCGTGCCCGGCAGCGGCCGGGCGCCCAGCGCGGCGAGCTGGCTCTGCACATCGGCCTGCGCGAGTACGGTCTGCAGTTCGCTGTTCAGGCGGCGGATCACGTCTGGCGTGGTGCCCTTTGGCGCCGACAGGCCGAACCAGATCGTCACGTCGAAGCCCGGCAGGCCGGCCTCGGCAATCGTCGGCACCTTGGGCAGCGCGTCCGAACGCGTCGCGCCGGTCACGCCGAGCGCCTTGACCTTGCCTGCGCTGATGTACTGCACCTGGCTCGATACCGTGTCGAACATCATCGAGATGCGTCCGCCAAGCAGGTCGGTGAACGCTGCCGCCGAGCCCTTGTACGGCACATGGACGATGTCGATGCCCGCCATCGACTTGAACAGTTCACCAGACAGATGGTTGGAGCTGCCGTTGCCGGCCGAGCCGAAAGTCATCGTGCCCGGTTTCTGCTTTGCCAGCGCCACCAGTTCCCTGACGTTGCCGACCGGCAGGTTGCTCGACACCACCAGCACGTTGACCGTGGACGCCACCGAGCCCACGGCATCGAACGACTTGAGGGGGTCCACCTTCAGCGAGCGGTAGAGCCACGGGTTGATGGCCATGGTACCGGTGGTGGAAAAGAAGAGCGTATAGCCGTCGGGTGCCGCCTGCGCGGCGGCCTCGGTGGCGATGGTGCCGCCGGCGCCGCCGCGGTTGTCGACCAACACAGGCTGTCCAAGCTGTTGCGACAGGTGCTGGCCGATCAGTCGCGCCATCGCGTCAGTGGGTCCGCCGGCCGGAAACGGCACGACCAGGCGGATCGGTTTGGCGGGATAGCCGGTCGAGGCGGCAGCGGCGGCACTGAAAGCGGCCGGGGTGGCAGCGACCAGCAAGGCGCATAACGGTCGCCGGAATGCGCGAAGCACAGCGGAAAAACACGGCATGTTGTCTCCAAATGTTGCTTAAGCCCTCTCTGCAGGGAGGGATGTCTTCAGTGTATGGAGTCCTGAGCCAACTCAAAAGAGTAGAATCATCGATATCTGATATCGACTTTTTGGATGGAGTACCAGTGTGAACCTGAAACAGCTCGAAACCGTGGCGCTGGTGGCCGAAGTGGGATCGCTGTCACGTGCGGCACGCTCGCAGGGGATTGCCCAGTCACTGGTGAGCCGTGCGATTGCGCAGATCGAGGCGGAATGGGGCGACCGGCTGTTCGAACGAACCGGCCGAGGCGTGGTGCTGTCGGAATTCGGCCAGCGGATCTTCCCGCATGTCCAGTTGCTGCTGGCCCAGTCGGCACGGCTGCGCGATGAGGTCAAGGACGCGGCGGGCGTCCCGTTCGGACAGGTGAGGATCGGCGTGCTGCCGTCAATGGCGCCGCGCCTGATACCGGCGCTGTTCGAGAATCTGCGCGCCTCGGCGCCCGGTGTCCGGCTGCGCGTGGCCGAAGGCTTCAGCGGACAACTCGACGAGGAACTGGAATCGGGCCATCTGGACCTGGCGGTCATCAACCGCTATGGTCCCGGGCCCCGCCAGGGAGAAGACGTGCTTGCTGAGGTCGCCACTTACCTGATCTGCGCGCCCGGGCATCCGCTCGCCGGGGCGCCGACGGTGCCGTTCCGCAAGCTCGATGGCCTTCCGCTTGTCCTGCCACCGGCCCCCAACGGGCTGCGATCGATTCTCGACCAGCACGCGCGTCAGCTCGGCATCTCGCTGGATGTGGCGCTGGAAGTCGAATCGCTGAATACGATGAAGGAGGTTGCGCTTTCGGGTGGCGCTTTGACAATACTTCCAATCCTCGCGGTGGATCACGAAGTTGCCACCGGGCACTTGTCCGCCGTCGAGATTGTCGAGCCGCGCTTGCCACGGATCATTGCCATGGGCGTCACGCGACATCATCCGTTGTCCCGGGCGGCACGACTCGTTCTTTCTCGACTTCATGAGTTGGTGCCTGAAGTCGCAAGGAGCACGAGTGCCTAGTTGGAACACGGACACAGCGCTCAAAACGCCAATACTTACGGCGATCGTCTGAAAGGATGATGAACGCATCAATTCGCCGGCGTTGCCGCGAGAGCATCTGCTAGGCTTAACCCCCGGTTCGGGCCGCACCGCTCGGCGAAAGCATGTCGATCAGGGCTTGCATATAGCCCCGTACGAACTGATCAGCACGTAGGCTGATGACCGCCATCGATTGTGGAAATATGCCGTCGGTCTCGATCGTCGCCAAGTCAGTGTCCCTGTCTGGCTCCAGCGCCATCTGCTGGAGTACGGCAACGCCCAGGCCGGCAGCAACATAGGCCTTGATGACATTGGCATCGGTGGCCCTGACCACTACACGTGGGGAGAGCCCATGGCGCTCGAACTCGCGCAGCACCTTCCAGCCTGAATTGAAGCGCTCGTCATAAGCCACCAGCGGGTATTGCGCGATGTCCTCGAGCGTGACCTTCTTCAGCCGCAGCAGAGGATGACCGCGGGGAACGATCAGGCAGCGGCGGATCGGATAGGCATCGAGCGTGACAATGCCCTCGGGCGTGCTTTCCGGCAGTGTGGAGATGCCAAGGTCTACGGCGCCTTCGCTGACCCATCGCAGGATTTCCGTGGGTGTGCCCTGCGCCAGTTCCAGATCGACCTCCTGAAAGGCACATCGGAACCTCTTGATAACGTCGAGCAGCGCATACCGGGCATGGATGTGCGTAGTGCCGATACGCAGCGTTCCACGGTTCATCGTCTGGGTCGTACGCGCGAGGTTTGACAACGCGCGCGTGTCGTTCAAGACGCGCCTGGCAAGCGCTGCCGCTTCCTGCCCTGCATCGGTGAGGCCCACCAGCCGGTTTCCGCGACGCACGAACAACTCTATACAGATCTCGTTCTCGAGCGCACGGATCAGCTTACTGACCGCAGGCTGCGTGGTGTGCAGTGCTTCCGCCGCGCCCGAAACGCTCAGATTGCTGTCGATCACGGCCTGGATGCAGCGAAGTTGTTGTAGCGTCATATCATTCCATTTTGGTAATGAATGTCTCCAAACATGTCATTTTACAGAATGGTTTGATCGACCCAGAATGACTGCTATCCCCTTTCCACGATAGAAGGCATCAGCAATGACAAGCAGTGTTTTCGACCAGGCCCTTCAGCAGCATATGTGGAGCACGGACGAGATGCGCGCCGTGTTCTCAGAAGAGAACCGGGTGCAGAAGTGGTTGGATTTCGAGGCGGCGCTGGCGCTGGAACAGGGAGAGCTGGAGATCATCCCAAGGGCCGCGGCACGGGAAATTGCCGCGTGGGCGCGGGTCGCAAACTTCGACTTGGACCAACTTGCCATGGAGGTTCGCCGCGTCAAACACCCGCTGGTGCCGGCGGTGCGCGCCCTGCAGCGCCAGTGCGGCATCGAAGCGGGGGAGTTCGTGCATTTCGGCCCGACGTCTCAGGACGTATACGACACAGGCATGATGTTGCAGGTCCGGGAAGCGCACCACCTCCTGACGCGAGACCTGGCTGCGGTGGCGCGGGTGCTGTACCGGCTTGCCGACACGCACAAGCATACCCCGATGACCGGCCGCACACATTCGGTACAGGCTTTGCCCATCACCTTTGGCCATAAATGCGCGATATGGTTGGCGGAACTTGGCCGCCACAATGAACGACTGGTCGCGCTGGAGACGCGCACCTTTGTCGGCCAGATGGTTGGGGCGGTTGGCACTAAGGCGTCTTTCGGCCCGCACGCCATCGAGCTGGAAAAGCGGGTCATGGCGCGCCTGGGATTGAATGTGGCAGAGATAAGCTGGCAGCCTGCGAGGGACCGGCTTGGCGAGTATGTGGGGGTGCTGGGACTGCTTGGCGCGACGCTGGGCAAGATCGCCAATGAGATCATGAACCTGGAGTCCGACGAGGTTGGCGAAGTGGCTGAGCCTTTCAACGAAGGCAAGGTGGGCTCATCCACCATGCCCCATAAGCGGAACCCCGCAGTTGTGGAGACGGTCGTCACCCTGAGTCGCGCCATCCGCTACAGCGTGGCGATGATGCACGATGCACAGATGGTCGAGCACGAGCGCGATGTAGCCGCTGTGCGGATGGAGTGGAAAGCGGTTCCCGAGGCCTGCATGATGACGGCGGCCATGCTGGAAATGATGCATCAGGCGCTGTCCGGCCTGACGGTAAACACTGACAGGATGCGGGCCAACCTGGACCTGCTCGGTGGCTTCCTGATGTCGGAGCGCGTGATGTTCGCACTCGCTGAGAAAGTCGGCAAGCAAAGCGCGCATGAGCTGGTCTACGCCGCCGCCATGCAAGGGATGGAGGCTGGCATCACCTTCGAGCAAGCCCTGTTGCTCGACGCCGCGGTCCGCGACGCACTGGATCCCTCATCACTCAGGCAGCTCCTGGACCCGTCCACTTATGTTGGGCTGGCGCCAGCAATCGTCGAAGCGGTCCTCGAAAGAATCCGGGCAAGCGGCTGGCTCAACTGACCGCATCAAAATCATACATAAACGGAGACCATGCAATGTTCCAAGCCGCCAAACAACTGGGAAGACTTGTCGCAATGACGCTGCTATATGCAGCCGCTGCGGCAGCGCATGGCGCGCAAGCCGACTCCTATCCAAACAAGCCCGTTCGCGTGATCGTGCCATATGCCGTTGGCGGCGGCGGGGATATCGTCGGACGGCCGCTGGCTCAGTATCTTTCACAGCGTACCGGACAGCGTTTCATCATGGATAACCACGGCGGCGCCAACGGCAATATCGGTATGGACATGGTGGCGAAGGCACCCAACGATGGCTATACACTGGTACTCGCGCTGACTGCGCAACTCGCCGTCAACCAGAGCTTGTACCGCAAACTTCCCTATGACCCCGTCAACGATTTCGAGCCAGTATCCTTGCTGGCTTCGGCGCCGTACTTCCTGGTGGTCCATCCGTCGGTGCCGGCGCGTAATCTGGCCGAATTCATCAAGCTGGCCAAGGCCAATCCGGGCAAGTACACGTATGGATCGTCGGGCAACGGCAGCGGTCCGCACCTGTCAATGGAATTGCTGAAATCGAAGGCCGGCATCGACCTTGTGCACGTTCCCTTCAAGGGCGCCGGGCCGGCTATGCCAGCGCTGCTGGCCGGCCAGGTGAGCGCCATGTTTGCCAGCTACGGGCTCGCGGCCCAGCAGATCAAGGCAGGCAAGCTGCGAGTACTGGCCGTATCGACCGCAAATCGAGCGGTGTCGATGCCTGACGTTCCCACCCTCGCCGAAGCCGGCGTGCCCGGCTACGACTCCAATGTGTGGTACGCGCTATTGGCGCCGCGCGGCACTCCGAAGCCGATCGTTGCGCGCCTGAGCAGCGAAATCGCCGCGCTGATCAAGAGTTCGGATCTGCGCCAGCGCTTTCTGACCGACGGCATCGTGCCGGTCGGTTCTACACCGGAAGAACTGGGCGCCTATATCAAGACGGAGAGCGCCAAGTGGGGGGCTGTGGTGAAGCAGTCGGGCGCAACCATCGACTGATTTGCGGACGCGCAGGGCATTTTCGAACCGTCCGGACCACTATTCAGACGCTGCCCCCCCCGCAAGGCCAGCGTCTGCCCTACAAGGGGTTGTCGCGCCAGGTTACTACGGGAGCGAGCTTGGCCAACCCGGATCTTCTCGATCGCGACCAAATGACCGCGCACGTCGTCGCTGCACAAGCAAGCCCGTGCGACGAACTCGTCATCCGCACGCAGCCCACCGCGGTCGACCGCCCGTGCCGGCGCAAGCGTCTGGCACTCGCCGCGACGATCCTCGGCTCAAGCATGGCGTTCATCGACGGCTCCGTCGTCAATGTCGCGCTACCCGCCATTCAGAGCGAACTCGGCGCGAGCGTCGCGGCAATGCAGTGGATCGTTAACGCCTACCTGCTCTTTCTCGGGTCCCTCGTGCTGGTGGGCGGATCGATGGGCGACAAGCTCGGCCGCCGCACGGTGTTCATTGCGGGCATCGGGGTCTTCACACTGGCGTCGGCCGCTTGCGGGTTCGCTCCGGACGCGAATTCGCTGATCGCCGCGCGCGCAGTTCAGGGCATTGGTGCAGCACTCTTCGTACCCAGTAGTCTCGCGATCATCGGCGCCGTGTACGAAGGCGAAGCGCGCGGACGGGCAATCGGCACCTGGGCGGCCGTCGGGGCGATCACGTCCGCGGCGGCGCCGGTGGCGGGCGGCTGGCTCGTCGACGTGTTGTCGTGGCGCGCGATATTCTTCCTCAACGTCCCGCTTGCAGCGGTGACGATCGCGCTCGCGATTTTGTCGGTGCCGAACAGCCACAAGCTCGATGCGCCTCAACGGTTGGACTGGCCCGGCGCGCTTAGCGTCGCAGCGGGGCTCGCTGCCCTCACCTATGGTCTGACCGAGGCGTCTGCGCGCGGTTTCGCGGATCCGCTTGTACTGTGCGCGATCGGCGCCGGCGCGCTCGTGCTGGTCGCATTCGTGAGGATCGAAGCGAACAGCCGTCACCCCATGATGCCGCTCGACGTGTTCCGCTCGCGCGATTTCACCGGCGCCAACCTCGTCACACTGCTGCTCTACTTCGGCCTGAGCGGCGCACTGTTCTTCCTGCCGTTCACGCTGATCCGCGCACATGCCTACACCGCAACAGAAGCGGGCGCGGCGCTGCTGCCGGTGCCGGTCATCATCGGCTTGTTGTCGCGCTTCACCGGCGGCCTGACGAGCCGCTTCGGTTCGCGGATCCTGTTGAGCGCTGGCCCGGGTATCGCGGGAATCGGATTCGTGATGCTGGCGTTGCCGTTCGTGCGCGGCAGCTATTGGGCCGGATTCTTCCCTGCGCTCACCGTGCTTGGGCTTGGCATGACGATCACCGTCGCGCCACTCACGACGATTGTGATGGACTCGGTGCCGGCTGACCACGCAGGCGTTGCATCCGGCATCAACAATGCGGTTGCACGTGTGGCGAGCCTGCTGGCGATTGCGGTGCTCGGCATCGTGTTCGTGTGGTCGCACCAAGCGGCGCTGTCGGCGCGGCTCGATGAACTGGACGTTCCCAGGGACGCACGCCGGACCGGGCAGTTGCTGGAGCCGGGCGCGCAAGCCGGGGCGGCAGGGGGCGACGCCCATTTGCCGACTCTGACACCCGTGGCGCTGGTGGAAGCCGAAGCTATCACCGACGCGCTGCGCGCCGTTGCGCTGGTGTCCGCCGTGTGCGCGTTCGCCGGAGCGGGTCTCGCGGTAGCGACCATCCAACCCCGCAGGTGATATGCCTCGTGTCGCCGGACGCGTCCGTTGCCTGTCGGCGCCCTCCCCGCGGCGAAGGCAGATGGGTCAAGAAACCGGGGGAGGTCGTGCCGCTGGCGCCATTCCTGGCGTCGCAGCCGGATGCCAGTCCAGGCGCAGGAGCAGCCGGTCGCCGCTTACAGCGGCCCGGGCAGCGTCTTCAGGCCGATCCAGAGCACCACGATGACAACATTGACCGGCACGCAGAGCGCGCCGGGCACGTAGAAGAGCGCGGACAGCGCAGGCGCGGACAGCACCAGTTCCACCACGCTACCCAGCCCATAGAAGCAGATACCGCACCAGAGCCAGCGCCGCATGTACGTTAGCAGCCAATGCGCGTGCGCCTTGTTGAAATGCCAGGCGAGGGCTCGTTCAACGCGGTTGCCCTTGCTGGCGTCCCGGAACAGCCAGCCGAAGAAGAAGTAGCGGTACAGCAGGGCGCGAAAAATCTGCTCTTGCATCATCACTCATCTGGTCTCTGCCAGCCCATGGAGTGCAAAGATCCTTCAAGCCCACGCCGCATGAAGGAATGCCAGCGGCACAGGCCAATTTCCGTTCTGTTCAATGTCATTGGTAGAAACGCCCGGCATGGAAGTCAAGCGTGACGCACCCCTGAGGGCATAACCCGCCCGCGCCGAACCGGATTTTCCCCTATTTGGAGTAATGGGCCGGTCGTGCTACGCTCCTCAGCGAGCGATACCCGTCCCGACGTCGTGCCCCGGTGGGGCCGCGCATCTGCAGGGCAATCCGCAGGGCGTTTCGGGCTCATTCTCATCGCTTATCCAAATTAATTTGCATTCGAACCTGAGCGGCATTTCTCCGCTCGTGGAGCCGTGCGCGCGGAAATCCGCCACGGGATGACGTCGCGTCGTGACTGGCGACGCGACGTCATTTGTGGTTGGTCATCCTCTTGCGCATGCGCCTCAGGGACGTGCCGGACGGGGCATCTGCGTGATCGATCGCGATCCGGGCGCCCCGGGGATACGTGCGCCCGAATGAAGCTGCGGGTCTCGAATGCGATCGCCCCCACCCCTGGCAGCAGGGATGGGCGGAAGAAGAAATGACGATGAGACCACGATGACTTACACCACCAATATCGGACGTCGACAG
Source organism: Cupriavidus sp. CP313 (assembly GCF_054072015.1). Lineage (NCBI taxonomy): Bacteria > Pseudomonadati > Pseudomonadota > Betaproteobacteria > Burkholderiales > Burkholderiaceae > Cupriavidus > Cupriavidus sp. CP313. Next base: position 128,835 of record NZ_JBSVZB010000015.1, on the reverse strand, counting down.
TTCCTCAAGATACTTGGCTTTGGATCTGTTGCCGTCTCGGCCTCGGCCCTGGGCCTGGGTACAGCCTGGGCGCAGGCGCCTGCCGGCGTGCGCCCCTACAAGCTGCTGCGTGCGAAAGAGACGCGCAACAACTGCACCTATTGCTCGGTCGGGTGCGGCCTCCTGATGTATTCGCTGGGTGACGGCGCCAGGAATGCGAAGCCCCGCATCTTCCACATCGAGGGGGATCCCGATCACCCGGTCAGCCGTGGTTCGCTCTGCCCCAAGGGCGCGGGGCTGCTGGACATCGTCCATTCAAAAAACCGGTTGCAGTATCCGGAATACCGCGCGCCAGGGTCGAAGGAGTGGGTGCGCATCAGTTGGGACGATGCGACCAGGCGCATCGCCCGCCTGCTGAAAGACGACCGCGACAAGAACTTCATCGCGCGCAACGAGAAGGGCCAGCTGGTGAACCGCTGGCTGAGTTCGGGCATGCTCGCCTCATCGGCGGCGTCCAACGAAACCGGGGTTCTCGACTTCAAGTTTGCCCGCTCGCTCGGCATGCTGGCGCTGGACTGCCAGGCGCGCCTGTGCCATGGGCCAACGGTTTCGGCACTGGGACCATCCTTCGGCCGCGGCGCGATGACGAACCACTGGGTCGACATCAAGAACGCCAATGTCGTCATCGTCATGGGCGGCAACCCGGCCGAGGCCCATCCGGTCGGCTTCAAATGGGTGATCGAGGCCAAGATCAGGAACAAGGCCAAGGTCATCGTCATCGATCCGCGCTTCAACCGCACCGCCTCGGTTGCCGATATCTTCTCGCCGATCCGGGCGGGGTCGGACACGGCCTTCCTGATGGGCATGGTCAACTGGCTTCTGCAGCACGACAAGATCCAGCACGACTATGTGCGCGCCTACACCAACGCGTCGCTGATCGTACGCGAGGATTTCGGCTTCGACGAAGGGCTGTTCTCGGGCTTCGATCCGCAGAAGCTCGTCTACGACAAATCCTCCTGGAACTATGAACTCGACGGGGCGGGAAATGCGAAGCGCGATCCCTCGATGCGCCATCCGCGCTGCGTGCTGAGCCTGCTGAAGCAGCACGTGTCACGCTACACGCCCGAGAAGGTCGAGGAGATCACCGGCGTCCGGAAGGCCGACTTCCTGCAGATCGCCGAGATCGTCGGCTCGTGCTCGGCCAAGGACAAGACGCTGACCTGGCTTTACGCGCTCGGCTGGACGCACCACACCGGCGGCGCGCAGATCATCCGCGGCGCCGCGATGATCCAGCTGCTGCTGGGCAATGTCGGCATGTCCGGCGGCGGCGTGAATGCGCTGCGCGGACATTCCAACATCCAGGGCTATACCGACCTTGGCCTGCTGTCGGTGCGGCTGCCGGGCTACATGGACCTGCCCACCGACAGGCAGCAGACGCTCAAGCAATACCTGGCCGATGCCACGCCCAAAGCCGTGCTGCCCGATCAGGTGAACTACTGGAAGAACCTGCCCAAGTTCTTCGTCTCATTGCAGAAGAACCTGTTCGGCAAGAATGCCACTGCGGAAAACAACTGGGCCTTTGACCTGCTGCCGAAATGGGACCGCAGCTACGACATGCTGGCGTATTTCGACCTGATGTACGAGGGCAAGGTCAACGGCTATGTCGTCCAGGGGTTCAACCCGCTGGCGGCGATGCCAGACAAGAACAAGACCTCGGCCGCGCTGTCGAAACTGAAGTTCCTCGTGGTCATCGACCCGCTGGTGACCGAGACCTCCAACTTCTGGCGCAACGAAGGCAAGTTCAACGACGTCAAGTCCGAAGAGATCATGACCGAAGTCTTCCGGCTGCCGTCGAGCTGCTTTGCCGAGGAAGACGGGACGGTCGTGAACTCCGGCCGTTGGCTGCAATGGCACTACGCGGGCCAGCAGCCGCCGGGCGAGGCGCGGCATGATCCGGCCATCCTCGGCGGCATCATGATGGAGCTGCGGCGGCTTTACGAGAAGGAAGGCGGCGCCTGCCCGGAACAGGTGCTGCACATGACCTGGGACGAGGCGACCTATCACGATCCCCACAGCCCCCATCCCGAGGAAATGGCCAAGGAGGCCAACGGCTACGCGTTGGCAGACGTGTTCGACGAGACCGGGAAGAAGATCCTGCGCAAGGGCCAGCTGCTGGATTCGTTCGCACAGCTGCGCGATGACGGCACGACCTCGAGCTACTGCTGGATCTTCGCCGGTTCCTGGACCGAGGCGGGCAACCAGATGGCCAGGCGCGACAACACCGACACCGGCCTGGGGAACACGCCGGGCTGGGCCTGGTCCTGGCCTGCGAACCGCCGCATCCTCTACAACCGCGCCTCGATGGACGAAATGGGGAACCCCTGGGACCCCAAGCGCCAGATCCTGCGTTGGAACGGCGAGAAATGGGTGGGCGCGGACGTGCCCGACTTTCCGCTCACTGCGGCGCCCGGCACGCCCGTCGGCCCCTTCATCATGCTGCCCGAAGGCGTGGGCCGCCTGTTCTCCGTCGGCGGCATGATCGACGGCCCCTTCCCCGAGCATTACGAGCCGGTCGAGAGCCCGATCGCGAAAAACCCGATGCACGACAAGGTCACCCACAACCCGACCGCCCGCATCTTCCAGAACGATGCGCAGCGGATGGGCAACCGCACCGAGTTCCCCTATGTCGCCACGACCTATTCCATCACGGAACTGTTCCGCCACTGGACCAAGCACTCGCACCTGAACGCCATGCTCCAGCCCGAGCAATTCGTCGAGATTGGCGAGAAGCTGGCCGCGGACAAGGGCATCGCCCATGGCGACACGGTGAAGATCACGACCAAGCGCGGCCATATCACTGCCAAGGCCGTGGTGACCAAGCGCATGCGCACGCTCCAGGTGGCCGGGCAGGCGGTCGATCAGATCGGCATTCCCTGCCATTGGGGCTTCGAGGGGGCGACTCGCAAGGGCTATCTCGCCAACACGCTTGCGCCCGGTGTCGGCGACGCCAATTCGCAAACGCCGGAATTCAAGGCATTCCTCGTGAACATTGAAAAAATCGCGGGAGCACAGGCATGAACTCGCAGAACATTATCCGTCGCTCAGCCTCGTCGGAGCTGACACCCGCCCCTCGCATCCGCGACCATCAGATGGAAGTGGCCAAGCTGATCGACGTGTCGATCTGCATCGGCTGCAAGGCGTGCCAGGTCGCCTGCAATGAATGGAACGACCTGCGCGGCGACGTGCAGGAGAATGTCGGCGTCTACGACAATCCGCGCGACCTGTCGCCCAACACCTGGACCCTGATGCGCTTCACCGAGCATGAGGACCAGGCGGGCAAGCTGGAATGGCTGATCCGCAAGGACGGCTGCATGCATTGCGAGGATCCCGGCTGCCTGAAAGCCTGCCCGGCGCCGGGCGCCATCGTGCAATATGCCAACGGCATCGTCGACTTCCAGTCCGACCTGTGCATCGGCTGCGGCTATTGCGTCGCGGGCTGCCCCTTCGACGTGCCGCGTATTTCCAAGATGGACAACAAGGCCTACAAGTGCACGCTGTGCTCGGACCGCGTCTCGGTCGGGCAGGAGCCGGCCTGCGTCAAGACCTGCCCGACCGGCGCCATCGCCTTCGGCTCGAAGGCAGAGATGCAATCCCTTGCCGCCGAGCGCGTGGCCGAGTTGAACGAGCGCGGCTATGCCAAGGCCGGCCTGTATGACCCGGCGGGGGTCGGCGGTACCCACGTGATGTATGTGCTGCAACATGCCGACGACCCGAAGCGTTACGCGGGCTTGCCGAAGGACCCGGGGATCAGCTCGGTGGTCTCGGGCTGGAAGGATGGCCTGAAACCCGTCGCCGGCTTCGTCGGCGCGGCGGCGGTCGTGGGCATGGCGGCGCATTTCATGGCGGTCGGCCCCAACACCACCGAAACCGACGATCACGACGCCCCGACTGACGGCGCGGCATAAGCGGAGACCGGAAATGGCGACCAACAACGACATGATCCTGCGCACCAAATTCGCCGAGCGGCTGTGTCACTGGGCGATCGTGCTCTGCTTCTTCCTCGCGGCGGTTTCGGGAATCTCGTGGTTCTTCCCGACGGTGAGCTGGCTGAGCGGCTTCCTTGGCACGCCGCAGATGGCGCGGCTGCTGCACCCGTTCCTGGGCATCGCGGTTTTCGCGGGGCTTTGCTACATGTTCTGGCGCTTCGTGGGCTACAACATGCCCGCGCGCACCGACGCGATCTGGTTCCGCCGCGCCAGGGAAGTGCTACTGAACCAGCATGGCGGCGAACCGCTGCAGATCGGCAAATACAACGCCGGCCAGAAGGTGCTGTTCTGGCTCATCATGGCTTCGATCCTGGCCCTGCTGATCTCCGGGTTGATCATGTGGCGCGCCTATTTCGCCGAGTATTTCCCGATTCCCGTGCTCCGTCTGGCGATCCTGGCCCATTCCGTCGCGGGGATCGGCCTGATCCTGCTGATCGTGGGCCACATCTATCTGGCAATCTGGGTCCGCGGCTCGATCACGGGCATGGTGACGGGCTACGTCTCGCGCGCCTGGGCCAGGCAGCACCATGACCGCTGGTATGGCGAGTTGAAGGCAAAGGAGGCGAATCAGCCGAAAGCGGCGGAAGCGAAGGGGCACGAAGCATGAACCAGCATCAGACAACGCCGACAACACTGCCGTCGGACGAGGCCTCCCGCCATTTCACGCCGCTGATCCAGCCAGACCTTGCCGGTCTTTACAGCCGCCGCGCTGCGCGCCTGCGCGCGCTGGCCGACGGCCACGATCTTGCCGATTACCTGCGTCTGGCCGCCCGCGTGGCCGAGATACAGGCGTCGCTTGTGCCCGAGGCCGGTGGGTCCGGCCCGGCAGACGCCAGGGCCATCCCGCAGGAGGGGCATTGGGGCGCCCTGCTTGATCGGTTGATTGAGCAGCTCGCGCACGATGTTCCGGCTCCGGTCGCCCCGCATCTTGCGGCGCTGCGCGCCCTCCCTGCGGATGCGCGCCTTGGCGCCGCCCAGGCGCTGACCGAGGGTCGTTTTGATGCGGTGCCGGCGGCAATCGCGCCCTTCCTCTGGGCTGCGCTCTCGCTGCAATGTGCCAGCGCCGCGCGGGCGGCGCCCGTGCCCGACAGCGGCCCGGCCGAGCACGCGTCCTGCCCGGTCTGCGGCACTGCCCCCGTGGCAAGCCTGATCCTGATCGGCGACCGCCAGGGCATGCGCTATCTGCATTGCGCGCTCTGCGAGAGCCAGTGGCACATGGTGCGGGCGAAATGCACCAACTGCAGCGCCGCCTCGGAGCTTGACTACCTCAGCTTCGACACCCCCGAAGCCACGGTGCGCGCCGAAAGCTGCGGCGTGTGCCACGGTTACCTGAAGGTCATCTCACTGGAACGGGACCCGCAGGCCGAGGCCGTGGCCGATGACCTTGCCACCCTGGCCCTGGACGATGCAGTGACGGCGGAGGGCTATCAGCGCACCGGGTTCAATCCCTTCGCGCTGCCGGGATGAGGCGCTGCCCGACATATCCAGGCTAACCGCCAGATTTTTCGCTTACCCGAACGCCCGGACGCCGGTCATCCATTCATGAAGCGCGAATCCGAACAGCACCCAGCCTGCCAGCCCGACCACCGCCACCATCGCATCGCGCGCAGGTGTCCCGGTCGGGTAGCTGGTTCCTGCTTCCCGGTCCCGCCGGCGCGCTGACACGAAGTCCGCCACCGCCCACGCCAGGAACGCGCCAAACAGCACCACTGCGGCGAGTGTTCCGTTGGCAAGCAGGTGCCCCAGGGCCCAGGCCTGCACGCCTGCCAGCATCGGATGACCAAGCGCAGCCTTAATGCGGTTGCGAGGCACATATGCCGCCGCAATCAGCACAAAGGCCGGGATCGTGAGAAATGCGGCAACGTACCGCCCCCACACCGGCGGCGTCCAGACTACCACCGGATGCGCGCTGGCCAGGCCGTAGCCCCAGACAACCAGCGCCAGGCCGGCAATCGAAACCAGGGTGTACAAGCCTTTCCAGCGACCGGGGCCGAGCCTGGCAATCTGCGCGGTGCGCCATGGATCAGCAACCATGCGTACCGAGTGCGCACCCAGAAAAATGAGCAATCCCAAAGCCAGTACCGTCATGCTGCTACCCCTTTCTTTAGCGCCCGCCGCGCGCCTATGCTAGACACATTGCGTTGCAGCGGTCCAGCCATATTCAGGAGGGTTTCCCATGCTTCAGAACAGTGACGTCGCGGCCAGGATTCCTGCGCAAGACCTCGCACGAGCGAGATCCTTCTACTCGAGCAAGCTCGGTCTTGAGCCAGTCGAGGAACGGCCCGGCGGCCTGCGCTACAAGTGCGGCAACAGCTACTTCGTACTTTTCGAGTCGGCTGGCTCGGCTTCTGGCAGTCACACACAAATGGCCTGGGAGGTCGATGACATCCAGGCAACCGTTAGCGAGCTGCGGCAGCTGGGAGTCGTGTTCGAAGAATACGATCTTCCCGGCCTCAAGACCATCAATAGGATCGCCGAGGTCCAGGGGAACTACCCCTCCAAGGGTGGCATAGGCGAGAAAGGTGCCTGGTTCAGAGACAGCGAGGGCAACCTCCTTGCCATCGGGCAACCGATCAGGTGAGTCCATCGGCCTGATCGAACTACCCGCGGCTGTACAAAGCTGTTTTGTCTCTTGCCTGCAACCCCGGTAGGAGATAAAAGGACCGTTCGAGGACGAGCTGTCATCACCGGAAGCAGGAGGCAGTCCATGTGGATGAATTTGCTTCTGATCTTTGTGCCGATCGCAGTCGCCCTGGAATTCCTTGCTTCCGATCACCACCTCCTGATCTTTATCGCTTCCTCCCTGGCCATCCTGCCGCTTGCCGGGCGGATGAGCCATGCCACCGAGCAACTCGCGGAGCGCATGGGCGAGGCGGTCGGGGGCCTGCTCAATGCGACATTCGGCAATGCGGCTGAACTTATCATCGCACTTGTCGCCTTGCGTGCCGGCCTCCATCAGGTGGTGGAAGCCTCCATCGTCGGTTCCATTGTCGGGAATATGCTGCTGGTGTTTGGCGCCGCGATGCTCGCAGGCGGCATTCGCTATCCCGAGCAAAGCTTCAACCCGCGCGGCGCGCGTTCCCAGGCGACCATGCTCATACTGTCGGCGATCGCGCTGATCCTGCCTGCCAGCTTTGAAGCGGTAGAGGGCACGACAGCCGTGCTGTACCGGCTCAGCGCCTGGATTTCCATCGCGCTTCTGGTCGTCTATGCGCTGTACCTGGTGTTCTCGCTGGTCACTCACCCCGCGCTGTTCCGCAGTGCATACGAAGCGGAGCCGGTTGCTCCGGAAGGCGTGGAGGACCAGCCCTCCTCATCCGCAGCGCGGGCGATAGCGATACTGGCAGCAGCCACCGTAGGGACGGCGTGGATGAGCGAGATCATGGTGGGTGCGCTCGGCCCCATGATGCGCGACTACGCCCTCAGCGACATATTCGTCGGTGCCTTTGTGGTGGCGATCCTCGGAAATGCGGCCGAGCATGCATCGGCCATTACCGCAGCCATGAGAAATCGCATGGACCTGTCGTTTTCCATTGCGGTCGGCTCGAGCGTCCAGGTGGCACTGTTTGTCGCGCCAGTGCTGGTACTGACGAGCCATTTTCTCGGCCCGGCCCCGATGGACCTGGCCTTTCGTCCCGCCCTGGTCCTGATGGTGGTCCTGTCCGTGCTGGTCACGGCGCAAATGGCGAGCGACGGGCACGCCGACTGGTTCAAGGGCACGCAGCTCCTGGTCGTCTATTTTGCCCTCGCCCTCACCTTCTTCTTCCTGCCGCGCTAAAGACTGCCGTCGGCGACTTTGGCATCAGGGCACGCCCGCTACCGCCGCTGCGGCGCAGCATGCCGCGGCGGATAGAGTTTCTGGAACTGTGCCGTCGTGATCCCCATTGCGCCCCTGTCATCGATGATCGTCATCTCGCGCCACGCGCTCGGCGCGCCTTCCAGTCCGGGGAATTCCCTCAACTGCCAGATGCGACCCGTCTGCGTGTCGAGCAAGAAGGGGCCTGCGCGGACCTGGGGTTGACTCACAATCTGATAGCGGCCAGGTCCAGCCTGCTGCGGCATATCATCGGCTCGCTGGGGCGGCGGTATGGCAACCGCTTCACTGCCAGCGGCGACGGGTGTTTTACCGCTTGCCGGGGCTGGCGGCTGCTCGCGGTTGCCGCATGCCCCGACTAAAGCCATCGACAAGCACAACGAATAAGGTGCAATGTAGTGCATGGTTGGCTCCGTGATCTCGCCCATCGCATCCATTGGAAAACCGCCTGGCCGCCGTTCGGCGAACCCACAAGACGATAAGACATCGCTGCGCGCGGCAGCGCGCTCGCATGGCGCGACGCCTCGCAAACCGGACGTTCGATGCTGGCCCTATGCCATCAGGAGCGCCTCGTATTCTTCCCGGAACTGATGGAGGGAACTGTCCACCACCGTCACGGCGCCGTCGATCAGGCCGCAGCGCCCGCTGCCGGGAAGGATGCGGCACAGGTTTTCCAATGATTCCAGGTCCGCGCGCACGCCGCGGCCCGTATCGATCCGGTTGAGCAGGCGCATCAGCTGGAAGGTCCCGCCCTTGCACGGCGGGCACTGGCCGCACGAGCCCTGGGCGAAGAAGCTGACGTACTCTGCCACCTTGCGGACGATGCTGGTCCCTTCCGACACTACGATCATCGCACCGGTTCCCAGCCGCGAACGCCGTTGCCGCACGGAGTCGAAGTCAAGCGCCACATCGAGATCGCGCTTGGTCAGCAGCGTATTGGAGGGACCACCCGTGAAGACCGCCTTGAACTCCTTGCCCTGGAGCATCCCGCCGCCATGCCGGAACACCAGGGTCTCAAGGCTCGTGCCCATCGGCAGCTCATACAGGCCAGGCCGCAAGACATCGCCCGAGAGCGAATACAGCTTGGTTCCCGCGGCATGGCCGATGCCCAGGCCGCGATACCACTGGGCACCGTTGCGCAAGATGCCCGGTACGTGAGCCAGCGTCTCGGTGTTGTTGACGACGGTCGGTGCGCCATGCACGCCGTGTTCGGCGGGAAATGGCGGCTTGCGGCGCGGAAACGGGAACCCGCCCTCGACGCTCGCGATGACCGCGGTCTCCTCGCCGCCGATATACAAGCCAGAGCTGGGCAGGACGCGAAGCGACACCGGTCCGCCGACCAGCCCGGCCAGCTCGGCGAACTGCGGGTGTGCCTGCCATTGCTGCACCGCCTCGCGCGTCCTCGCCAGCGACAGCGGCTGATGGGGATTGACGTACAGCACCACATGGTTGGCGCGGGTGGCGGCCGCGGCGATCAGCGCGCCCTCGATCACCTGGTGCGGCGTGTGCTCAAGCAGGAAGCGGTCCTTGAACGTCCCCGGCTCGTCTTCGTTGCCATTGCAGATGATGTACTTGTCGCCAGCCGCCGCGGCAGCCACCGGTGCCCATTTGCGATGCGTCGCGAAGCCGGCGCCACCCATCCCGCGCAGGTCCGCCTGCTCGATCTCGGCAATGACCGCGGCCGGCTCGCGCAGCGCCCGGGCCAGCCCCTCTCCGCCGCCGCGTGCCAGCCAGGCATCCAGGTCGGCGCCGACCCGGATGTCCTCGTTGAGCAGAACCTGATTGAGCTGTTCCATCGCGCGCTCCGTGCCCCGCTTACCGGGTGCCGCCGACCGCCCGCCCCACGCGCCGGTGCGCAACCCTGCGTCGACGCGCAGATCGAAGTTCGCGTAGCCAGGGAAGAGCTGCGGTGCCTTGACATGCAGGGGCAGCCCGGCCAGCGTCAATTCCCGCTGCCAGGCGTGCACGTGGCCGATGCCGGCGCGGGCGGCCATGACGCTGCGCCCGGCTTGCGCCGCGCTGGCACCGGCGCGCCGGCCCATGCTCAGGATATCGAGCAGCGCGTTGCCCATCAGCCGGTTGCGCCCATGAATGCCGCCCGTGACCTCGCCAACGCAGTACAGCCCAGGCACGCTGGTCGCGCCCTCCTTGTCGATGGCGACGCCGCCGTTCTGATAGTGCAGGGTCGGGTAGACAAGGAACGGCTCCTGGGCCGGATCCTGGCCGCACTTGTCGGCAAGATGGCGCAGCGTCACGAGCCGCTTGGCCAGGATGCCGGGGTTTTCCATTTCCAGCGTCGGCGTGTCGAGGAATACCCCGACCTGGCCGCCCCGCTCGATGCCGCGCCCCTGCGCGCATTCGCGCAGGATGGCCGAGGCCACGATGTCCCGGGGCTTGAGTTCATCGACGAAACGCTCGCCCTCCCCATTGATCAGTTTCGCCCCGGCCGAGCGAGCGGCTTCCGAGATCAGGCCGCCCGCCAAGTGCGGCGGGTAGGCAATGCCGGTGGGATGGTACTGGAACGAGTCCAGCTCGCGCAGGCGCGCCCCGATCCGATAGGCCAGCACCAGGCCGTCTGCGGTAGCCCCGTAGTGGTTGGACGTCGGGAAGGCATTCAGGTGCAGGCGCCCCGCCCCGCCGGTGGCGAGAATCACGGCGCGCGCGCGCACCAGCACGAAGGTTCGCCATTCGAGGTTGTAGATCACCGCCCCGGCGCATTGGCCACGCTCGTCGGACAGCAGCTCGACTGCGGGGCAGCGGTTCCACACCGCGATGCCCGGCTCCAGGTCCACCGCCTCGCGCAGCACGCGCATCATTTCCAGCCCCGTGTAGTCGCGGTAGGAGAGAATGCGCGCGGCCGACGCGCCGCCTGGCTTCTTGCGCAGAAGATTGCCGCCGAGGGGCCGGTCCTCCTCCTGGTCGAACGTCATCCCCAGCCGGATCAGCCAGCGGATCACGTCGGGTCCATCCATCACCATCTGCGCGACCAGCTCGGGCTCGCCGCAGAAGTGCCCGGCGCGCAAGGTGTCCTCGAAGTGCAATTGGGGACTGTCGTCCTCGCCGATAGCCGCCTGGATCCCGCCTTCGGCCATCACGGTGTTGCTGTCGCCGAGGCGCAGCTTGGTGGCGAGAATCACCTGCGCGCCTTGCCTGGCCGCGGTCAGTGCTGCCGCGCAGCCACCACCGCCCCCGCCGATGATCAGCACATCGGTGGAGACGAGTTGCGCCCCGGCAATGTCGACGTCGTCGATCAGCGCATTGGCTTGCAGATAGCGGGCGAGATCCGGCTGACAAGGCTCGCCGCGGTTGACGCCGACGGCCAGCGCGACGCGCGCATTGGGCCCGTGGTCGGGGTGATAGGCCTTTAGCAGTGCTTCGACGGAGATGTCATCGCCGCGCACCGCTGGCGCCACACCGGGATGGTAGCGCTTGCGCGCCTCTTCGTAGGGGATGCCAGCCGGCATGATGGTTCGTTCCGTCAGCGCGGCGGCTGCGCGCCGGGTGCGTCGAAGTCGATCTTCATCGCGCCGCTCTCGATCTGCTGCAGGCGCAGCATGAGATTGGCCGGCCGCAGCGTCTGCGCCGCGATCATCCGCCGCACGAACAGGCCAAGATGGTTGGGCCGGATATGCTCGGGGCAGGCCAGCGTGCAGAGGTTGCACATGACGCATTCGTCGAACACCTGGCCCGAGGCGGTCAGCTTGCCCTCCACCGCGAACTTCACGCCCTCCTGAACGTCGAGTCCCTTCGGACAGGCCCGATCGCATCCGCTGCAGTGACGGCAATGGGCGGCCTCCGGGAATACTTCAGAGATTGTTTGCAAGGCGTCCCAGCTGTCGCCGATCTCCTCGATGCGATAGACGTGCCGCTCCGACGCCGTGAAGTAATCCAGAAACGCCACCTGCATGCCATCTTCGACCAGCGTTTCGCAGGCGAGCGCGGTCTTGACATCCTGCTCGCCGTTGCGCCGCACCATGACGCGGCATGAGCCGCACACCCCCTGGCCCATGCAGCCGACGCCTTCGACAAGCGTTTCCCCCGCGTGCAGGAAGGCCTGCAGGATGGAGCAGTTTGCCGGTGCTTCGACCGAGCGTCCTTCGATGCTCAAGCGTACCAGTCCCATCGCGTCGCCTCTATCGCCCGGCGTCGTCAGCGCCACACTGGCATTTCCACAGAAAAGGTCATATAAACCTTAGCACAAGGGAGGTCATTGCGAAGGGGGCGCCGCATGCAGGCTTGCTGGACATCGCTCGCCCCACTGCTTGCGGCAATCGCGACCGCGGCGTCATCTACATCGCCAATATTCTTTATGACCGGCGTGCCGCTCTTGCTTTGAATCGGAGCCCCGACCCATGCTGCACCGCACTTTCCACCGCCGCGATCAGGCCGCATGCGTCGATCCGCCTGCGTGCCCGAACGCGACCCGCAGCCCGGGGCTGACCATTTACGCCAGATGGCGCCTTCCCATGCGACCAGCGCGCTGGCAAATCATGACGCTCAGGGACTGGGCCATGACAAGACTGCCGAAATCTTCTTGCGGGCTCCTCGCCGCGCTGAGCTGCATCTGCCTGTTTGGTGCGACGCATGCCTTCGCGCGCCAGGCTTTCGACTCGCCGGATGCAGCCATGGCGGCCTTTGGCCAGGCGGTCCTCAATGACGACGAGACGGCCATGCGAGCCATGCTGGGCGCCAGCTTCCGCGACATCATCCCCCCGGTCGGCGCCGAAGCGCGGAACAAGTTCAACACGGCCTGGGCACAAGCGCACCGCGTGCAACAAAGGGGCAAGCACGCGTCCATCGTCGCGGGCGACGACGGATGGACTCTGCCCGTGCCGCTGGTCAAGTCAGCCAAAGGCTGGCAGTTCGACACACTGGCCGGCGCCCGGGAAATGCGCCTGCGCCGCATCGGGCGCAACGAACTCGCGGTGATCCAGACCATGCGGGCCATCTGCGATGCGCAGACCGAATACGCCCAGACGACCCACGATAGCGAGAAACGGCTCGTCTACGCCGGCAGGCTGTCCAGTTCACCGGGCAAGCACGACGGGCTCTACTGGCCGAGCGGACCGAATGAGCCACAAAGCCCGCTCGGGCTGGCTTTCCGTGACGCCGGCACGCGCAATGCAAGCAAGGAGGGCTACCACGGCTACCATTACAAGCTCCTCACCGCGCAAGGGGCGCAAGGCGATGGCGGCAGCGTGAACTATGTCGTCGACGGCGAGCTGTTCGGCGGCTTCGCGGTCATGGCCTGGCCCGTGCGCTACGGCGACACCGGCGTGATGAGCTTTATCGTCAGCCACAAGGGCCAGGTCTATGAGCGCGACCTCGGGACCAACAGCGCCGCCAAGGCAGCGATAACGAAATCCTTTGATCCGGCTCCCGGCTGGCGGAAGGTGTCGCCATGAACCCGCGCGCCCTGAGCACCGCTTGCTGTGTCCTGCTTGTGCTCGGCGGGTGCCAAAGCGCCGCTCCGCCCGCAGCGGGTACGGCCACGCCGGCGATGTCCCGCGAGGGCACGGTGCAGGCCCAGAAGGAACCCGCGCCTTACAAGGCGGAAGAAATCGAGGCGCTGGTCGCGCCGATCGCGCTCTATCCCGATCCGCTGCTGTCACAGGTCTTGATGGCCTCCACCTACCCGCTGGAAGTCGCCCTCGCCGCGCGCTGGAGCAAGGCCCACCTGAACCTCAAGGGTGACGACGCAGTCAAGGCGGTGCAGAACGAGTCCTGGGACGTCAGCGTGAAATCGCTGGTGGCGTTTCCGCAGATCCTTGCGCCAATGGGCGACAAGCTGGACTGGACCCAGAAACTGGGGGATGCATTCCTGGCCCAGCAGAAGGAGGTGTTCAGTGCCGTGCAACGCCTGCGGGTGCGCGCCCAGCAAGCCGGCCACCTCAAGTCGGGGCCGCAGCAGACCGTGACCGTGGAAACCGCAACCTCCGGCGAAGCCACGCAGCAGACCATCGTGCGCATCGAGCCGGCAGATCCCCAGGTGATCTATGTGCCGGTGTACGACCCGGCGATCGTCTACGGCGGCTGGGGCTATGCGGGGTACCCGTACTACTACTGGCCACCCTACGCGCCCTACTACCCCGGCGATGCCTTCGTGGGAGGCATCGCATGGGGCATCGGCCTGGCCGGGGCCATTGCCATATTTGGCGACTGCGACTGGAACAATGGCGGTGTACACGTGGAGCACCACAAGGCCCGGAACATCGATCGCAATTTCGACGCCAGCAAGTTCGAGGGAGGCCGCTGGCAGCACGACGTGCGGCACCGCCAGGGCGTTGCCTATCGCGACAATGCCACACGGGAGAGATACGGCAGGAGCATGGCCGATGCGGCGGGCCGCAACAACTTTCGCGGGCGCGATGCTACGGGGGGCCGGGACAATGGCTTCCAGGGCGTGGGCAGTGGCGGCAAGGCGGTGCAGCGTGATGCCAGTCGCGGCAACGCGAGCCTGCAATCAGGCTCCGGCCGCGCCGGCGGTTTCGGCGGTGGCTTTGGCGGCGGACGAGGTGGCGGTGGACGACGTTAGGGAAGCAATGCCCGTTTCGGGCGGTGCAGGTCGCGTTCCTCTGGTCGGCGGTTGGGCTGCCCTGTCTGCATCCGGAACTCCATCAGCTCTTCTGGGAAGGATCGCAAGATGCTCACCAAACTGAAAGCGGCGTTCCTCTACTTCAATAGCGTGGTCCCGTTCCGGCTGGGCCCCGCCCTGATCACGACGGTCGTGCTGATCACCCTGCTGCTGCTGCCTGTGCCAGAGGGGCTCACGCCCAAGGCTTGGGGCCTGGTTGCCATCTTCCTGACCACAATCGTTGCGATCATCCTGAAGGTCATGCCGATCGGGGTGATGGCGTTGATGGCCATCGTGGTCCTCTCGTTGTCGCAGGTGACCTCGACCTCATCCAAGGGGGCGATCGCCGATGCGCTGACCGCCTTCGACAGTCCGTTGATCTGGTTGATCGTGGTGGCCATCCTGATCTCCCGCGGCGTGAAGAAGACCGGCCTGGGCACCCGTATCGGCCTGATGTTCATCTCCCTGATGGGGAAACGAACGATCGGCATCGGCTATGGCCTGGCCACCTGTGAACTGGTGCTGGCGCCCTTCACACCGAGCAATACCGCGCGCGGTGGCGGCGTCGTGCACCCGATCATGAAATCGATCGCCAACGCATTCGACTCGGACCCGGCCAAGGGCACTGAGGGCAAGGTCGGCACCTACCTGGCGTTGGTCAACTACCACGCCAACCCGATCTCCTCGGCGATGTTCGTGACCGCCACCGCCCCGAACCCGCTGGTGGTGGACTACATCGCCAAGGCGACCAATCAGAATCTGCATCTGAGCTGGACGAGCTGGGCACTTTGCATGTTGGAGCCCGGCCTGCTATGCATGCTGGTGATGCCGCTGGTGATCTTTGTGTTGTCGCCGCCGGAGCTCAAGGCCACACCCAATGCGGTGGAGTATGCGCACGCCGAAATGGCGAAGATGGGTCCAGTGTCGCCGAAGGAAATGGTCATGATATTCACCTTCGCGCTGCTGCTGCTGCTATGGGCTAACGTTCCGGCGATGGTGTTTGGTCCGTCGCTCACGCTGGACCCGACGGTGGTCGCCTTGGTCGGCCTGTTCGTGCTGATCATCACTGGCACCCTCGACTGGGACGACGTGCTGTCCGAGAAGAGCGCCTGGGACACGCTGATATGGTTTGGTGCGCTGATCATGCTGGCCGAGCAACTGAACAAGCAGGGTGTGATCGGGTGGTTCTCGAAGGGCATGAGCGACGCGATCGTGGCCAGTGGCATTGGCTGGGGTGGCACGGCCGCGATCCTGGTGGCGGTCTTCGTGTTCTCGCACTACCTGTTCGCCAGCACGACCGCGCACATCAGTGCGATGATGCTCGCCTTCCTGACGGTCGGAGTCCAACTGATACCGCCAGAGTATGTGGTGCCGTTCATGCTGCTTATGGCGGCCGGCTCGGCGATCATGATGACGTTGACACACTATGCGACAGGCACCTCGCCGATCATCTTCGGCAGCGGCTATGTCACGATGGGAACCTGGTGGCGCGTCGGTTTTGTGATGTGCGTGGTGGAGCTGCTGATCTTCGCCGTGGTCGGGAGCGTCTGGTGGAAGGTGCTTGGCTTCTGGTGAACACGCAGCCGAACGACGCCCGATGAACCGCTCGTGACCCCGCCTGCGTCGCTCTGAACCCGGAGAAGCAAGATGCCATCCGTAACGTCCGACGGTGTTTCGATCCACTACGAGGTCAAGGGCCAGGGTTCGCCCGTGCTTCTCCTGGCGGGGCTGGCGGGAGTGGGCGCATCCTGGGGGCCGCAGATCGACCTGTTCGCCGGGCATCACCAGGTGATCGTGCCGGATCACCGCGGCACCGGTCAGTCCGAGCGCACCGCGCGCGACATGACGATTACGCAGCACGCGCGGGACATGGCGCGGGTCATCGAGGCAGTCGGGTGTGGGCCGGTCCATGTGGTCGGGTCCTCGACCGGAGGCGCCATCGCGCAGTTGCTGGCGATCCATCACCGCGAACGATTGCGCAGCGCGACCATTGTCTCGTCGATTGCTCGCGCGGACGCGTTCTACCGCCGCCAGTTCGACATGCGGCGACGCATGCTGACCGATTCCGGCCTGCGCGCGTCCACCGAGGCGAACGCACTATTCCTGTTCGACCCGAAATTCAGTCGCGAGCACCCGGAGCAGGTGCAGGCGTGGGTGAACGCTGCATCGGCCGGCACATTCGACCCGGAGATCGGCTTTGCCCGGATCGACATGATCGTAGGACACGACGCCTTCGATGATCTTCCATCGATCACGACGCCGACGCTGGTACTGGTGGGCGAGCGCGACTTCTGCTCCCCGCCGTACTTCTCTGCGGAACTTGCAGAGCGGATTCCGGGAGCGGAGTTTGCCACCCTGGACGGTGGCCACTTCATCTTCCTGGAGAAGCCCGTACTCCTGCACGACACTGTGGAAGCCTTCATTGCCAGGCACGAACGATGATCGGTTCGAGGGCACGGCGGGCATGCGCTTTTACTCTGGCACGCCGCCGCCCGCCTCTGGCTGCGCCGGAGCCGCCCCGTCCTCGCGCAGCCAGACAATAAACTCGGCGCCCTGTCCCACCGCGCTCTCCACGGTAATGCGGCCGCCATAGCGCTCCACCAGTGCATAGCTGATGGAAAGCCCGAGGCCCGTCCCCATCTGCTTCTTGGTCGTGAAGAACGGATTGAACAGGTTGGGCAGGTCGTCTTCCCGGATGCCCTGGCCGGTGTCGCGCACATGCAGCGTCACGCCCTGCCCTTCCCAGTCGCGCGTGCCCAGCGTGAGCGTGCCGCCCTCGGGCATGGCGTGGATGGCATTGGTCAGCAGGTTGACCACCACCTGCTGCAACTCGCTGCGGCTGATGCGTACCTGCCGCGTGGCCAGGCAGTCCAGCTCGACCCGGATCGACGCGCCCTTCAGCATGTGCTGGACCAGGTCGACGCAGCCTGCCGCGACCTCGCCCACGTCCAGGCGCTCCATATTGCCGGCGTAGGCCTCTGGCCGGACAAACTGCAGCAGCCGGTTGGTCAGCAGGTGGATACGCCGCACCTGCTCGTCGATCAGCCTCAGCTCGTGCCGGACTGGCTCAGCAGCCGGGCCAAGGATCTCACGGGCCACGTCCAGGTTGCCCTGGATCACCGCGATCGGATTGTTGATCTCATGGGCCACGCCCGCCGTAAGGTGCCCTGCGACGGCGAGCTTCTCCGACGTGATCAGCTGCTGCCGGGTGGCGCGCAGCTCGGCGTTTGCGTCCTCCAGCTCGCGCGTGCGCTCGGCCACCTTGCGATCGAGCGAGTCCGCCCACTCCCTGAGCTGGTCATTGCGCTGCCGCAGAGCCGACAGCAGCTGGTCGAACTGGCTGGCGAGCTGGCCCAGTTCGTCATCGCTGCGCACCGGGCCCACGCGCGCATCGGCATCGCCCGCCTTCAGCGCTTGCATGGTGCCGACCATCCGCGTCATCGGCGTGAACACGCGCCTGGCCCAGAGCAAGGCCAGCAACGACCCCGCCACGCCCAGCAGCAGGAACAGCCCCACCAGCACCTCAAAAGCCAGGTTCTTCAGCTGGCCGATGGGCCTGGCAAGATAGCCAACATACAGCATGCCGATCCGCCCGCCGCGGCTGTCCACGATCGGCTCATAGGCGCTCATGTACCAGTCGCTGACCACGAACGCCAGGTCCAGCCATTTCTCGCCGCGCAGCAGCACCTTGTCGCGCACCTCGCGGGAGACCCGCGTCCCCAGGGCGCGCTCGCCATGGAACAGCCGCACGTTGGTGGCAATGCGCGTGTCGTCCAGGAACAGGGTCGCCGTGCCCTCGCTGCCACGAGGCAGGGATTCAGGCTGGTAGACCAGCGCATTGATCGTGTCGATGAAGCCGAGGTTGTTGTTCAGCAGCGTGCCGCCATGCAGGATCGCCACCAGCGTTCCCGCCTCGTTAAACACCGGTGCGGCTGCGTGCATCACCATGCCGCGGCTTTCCTGTGTCCTGTCGGTCTGCGCTGCGTTGGTGGTGGGGCGTAGCGCCACCTGTGCGCGTCGGGCAAGCTCGCTGGAAACCGCGGCCAGTTGCGTGGCAGACCACGCGTCCGTGGCGGCGTCCGCGCGGCCGGCGGCGGCGCTGGCGACCACGCGCCAGGCTGCGTAATCCGACCCTGCCGCGCCGGCAGGCGCAGCGGCAAGCAGCCGCCCTTGCGGATCGAGCAACTGCAGGAAATCGAGCCCATGCGTGCGCCGCGCGTCAGCCAGGATCCCGGGCATGGCGCCGCGGCGGCGAAGTCCGTCCACCAGCGCATATGACCTCGCCTCCTGCAGGACACGGTCGCCCACGCCGCCCACCATATGCTCGAAGTACTCGTGGGCGACCAGCAGGTCGCTGTTGACCTTGTAGGCCAGCAAGGCCTGGAACGCGCGATTGCCCCACAACCCCATGATCAGCAGCAGTGCCAGCAGCGCCACCAGCAGCGGCGCGACCACGATGGACACAAGCTTGGCCCGCAGCGAGGCGCGATAGCGGCGCAGCAGCGCAGCCGGGCTCAAGGACGCAGGCCCCACTGCAGGCATTTGCGGTCCAGCGTGCGGCGCGAGATGCCAAGCCGGCGCGCCGCTTCCACCCGGTTGCCGCCCTCGGCCGCCAGCACCTGCAGGATGTGCCGCCGCTCCACCGCCTCCAGCAGCGTGCCGTCGTCGGCCGGCATGGCTGCATCCTCGCGCTCCTCTTCCGGCAGGTTGGCTTGAGCGGGATCGGCCTGGTGCGCCAGCAACTCGACCGGGTATTCGCCAAGGATCAACGCTCGCTCCACCAGGTTGCGCAGTTCGCGCGCATTGCCTGGCCAGTCGTAGCCCTTGAGCACCCGGACCAATGAGGGCGACAGCGGCACCGCGGGCAGTCCGAGCTGGGCCGACAGCTGCTCCGAGAAATGGTCGGCCAGCGGCAGGATGTCTTCCGGCCGCGTGCGCAACGGCGGGATGGCGACGGAGACGACGTCGAGCCGGTAGTACAGGTCCTGCCGGAAGCGCCCGGCGGCGACCTCATTGGCCAGATTGCGGTTGCAGGCCGCCACGATGCGCACGTCCACGGCAATCTCTCGCTCGGTGCCGAGCGGCCGGATGCGCCGGTCCTCGATCACCCGCAACAGCTTGGCCTGCATCGGCAGCGGCAGCTCCGAGATCTCGTCCAGGAACAGCGTGCCGCCGTCGGCATAGAGAAACAAGCCATGGCGCCCCCCGCCCGCGCCGGTGAAGGCACCTTTGGCGTGGCCGAACAATTCGCTTTCGATGATGTCGGGCGCCATCGCGCCGCAGTTCAGCGGCACGAACTGGCCCTGCCGTCCGCTCAGGCGATGCAGCTCGCGCGCCACCACTTCCTTGCCGGTACCGGACTCGCCCGTCACCAGTACCGTCGATGGCATCGGTGCCACCCGTGCCACCAGCGCCATGACCTTCTTCATGGCTTCGGACTCGCCGATGAAGTGCTTGTGGATGGTGTACTTGTCCAGCTCGCGGCGCAGCAGGTAGTTCTCACGCGTGAGCCGGGTCCGGTCGAAGCAGCGCCGGATGGCATTGAGCATCTGGTCGACGCGGAACGGCTTGACGACGAAGTCCGCCGCGCCCGAGCGCAGCGCGGCAATCGCCGTGTCCATGTCGGCGAAGGCCGTCATCAGGATCACATCGGCGGGGTTGCCGGCCGCGCGCAGTGCTTTGAGCCACTCCATCCCGCTGGCACCGGGCAGCGCCACGTCGAGCAGGATCAGGTCGAAATGGCGTTGCTCCAGCAGCGCGGCACCCGCTTCGGCGCTGTCGGCCGTCACCACGCTGCCCACCTTGCCTTCGAGCGCGCGGGACAGGAACGAACGCATGCCGGCCTCGTCGTCCACCACCAGGATCGTGCGGCGCTGCCAGTTGTCGGCTTCAGCGGCGTTGCTTTGTCTTTCGTTCATCACTTTAGGGGTTGCGGGGGCAAGGGAAGAGTCTAGCGACAGTGCGCTATCCGCCTGTATTGGGAGTAAACCGAGCCAGCCCCGCAAACCGCTGCCAGGGATGGACAGTTTGGCCTGCGCAAGGGGCCGCCGCCAGGACATTTTGTCCACGGCTGCGCCGGACGGCCCGGTCTGCGCGCGGCAAGCCATTGACGGCAAACGGAATCCGCCATGGGCATGGCTTTTGCTGAACCACGCACTCCAGCCCATCGCATCACGCGCAAGAAGAGGCTGCCACTTCCAGGTAGGAGACAACTTCATGTCATACCCCGCGCAAGCGCAAACGCCCTCGCAGAAGTCCCAACACGCGTCGCCGTCCCGGCCAACGTCACGCCCGTCGGCCTTCTCCAAGGAAGCCATCATCGCCCGCCCCGGCTTCAACCGCTGGATGGTGCCGCCCGCCGCGCTGGCGGTGCACCTGTGCATCGGCCAGGCCTATGCCTTCTCGGTCTTCAACGAGCCGCTGACCCGGATCCTCGGCGTCACGCAGTCCGCGCCGGGCGACTGGCAACTGACCACGCTGGGCTGGGTGTTCTCGCTGGCGATCTTCTTCCTCGGCATCTCTGCCGCCTTTGCCGGCAAGTGGCTGGAGAAGGTCGGGCCGCGGCGCACCATGTTCACGGCAGCGTGCTGCTTCGGCGGCGGCTTCCTGGTGTCGGCGCTGGGCATCTGGCTGCACCAGATCTGGCTGCTGTACCTGGGCTACGGCGTGCTGGGCGGGATCGGGCTCGGGCTGGGCTACGTGTCGCCGGTGTCCACGCTGATCCGCTGGTTCCCCGACCGCCGCGGCATGGCCACCGGCATGGCAATCATGGGCTTCGGCGGCGGCGCGATGATTGGCGCGCCGCTGTCGGTCGCGCTGATGAACACCTTCAAGAGCGCGACCAGCGCGGGCGTGGCACAGACCTTCCTGGTGATGGGCGTGGTCTACTTCATCTCGATGTCGATCGGCGCGCTCGCCATCCGCATCCCGGCCCCGGGCTGGGCGCCCCCGGGATACGTTCCCACCACCACGGCCCGCAAGATGGTCACGCACGCCCACGTGCACATCGACCAGGCGCTGAAGACGCCGCAATTCTACCTGCTGTGGGTGATCCTGTTCCTGAACATCACCGCCGGCATCGGCGTGCTGGGCCAGGCGGCGGTGATGATCCAGGAAACCTTCAAGGGCAGCATCACTGCCGCAGCGGCCGCCGGCTTCGTCGGCCTGCTCAGCATCGGCAACATGACGGGGCGCTTCCTGTGGAGCTCCGCCAGCGATTACTTCGGCCGCAAGATCACCTATGCCATCTTCTTCGCCTTCGGCGCCGCGCTCTACATGGCGGTGCCGGCCGTCGGCGGGTCCGGCAACGTGGCCCTGTTCGTGGCCTGCTACTTCCTGATCCTGACCATGTATGGCGGCGGCTTCGCCACCATTCCCGCCTACCTGGCCGACATGTTCGGGACGGCCTACGTCGGCGGCATCCATGGCCGCCTGCTGACCGCCTGGGCCGCCGCCGGCATTGCCGGCCCGGCGCTGGTCAACTACATCCGCGAGCACAAGCTGGCCATGGGCGTGCCCAGGTCAGAGGTCTATGTCGACACCCTGCACATCATGGCCGGCCTGCTGGTGGCGGGTTTCGTCTGCAACCTGCTGATCCGGCCGGTGCATGAGCGCCACCACCTGCGCGAAGCCGCCAGCGCAGCCTGAGCGCCACCCCAGCTTCCGATACCAATACACAGGAGACACCACCGTGCAAGACGACCGAACTTTCGGCAAGACGCTGCTGCTGCTCGCGTTCTGGGCCTATGTGCTGATCCCGCTGGGCGCGGGCATCTGGTCGACCCTCGGCAAGGCCATGAAGCTGTTCAGCTGAGCGCTCGCCCTGGCCGTCCGCTGCATCACGATCCGTCAATGCAGCGGGGTCCATCCATGACTGTGATCCCGCGCAATGACGCTATCTGTATTTGCTTTGTGGCGCCTCGCGAGCGCTTCTTCCGGCTCTGCAAACTGAGCTTTAGCGGTTCCGCAAGAACTGTATCCTTCGCGGGCGAGCCGTAGTCCTTACGCTTGTCCGTAGTGTCGCGCGACACGCCGTCGTGCCGGCGGCAACCCCACGGAGAGCACATCGATGCACGGACTCACAGCCCTGGAACTCGCTCGAATCCAGTTCGGATTCACGGTTTC
Source organism: Cupriavidus sp. CP313 (assembly GCF_054072015.1). Lineage (NCBI taxonomy): Bacteria > Pseudomonadati > Pseudomonadota > Betaproteobacteria > Burkholderiales > Burkholderiaceae > Cupriavidus > Cupriavidus sp. CP313. The sequence goes on along the minus strand of NZ_JBSVZB010000015.1, from coordinate 106,298 downwards.
CTTCCACATATTATTTCCCGCCATCACCATCGGGCTGGCATGTTTCCTGGCGTTCCTGGAAGCACGCTGGCTCTACACCAAGGACACGGTGTACCGGACCCTGTACCAGTTCTGGATCAAGATCTTCGCGTTGAACTTCGGCATGGGGGTCGTTTCCGGCCTGGTCATGGCCTATGAGTTCGGCACCAACTGGTCGGGCTTCTCGCAATTCGCGGGCAGCGTCACCGGGCCGCTGCTGACCTACGAGGTGCTGACCGCCTTCTTCCTGGAAGCGGGCTTCCTCGGCGTGATGCTGTTCGGCTGGAACCGCGTCGGGCCGGGGCTGCATTTCTTCTCGACGGTGATGGTCGCGCTCGGCACCATGATTTCCTCCACCTGGATCCTGGCATCCAACAGCTGGATGCATACGCCGGCCGGCTACGTCATCGTTGCCGGCAAGGTGGTGCCGACCGACTGGCTCGAGGTGATCTTCAACCCGTCGTTCCCCTACCGCCTGGCGCACATGGTGATCGCCGCGCTGCTGTCGACCGCACTGTTCGTGGCGGCATCCTCGGCCTGGCAGCTGCTGCATGACCGCGCCGTTCCCGCCGCCCGCAAGATGCTGTCGATGGCCCTGTGGATGGTGCTGATCGCTGCGCCAATCCAGGCGGTGGTGGGTGACGCCCACGGCCTGAACACGCTGGAGCACCAGCCCGCCAAGATCGCGGCGATGGAGGGGCACTGGAACACCGCCGCCAAGGATGACAAGGGCGGCTTCCCGCTGATCGTCTTCGGCATCCCCGACATGGAACGCGAGGAAACCCGCTACGCCATCGAGATTCCGCGCCTGGGCAGCCTGATCCTCACGCACAGCCTTGACGGCCAGATCCGTGGCCTGAAGGACTTCCCCAAGGAAGACCGCCCCAATGCCACGGTGCTGTTCTTCACCTTCCGCATCATGGTTGGCCTGGGCGTGGCGATGATCCTGTTCGGCCTGCTGGGATGGGTGCTGCGCCGCAACGGCGCCCTGTACCGGTCCAAGGCCTTCCTGCGCCTCGCGGTGGTGATGGGCCCCGCCGGCCTGGTCGCGCTGCTGGCCGGCTGGATGACCACCGAGATCGGCCGCCAGCCGTGGGTGGTCTATGGACTGCTGCGTACCCATGATGCCGTTTCCGCGCATGCGGCCGGCCCGGTGGCGCTGTCGCTGGCGCTGTTCGTGGTGATCTACTTCGTCTGCTTCGGCGTGGGCATCCGCTACATGCTCAAGCTGGCCAGCGCCGGCCCCGCCCCCGACGCGCACCCGCACGATGAACCGTCCTACGGCCCCGGCAGCGTCGTTCCCGCCGCCATCGCCGCGGCTTCCACACCCAACCCGATGGCCCGGCACGGCCAGCGCGAATTCTGAGCAGGTGATCAACATGGGTATCAACCTTCCCGTTATCTGGGCCGCCCTGATCTTCTTCGGCGTGATGATGTACGTCATCATGGACGGGTTCGATCTTGGCATCGGCATTCTCTTTCCCTTCGTCGGCGACCGTCATGACCGCGACGTCATGATGAACACGGTGGCGCCGGTCTGGGACGGCAACGAAACCTGGCTGGTGCTGGGCGGCGCGGCCCTGCTGGGCGCCTTCCCGCTGGCCTACTCGGTGCTGCTCAGCGCCTTCTACCTGCCGCTGATGTTCATGCTGATGGGGCTGATCTTCCGCGGCGTGGCCTTTGAATTCCGCTTCAAGGCCAGCGACCGCAGCCGCCCTTACTGGGATGCCGCGTTCACGTGGGGATCGGTAGTCGCCGCCTTCTTCCAGGGCGTGACGCTGGGCGCCTATATCGACGGCATCACCATGGAAGGCACCACCTTCACCGGCGGCGCGCTCGACTGGCTGGCACCGTTCCCGATCTTCTGCGGCGTGGGCGTGGTGATCACCTATGCCTTCCTCGGGGTCACCTGGCTCATCATGAAGACCGAGGGCCGCCTGCAATGGACCATGCTGCGCGTGACCAACGTGCTGACCGGCGTGATGCTGGCGATGGTCGCCGCGGTGAGCGTGTGGACGCCCCTGACCCATCCGGAGATCGCGCAACGCTGGTTCGCGCTGCCCAACCTGCTCTTCTTCCTGCCGGTGCCGCTGCTGGTGCTGGTCTCGGCCTACGGCATCTACCGGTCCCTGCGCAACCACCCGAACGTGTCGCCGTTCCTGTACGCGCTGCTGATGATCTTCATGGGCTATACCGGGCTGGCCATCAGCATCTGGCCCAATATCATCCCGCCGTCGATCTCGATCTTCGATGCGTCGTCGCCCCCGCAAAGCCAGGGCTTCGCGCTGGTCGGCACCCTGTTTATCGTGCCGATCATCCTGGCCTACACCTCCTGGTCCTATTACGTGTTCCGCGGCAAGGTCAAGCGCGGGGAGGGGTACCACTGATGGCCAGGATCCTGCATTCGCGGCTGGCGGCGCGCCTGGGCTGGCTGCTGGCCCTGTGGCTGGCGGGGGTCGGCACGGTCTTCGTCTGCGCCAGCCTGATGAAGCTGCTGATGCGCGCAGCCGGGCTTGCCAACTGAAGCCATGCCGTCCTCAAGCCCGCTCTCCCGTCCCGCGCTGCCCGCGCGCACCGCCGGCGTGCCCGACACGCTCGCGGCAGCCTGGGCGGGGCGCGCCGACCTTGCACCCTGGCTGCATTCGCTGAAGGTGTTTGGCGCGGCGATGCTGGCGCTCTACGTGGCGCTGGCGCTCGGGCTGCCGCGGCCCTACTGGGCCATGGCCACCGTCTACCTGGTGTCCAGCCCGCTGGCCGGCGCCACCTATGCCAAGGGCACCTACCGCGTCTTCGGCACGCTGCTGGGCGCCGTGTGCGCGGTGGCGCTGGTGCCCTGTCTGGTCGACGAGCCCGTGCTGCTGATGGCCGCGATCGCGTGCTGGACCGGCACCCTGCTCTACCTGTCCTTGCTGGAACCGGCGCCGCGCAACTACATCTGCCTGCTGGCTGCCTATACGCTGCCGATCGTGGCGCTGCCGACGGTCACCAACCCGGCCACCGTCTTTGACGTGGCCCTCACCCGCATCGAGGAAATCATCATCGGCATCGTCTGCGCCAGCGTGGTCAGCGCGGTGGTCTTTCCCTCGCGCACCACGCCGGCGCTGGCCGCACGCGCGTCGGCGTGGCTGGACCACGCCTCGCGCTGGATCACCGACGTGCTGGCCGCCGGTGCCAGCGCAGGCCAGCGCCATGACAGCTTCAGCCTGCTGGCCGCCGATATCCTCGCAATGGAAACCCAGCTGGCCCAGCTGACCTATGAATCCGACGGCGCCCTGACCCTGCGGCGCGCACGTGCCCTGCACCAGCGCATGACGGCCCTGCTGCCGCTGGTGCTGGCGCTGGCCGATGCCGCCAGCGCCTTGCGCCGGCATCCGGCGGGCATGCCTGACACCGTCGCGCAGCGCATGCTTGCCACGCTGGCCTGGATCGCCGGCGACGCCGGCGCGTCCCGGCCCCCGCCTTCCTGGTACCCGGCAGGCACCACGCCGGCCGCACCCGCGGACTGGTATGCAAGGCTGGTCGCGGCGACCTGCACCTACCTGGATGCCCTGGGCGATCTCTGGCAAGACTGCCGCCTGCTGCAGGCCAGCCTGCACCAGGGCGGGAGCGAGCCCACCGCGCTGCGGTACCGCGTGGAACCCGCCGGGCAGGCCCGGCACCATGATCACGCGCAACTGTTGTTCCGCGGCGCCACTGCCGGCTCGGCCACCTTCGTCGCGGGCCTGCTGTGGATGGTGTCGGGCTGGGTCGACGGCGCCACCCCGGTCGGCCTGGCCGCGCTCGCCAGCTGCTTTATCGCCACCACCGCGGAGCCGCGGCTGATGGCCGGCCGGGTGATCGCGTGGAGCATCGGCTGTGCGTTGCTGTCCTGGTACTACCAGTTCGTGGTGCTGCAGCTGGCCCATGACTTTGGCTCGCTGGCCGCCCTGCTGTCCGGCCCCTACCTGGTCATCGGCGCCATGACGACGCAGCCGCGCAATGCGCTGTTCGGCGTGTTGCTGGCGGTCACGGCGGCGTCGTTCCCGGGCCCGCAGCACCTGACCGCCGCCAGTTTCGCCGGCATCTTCAACAGCAGCCTGGCAAGCCTGGCGGCGCTGGTGTTCGCGGCCTTGTGGGCGGTCCTGATGCAGCCCTTCGGCCAGCAGCTGGTGGCCTACCGGCTGGCCAGGGCCAACTGGAACGAGATCGCGCTGGCGGCGCACCCGCGCGCGCTGGTCAACAGCGCGCGGCTGCGCGGCCGCATGCTGGACCGGCTGCTGCGCCAGTGGCCGCCATTGACCCGCCGCAACAATGCCAGCGGCAAGCAGGCCGGCAGCGCCGTTGCCGACTTCCTGGTCGAGTCCGCCGCGCTCGCGCTGCGGCGCGCCCCGGCTGGCGTGCCCGCGCCGCGCCGCCGTGCCGTGGAGCGCGTGCTGGCAGGCGTGGCACGCCACTACCGCCAGTGCGCGCGCGCCGGCCATGCCAGCACGCCCGCGCCGGCGCTGGCGGCGCAGATCGACGCGGCCTTCGCGGCGCTGGCCTCGTCGGCGCACGGCAGCCCCCGCACCGCGCTGGCGGCGCTGGCCACCTTGCGGCTGGCGCTGTATCCGCCTACCGAAGGAGAGCCCCATGCACGCCACTGAGTTCGACCTGTACGGCGTCTTCGTGCCGGCCACCGTGGTGTGGATGCTGGCCGCGTTCGCGGTGACTGCCGGCGTGCGCGCCGTGCTCGCCCGGATCGGCTTCTACCGCATCGTCTGGCACCGGTCCTTGTTCAATTTCTCGCTCTATATCCTCGTACTGGGCGCGATCGTCGCGCTCGTCTGGCAGGCCCCATCATGATTCGCAAGCTTTCGCTGCTCGGCCCCGTTGCGGTGACCTTCGCGGCCGTGGTCGCCGCGGCGCTGACCGCCTGGCATTTGTGGCAGTACTACACCGAGGCGCCCTGGACCCGCGACGGCCATGTGCGCGCAGAAGTGATCCAGGTCGCGCCGGATGTCTCCGGCCTGGTCACGTCCGTGCTCGTCGGCGACAACGCCCGGGTGCAACGCGGCCAGGTGCTGTTCGTGGTGGACCAGGACCGCTTCGGCCTGGCCCTGAAACAGGCGCAGGCCGAGGCCGCTTCGGCGCGCGCCGCGCTGGCACTGGGCCGGCGCCAGGCGGCGAACGCGGCCGCCGTGGCCGCTGCGCAGGCGCGCATTGACGAAGCCGATGCCGCGGTGGACGTGGCCAGGCTGAACCTGGCCCGCTGCCGCGTGACCAGCCCGGTCGACGGCCATGCCAGCGACCGCCTGCCGCGCGCCGGCGACTTTGCCACCCGCGGCAAGCCGGCCTTGTCGGTGGTGGCCAGCGGCTCGCAGTACGTGGAGGGCTATTTCGAGGAAACCAAGCTGCCCGCGATCCGCGTCGGCGCCGCCGCCGAAGTGCACATCATGGGCCAGCGCACCCCCTTGCGCGGACATGTGCAGAGCATTGCGCCCGGCATCGAGGACCAGGACCGCGCCATCGGGCCGAACATGCTCCCCAGCGTCAACCCGACCTTCAACTGGGTGCGCCTGGCGCAGCGCATACCGGTGCGCATCGCGCTGGACCAGGTGCCGGCCGGGGCCCACCTGATCGCCGGCCAGACCGCGACGGTCCGCATCCGGGCGCCGCGCGAATGAGGCTCCCAACGCAGCCACACCGGTCCCGCCGGAACTGTTCTGCTTCCGCTCCTGCCGATTTGTGCGCCTGCCGGGCGGCCATCGGTCCCTACCATGGACGGCATGGCATGCGCCATGCCCTACCCCATTGCCCCCGGGAGATTCGCCATGCAAGCAGCGCTTGTGCAAGAAATGCCCGCCGCCCGCAGTTCTGAGGCGCCCGAGCCGAACCACGCATCACCCGCCTGCCGGGACCAGCTGGGCCGTCCGCTGCGCGACCTGCGCCTCTCGGTGATCGACCAGTGCAACTTCCGCTGCACCTACTGCATGCCCAAGGAGCGCTTCGGGCGCGACTATCCGTTCCTGTCGCCTGAGCAGCGCCTGTCCGATGCGGAGCTGCTGCGCATCGTGCGCGCCTTTGTCAGCCTGGGCGTGGAGAAGGTGCGCCTGACCGGCGGCGAGCCGCTGCTGCGCAAGGGCATCGAGTCGCTGGTCGAACGCATTGCCGCCATGCGTACCCTGGACGGCCGGCAGGTGGAAGTGGCCATGACCACCAACGGCAGCCTGCTGGCGCGCAAGGCGCGTTCGCTGCGCGACGCGGGCCTGGGCCGGGTCACGGTCAGCCTCGACAGCCTGGATGACGGCATCTTCCGCGCCATGAACGATGTGGATTTCCCGGTCGGCCGCGTGCTGGAGGGTATCGACGCGGCCTGCGCCGCGGGACTGGCGCCGGTCAAGGTCAACTGCGTGGTCGAGCGCGGCACCAACGACGCGCAGGTGCTGCCGCTGGTCGAACACTTCCGCGGCAGCGACGTCACGCTGCGCTTTATCGAATATATGGATGTGGAAGGCCCGAGCGCGTGGTCGCAGTCACGCGTCGTCCCCTCCGACGAGATCCGCAGCATGGTCGAACGCGCACATGCGCTGCTGCCGGTCACCAGGCGCGACGGCGAAACCGCCAGCAACTACCTGCTGGCGGATGGCAGCCTGAAGCTGGGCTTTATCTCCAGCGTTTCACACCCATTCTGCGGCGATTGCACCCGCGCACGCGTTTCGGTCGACGGCCGGCTGCACCTGTGTCTGTTCGCCACCAGCTCCGTCGACCTGCGCCAGCACCTGGGCACCGCCCGCCCGGATGAAGCCGTGGCGGATGCAGTCCGGCAAGCGTGGCAGGCCCGCGGCGACCGCTACTCAGAGCTGCGCGCGGACCGGCTGGCCAGCGGCAAGCGCCATTACCCGACGGTGCGCATGTCGCTGGTCGGGGGCTGAGCCGCGGGCGCGGCTACCGTTCACTCAGTCAGGATTCGGGAAAGCCTGCGCGGCAAGCTCCGCGCCGGCTGGTGTCAGGCTCGCGTGACCGCGGCCTTCCTCGTCGATCGCCACGTCCGCCAGTCCGGCGGCTTGCAGCTGCGTCAACACGCGCCGCAGCACGCTCATCGGCAGTTGTGCCCGCTTCGCGATCTTGGCGAGCGACCAGGGGCTGCTGCCACCCTCGCGCCCAGCCTGCCACAGGACCTGGAGCGCCGCGACCATGGCGGGATCGATGTCAGCGTCTTGCATGCTAGTGCTCTTCCTCCCCGGGTTCCCGGCTGCGCGCCAGCAGGTGCTGCGCGATCTTGCCCAGCGTCTGCACGGCGGACTCGATGCCGGGCGTCCATTCCGAGCTGTAGTTCAGCCGGATGCAGTTGCCGTAAGTGGCCCCGGGCGCAAACATATGCCCCGGCGCAACGGTGATGCGGTGCTCCAGTGCGGCGTGGTACATCTCCATCGCATCGATGCCCTCCGGCAGCTGCACCCACAGCACATAGCCCCCCGCGGGGCGCGACGTGGTGGTGCCGTCCGGGAAGAACCTGCGCACCGCGGCGGCCATGATGCTGGCCTGCTGCGCATAGGCCTTGCGCACCCGCCGCAGGTGGAAGTCGTAGCCGTCGTTCTTCAGGAACTCGGCAATCGCCAGTTGCGGAATCGCCGGCGTGGTCAGCGTGTTGAGGAACTTGAGCCGCTCCACCGCCTCGCGGTAGCGGCCCGGCAGCGCCCAGCCGATCCGGTAGGCATTGGTCAGCGTCTTGGAGAACGACGAGCAATGCAGCACGATGCCGGCCTTGTCAAACGCCTTCAATGAACTGGGATGGGCCTCGCCGTAATAGAGCTCGCCGTAGACGTCGTTCTCGATGACGGGGATGTCCTTCTCGGTCAGCATGGCCACCAGCGCGCGCTTCTTCTCATCGGGCATCTGGAAGCCGAGCGGGTTCTGGAAGTTGGGCATCACCATGCAGGCGGCCACGCCCTTTTCATCGATCAGCCGCGCCAGCTCGCCGATGTCGATGCCCTCCACCGGATCGGTCGCCACCTCGATGGCGCGCATGCCCAGCCGTTCGATGGCATGGAGCATGGCGTAGAAGGTTGGCGACTCCACCGCGACGGTATCGCCCGGCCTGGCCACCGCCTGCAGGCAGAGGTTGATGGCCTCGGTCGCGCCGATGGTGACGATCACCTCGTTCGGATCGATGGCGTAGCCGTTCTCCAGGTAGCGGCGCGAAATCTGCCGGATCAGCTCGGGGCTGCCGGGCGGCAGGTCGTCGAGCATGGTCCACTTGGCATAGCGGCGCGCGATGTTGTTGGCGTACTGGTTGATGCGCTGCCACGGAAACAGCGAAGGGTCCGGATACGGCGAACCGAGCGGCACGGCATCATCGGAACGGATCGAACGCAGCGTGGAAAGCACCAGCGCGCTGACATCCACCGCCGAGGGCTTGGCACTAGGCCTGGACGGGCGCAGCTCGAACACCGGCTCGCCCGGCCGAGCGCGCACAAAGTAGCCGGACTGCGGCCGGCTTTCGATGATGCCGCGGCTCTCCAGCAAGACGTAGGCCCGGATCACCGTGGTGATGCTCATGCGATGGTGCTGGCTGGTCTGCCGCACCGAGGGAATCCGCTCGCCGGGCAGCAGCACGCCCTGTTGCACCAAAGCCTCGATGTCCGCAGCCAGCTTTTCATATAGTTTCACGCTGCGCTCCCCTTTCCCTTGCGCCCCGCCGGTGCCTGGACCGGCCACCTCGCCGGGCCGCCGTCAGCTGAGCCAACGATGGAGATCATAGTACGGCAGGGGCACATTTTGGAGCTGTCCGGCACATTGGGGTTCGACCCGCACAAAGCCGCTGGCCTGGCCGAGCGCCGACACCGAGGCGGCGCCCTGCTGTGCATTGACCTGCACGAAACTCTCGCGGCCGCCGAGGTTGCCGATCTCGCCCACGCGCCAGAAGGCATCGCCACGGTGCGGGCGCGTGCCGGCCAGCGCCGCCCTGACCCGGCCTACCGGCGGGAACAGCTCCGCACGCCCCTGCAGGCGGCGCAGCAGCGGCGTCACCAGCAGCGCGAAGGTGGCATAGGCTGCCGCCGGATTGCCGGGCAGGCACACCACGGGCTTGCCGCGCAGGCGCCCCACCGTGACCGGCTTGCCGGGCTTCATGTTGACGCCGCGGCAAAGCAGCTCGCCGCCCGCCGAAGCCAGCGCCGCCGCCACCAGGTCGCGCTGGCCGACCGAGGCACCGCCGGTGACCAGCACCAGGTCGGCGTCGGCAGCAAGCTCCCGCAGCATGTCGTGCAAGGCGCGCTCGTCGTCCTGCACATGGCGGTGGCAACTGACCACGGCGCCCATCGACTGCACCAGCGACTCGAGCATCGGGCCATTGACGTCATGCACCTGGTACACGTCGCGCGGCTCGTCGTGCGCCGCCACCTCGTCGCCCGAGGTCAGGATGGCCACCTCCACCAGCCGGCAGACCGTGGCCTCCGTCAGTCCCTGCGACGCCAGGGCGGCAATATGCCCCGCATGCAGCAGGGTTCCTGCCGACAGCAGCAGATCGCCCCGGCGGGCATCCTCGCCCTTGCGCCGGATATGCTGGCCCGCCACGGGCGCCCGCGCGCAGACGACGCCCCGATAGCTCTCCTCGGCATCCTCCAGCGCGACCACGGCATCGGCGCCGGGCGGAATCACGCCGCCGGTGTAGATGCGGATGGCATGGCCGGGCAATAGCGGCTGCGGCTGCGTGCCGGCGTAGACGACCTGCTGCAGCGGCAGGCGGGCGTCAGCGCGACAGTCTTCGCAGCGCACCGCATAGCCGTCCATGGCGCTGCGGTCCGCCGCGGGCGTGTCGATGACCGCGGCCACGTCGCCTGCCAGCACACGGCCGGTCAGCAGGCCCAGCCACACGGTTTCGGTCTGCCGCACGGGCTCCGCGCACATCGCGAAGACCGCCTGCGCCTCGTCAAAGTTCAGCATGCTGCGCCTCCGCGGGTGGCTTCCAATGCGGCGCCGGTGTAGTCGACATAACCATCCTGGCGGCAGAAGCTGAGCAGGCGCAGACCGGCCTGCTCGGCGATGCGGATCGCCAGCGAGGTCGGCGCCGAGATCGTCGCCAGCATCTGGATATTCATGCGCGCCACCTTGCGCACCAGTTCATAGCTGGCGCGGCTGGACAGCAGCACAAAGCCGTCGTCCATCGCCACGCGCTGCATCGCCAGGTGGCCGATCAGCTTGTCCAGGCCGTTGTGGCGGCCCACATCCTCGAACACATGCAGGATCTCGCCGCCTGCATCGCACCAGGCCGCGGCGTGGACACCCCCGGTGGCCTGCATCAGGCGCTGGTGCGACGGCAGCGCCGCGACGGCGCGCTCGATCATCTCGCGCGACGGCGTCAGCCGGGTGGCCGGCTCGGGCATGCGCGCGGGCTCCAGGTCGAGCAGCTCGATGCTCTCGATGCCGCAGACGCCGCAGCCGGTGCGCCCCGCCAGCGTGCGCCGGCGGGCCCGCATGGTGGCAAAGGCGTGCTCGCTGATCTCCATCTGCACCTCGGCGCCGTGCGCGTGCACGCGTACTTCCAGGTCGTGGATCTCCGCATTGTGCCCGACGATGCCCTCGGTCAGCGAGAAGCCGACCGCGAACGCCTCCAGGTCCAGCGGCGTGGCCATCATCACGGCGTGCGAGATGCCGTTGTACACCAGCGCCACCGGGAGCTCTTCCGCCACGTTGTCCGTGGCCGGCTGCACCACGCAGTCCTTGTGCCGCACGATGCTGCGCGCTTCATAGCCTGTGTGTTCGACCAGTTCGGTGCATTCCATGGGGGTCTCTCGTAGAAAATGAATTCAGCGCCTGCTTGCACACAGTCGGTGTGCTCCCCTCTCCCGCTTGCGGGAGAGGGGCCGGGGGAGAGGGCAGGCACTGGCATACCGACGCGCAGTACTTCGTCGACGCTCCGGCCCTCTCCCCCACCCCTCTCCCACTGCGCGGGAGAGGGGAGCGTTCACCAGGGGTAGCGGCTAGCGTTTGCGGCGGTGGTGCACGAACGCAGGATCAGCACGCCACAGCCGCCGGCTGGCGACGGGACGGCGTCAGCAACACCGGCACCGACTTCGACGTGGGCGTGCCGCAGCCATCGCCCGTGCATTCCAGCGGCACCAGCGGATTGGTCTCGGGGTAGTACGCCCCCAGGCAGCCTTGCGGAATGTCGTACTCGACCAGCACGAAGTCCTCGACCTGGCGCTGCACGCCGTCGTCCCAGACACTGGTGATGTCCACGTGCTGGCCCGCCTTCAGGCCAAGCCGCGCCAGGTCAGCGGGGCTGATGAAGACCACCCGGCGCAGGCCGAACACGCCGCGGTAGCGGTCGTCCAGGCCATAGATCGTGGTGTTGTACTGGTCGTGCGAGCGCGTGGTCATCATCACCATCAGCTTGTCGCCATACTTCTGGCGGGCGCGGCTGATGGGGGTGTCCTTGTCGATGCGGTTGACCAGGAACTGCGCCTTGCCCGACGGCGTATGCCAGACCCGGTTGCATGCCGCCGGCGTCAGGTGGAACCCGCCCGGCACCGCCACGCGCTCGTTGTAGCTCTCGAAGCCGTCGATCACCTGCTCGATGGCGTCGCGGATGCGGGCATAGTCCTGCGCATACCAGAGCCAGTCGATCTTCTCCGAGCCCAGCGTTGCCGCCGCCATGCGCGCGACGATGGCAATCTCCGACAGCAGGTGCGGCGACGCCGGCGCGTTCATGCCAAAGGAGATATGGACCATGCAGACCGAGTCCTCGACCGTCACGCCCTGCGCCACGCCGTCCTGCTGGTCGATCTCGGTGCGGCCCAGCGTCGGCAGGATCAGCGACTCCTTGCCGTGCACCAGGTGGCTGCGGTTGAGCTTGGTGGCGATGTTCACGGTCAGGTCGCACTGGCGCAGCGCCTCGAAGGTGCGCGGCGTATCCGGCGTGGCAGTGGAGAAATTGCCGCCCAGGCCGACAAAAACCTTGACCTTGCCCTCAAGCATCGCCGAGATGGTGTGGACCACGTCATACCCGTGCTTGCGCGGCGGCTCGAAGCCGAAGGCGGCCTGCAGGCGGTCCAGGAATTCCTGCTCAGGCTTCTCTTCGATACCCACCGTGCGGTCGCCCTGCACGTTCGAATGCCCGCGCACCGGCAGCAGCCCGGCGCCGGGGCGCCCGATGTTCCCGCGCATCATCATCAGGTTGGACAGGATCTGCACCGTCGGCACGGAATGCTTATGCTGCGTCAGGCCCATGCCCCAGCAGGCGATCACGCGCTTGGCCCGCGCATAGACCTGGGTCAGCGCATCGATATCCTCCTGCGATACACCCGACTCGGCAATGATGTCGGCCCAGCTCTCCGCGCGCAGGTCTTCAACAAAATCGCCGAAGCCGATGGTGTGCTCGCGCACGAAATCCACGTCGATCAGGCGCTCGCGGCCGTGCCGGATGGCCTCTTCGTCGAGTTCGTCCAGGCGCTTGGCCATGCCCTTGATCAACGCAAAGTCGCCGCCCAGCGTGGGCTGCACGAACATCGATGCGATCTTGGTGCTGGAGCCGGTCAGCATCTCCACCGGGTGCTGCGGGCTGGTAAAGCGCTCCACCCCGCGTTCGCGCAGCGGGTTGATCGAGACGATGGTGGCGCCGCGCCGCGCGCACTCGCGCAGCTCGCCCAGCATGCGCGGATGGTTGGTGGCCGCGTTGTGGCCGAACAGCAGGATGGTGTCGGCATGCTCGAAATCATCCAGCACCACGGTGGCCTTGCCCACGCCGATGGTCGGCGGCAGGCCCCGGCTGGTGGCCTCGTGGCACATGTTCGAGCAGTCGGGGAAGTTGTTGGTGCCATAGGCACGCACGAACAGCTGGTAGAGGAATGCGGCCTCGTTGCTGGCGCGCCCCGACGTATAGAATGCGGCCTGGTTCGGATCCGGCAGCGCGCGCAGGTGGCGCCCGATCAGCGCAAAGGCCTCGTCCCAGGCGATCGCACGGTACTTGTCGGTCTGCGCGTCATAGACCATGGGGTGCGTCAGGCGCCCGTGCTGCTCCAGCTCATAATCCGTCTGCGCCATCAGCGACGTCACCGTGTGCTGCGCAAAGAACTCGGGGGTCACGCGCATGCTGGTGGACTCTGCGGCCACGGCCTTGACGCCGTTCTCGCAGAACTCAAAGGTGGAGGCATGCTGCCGGTCCGGCCAGGCACAGCCGGGACAGTCGAAGCCATCCGCCTGGTTCTGCTTGAACAGCATCTTGTACTTGCCACCGGCAACCTTCTCCTTGATCAGGTTGATGGCAACGTACTTCAGCGCACCCCAGCCGGCGGCGGGGTGGGTGTAGGGGGCGATGTGGCCTTTTTCAGGGGTCGGGGAGCTCATTGGCGTGGTGTCCTGTAACGACGGGGGCGCCGTCCGGCGGCCTGCCTGCTGATGGGCGGGGACCGGATCGTTGCGGTGTCACCAGATTAGATTTCACGGGTGCCCCCGGGTACATACAAACAGGCGCTTGCCCGGGGAGCACAGTTGCTTCAGACCAGCGGGAACGTCTTCACCAGGTGCCGCAGCATGCTGTCAGCCACCGGGGACAGGTGCCGGCCGGTCCGGGTGATGATGTGGATGCGGCTATTGTTCAGGATGGGATTGGCCAGCGGCAATGACACCAGTTGCCTGAACTGCGGCTCCTTCAGCGCCACCGAGCGTGCTGTCATGATGTAGCCCAGCCCCATCGCGGCATATTCCCACAGCACCTTGAACGAGTTGGTGACAAGCATCGGCTTCAGGGTGACGTGCTCGTCCAACTCCGCCGCCTGGATATGCTTGCGCACACCAAACGATTCCGTCAGCGCCGCTCCCTGGTGCGGCGCCAGGTCCGCCAGCGTCAGCGCGCGGCGCCTGCGCGCCAGCGGATGGTCCTTGTGCACATGCACGCGGATCGGCGACAGCCGTGAATAATGCGAGCGCAGGCGCACATCGTCGGGCGGCTGAAAGACGAAGCCGATATGCGCCAGGTCCTCCAGGATATGCCGGACCGTTTCATCGGTGCCGGCCACCTGGATGCTGCAGCTCACGTCGGGATGCTTGCGCAGGAAGCCCTGCAGCACGGGCTCTAGCACCAGGTCGACGAAGCCTTCGCCAAAGACCAGCTCCACGTGGCCACGCCGGGCGTTCTTCAGGTTGTTGACCTCGGCCAGGAAGGTATCGTTCAGGTCCTGCTGGCGCCGGGCAAACAGCGCCAGCAGGCGCCCGGCATCGGTGGCGACAACACCCCGCCCCCGCCGCTCAAGCAAGGTCAGTCCGGTATCCTGCTCCAGTTTCGCCACGGCGCGGCTCACCACCGACGGGTCCAGCTCAAGCACCTCGGCCGCGCCGCGCACCGTGCCGGTTTCGATGATCTGCAGCAAGCACAGCGCCCGCTTGCGGTCCAGCACATCTTCCATGTCTTCCTCCTCTGGCTCGCGCCGCCGGCTCAGGACGGCAGCGCGCGGATTCTTCTAATGTTGCAGATTATGCAACGTTTCTCACTCATCATTGTCATGGTTTCGGCAAGCGCCTGCGTGGAGAATGCGGTGATCGACCACGTTCCGATACCGCCATGAACCAGGCCCCGCTTGCCAATCTGCGCCAATCCATCCAGACCCTGTCGCCGGAGTTCGTTGAGATCCGCCGAAAGATCCATGCGCACCCCGAACTGGCCTTTGAAGAGCGCCAGACCAGCGACCTGGTCGCCGGGCGGCTGGCGGCATGGGGCTACGAAGTGCATCGTGGCATGGGCACCACCGGTGTCGTGGGCAAGCTCAGGAAGGGGCAAGGCAGCAAGGCGCTGGGCATCCGCGCCGACATGGACGCGCTGCCCATCCAGGAAAAGACCGGCCTGGACTACGCCAGCACCATCGCAGGCAAGATGCACGCCTGCGGCCATGACGGGCACACGGCGATCCTGCTGTGCGCCGCCAGGTACCTGTCCGAGTCCGCCGATTTCAATGGCACGCTGAATCTGATCTTCCAGCCGGCCGAAGAGAATGAAGGCGGTGCGCTGCGCATGCTGGAGGATGGGCTGTTTGAGCAATTCCCCTGCGACGAGATCTATGCGCTGCACAATTCCCCGGGTCTGCCGGTCGGCCAGGTCGGGGTCATCGCCGGCCCTGCCATGGCCTCGTTCGACCGCGCCACGGTCACGCTGCGCGGCCGCGGCGCCCATGGCGCCATGCCCCATCATGGCATCGACGCCATGCAGTGCGCCGCCAGCATCGTGCTGGGACTGCAATCGATCGTCAGTCGCGAGATCGATGCGCTCAAGTCGGCGGTCATTACCGTGGGCTCCATCCAGGCCGGAACCACCTACAACGTCGTGCCCGATAGCGCGACGATCAAGATCGGCGTGCGCACGCTGGACCCGCAGGTGCGCACGCTGGTCGAAGCGCGCATCAGCGAATTTGTCGCCGCCCAGGCCCAGAGCTTCCGGCTGCAATCCGAGGTCGTCTACGAACGCAAGTACCCGGTACTGGTCAACCATGACGCGCAAACCGAGCGCGCGCGCCAGGCCGCGATCCGGCTGGTGGGCGCGGACAACGTGGTCGAGCGCCCGCCGGTGATGGGCAGTGAGGACTTCGCCTACATGCTGGAGCACCGGCCCGGTGCCTACATCCGGCTCGGCAACGGCCTGGGCGAAGATGGTGGTTGCATGGTCCACAACCCCCTCTACGACTTCAATGACAAGGCCCTGCCTGTCGGTGCCGCATTCTGGGCGCACCTGACGCAAAGCTATCTGGTTTGAACAACTATTCTTCGGGGACATCCACCATGGCTTCACTGAACCGCCGCCGCTTCCTTCAATACGCCGGTCTTTCCGCTGGCACCTCCGTGCTGGCCGCCCTGCCGGCCTTTGCTGCAGATATCTTTCCCGCCAAGTCGCTGTCCCTGGTGGTCCCCTACCCGGCCGGTGGTGCCAGCGACACCTCTGCCCGCATCTTCGGGGAATCCATCAGCAAGAGCGTCGGGCAGCAGGTGATCGTCGAGAACTACGGCGGCGGTACCGGGCTGATCGGCGCCAACAAGGTGCTGGGCGCACCAGCCGATGGCTACACCTTCTTCCACGGCTCGATCAATGAGGTCTTCCTGGCCCCCATGCTCAACCCGGCGGCGCGCTACAAGCCGCAGGACTTCCAGCTGGTAGCGCCCATCAGCGACGCCAACATCGTGCTGCTCGTCAGGAACGGCATTGCCGTGGATACCCTGGACAAGTTCCTGGACTATGCGAAGCAAAGCAAGGGGAAACCGCTGACCTACGCCACGGTCGGCATCGACTCCATCTATCACCTCATGGGCGATGCCCTGGCTGCCCGGCTCGGCGTGCCCTTCCTGCACGTGCCGTACAAGGGAGGCGCACCAGCGCTGCAAGGCCTTGCCGGTGGGGAGGTCGACTTTGCCATCCTGCCCTACCAATCCAGTTTCGACAGCATGCAGCAACAGGGCCGGCTGAAGGTGCTGAGCAGCTTCGCCAAGGCCCTGCCCCCGGCGCTCAAGCATATTCCGCTGATCTCGCAAAGCCGGCTGGTGCCCGACTTCGAGTACTCGATCGGCGGCGGCTACTTCGTCAGGCAGGGCACGCCCGCGAGCCGGGTGGCGGTGCTGCGCAAGGCGATTGGCGAAGCCCTTGGCAAGCCCGAGATCCGGGCCAAGCTGGAAGCCGAGGGACGCACGGTCGCACAGCCGATCGACAGCCAGGAGCAGGCGAATCAGGTCTTCGATCAGTACCTGGGACGTGTCACGCAACTGATCCGGAGCGTGGGCCGCAAGACCAACGCGTCCTGAAGCCTTGTCGCAGCACGCGCCTGAGCTGGCAGTTGTTTAACGGCTGGAGACCGATCAAGCTGCTCGGGCAGACGGTCACGGCCGTGTCGGGCACCCTCGGCCTGCGCACCGAATACGCACATGCGTTCAGTTGCGGCGTGCTACTGCCCTATGCGCGCATCGAGTACCAGCACGACTTCAACGGCCAGAGCAACGCGGGCCTGGCCTATGCCGACCTGTCCGGGGCCGGCCCGGCCCACCCGCGGCACCCCGTCGTCCAGCGCGTTGAGGGCGGCGAACTGCGCGGGGCGCGGGCCTTCTTCGCGCTAGGTCGCCGCGAGGACCGCCGGGGGCCACCGACTGCAGCATCGCAATCTCGCCGCACGCCCGGCGGCATGTAGACCCGATCCCGCCCCGCGCACTTGCTCCAGTCAGGCCGACCTGAATCTTCCCAGCATTTACATAAGAGAGAAATCAGCTAAGATTTTTGCGCGACCCATCGTTCCCGTCGGGTCAGACTTCTTTCCCGGAGTCCGCTGACGCCTCGTTGCCGTATGGCAATGCGGATGTGCAGCGATAGATACGTGGCGTCATGATGCGCGAGGATTGGAGCTTGCGATGGACGAGACCGTGACACATCCTCCCGCCGTCCCATGTTCTGACGGGTTCGCGGCAGGCGTATCAGCGGGATCCGATTGTGCGCGGGAATACCCGGGCGCTGCGCTCGACAAGCCGGCCACGCCGATCGACCGACTCCTGCACGCGGCCATTGCCCGCGCCACCGGCGGCGTTTCGCCAGCCGCCCTGTGGCTGGCGTGGCTGGACTGGGCCTGGCACCTGGCCGGCTCGCCGGGTAAGCAGATGGCACTGTGCCACCGCATCGCGCAACCGGTCAGTCTCGCGGGCCGGCCCGCGCCCCACGTCGAGCCAGACGACCCGCGCTTCGCCCATCCGGACTGGGATCGCTGGCCGTTCCATCTGTTGCGTGACACGTTTTTGCAAGTCGAGGCGTTCTGGCAGGAAGCGACCACCGACCTGCGCGGCGTCTCTCCGCATCATGAGCGCGTCGTCAGTTTTTCGGCCCGGCAATGGACCGACATGCTGTCGCCGAGCAACTGTTGGTGGCTGAACCCCGAAGTGCTGCGGGCGCTGGCCGAGACGGATGGCCGCAACTTCCTCGCAGGCACTTGCCATTGGCTGGATGACCAGCAGAACATCTTCGCTGGCCACCTCCTGCATACCTCCCGGGGGCGATGCGGCCCCCATTGCGTCGGGCGAAACGTCGGGATCACGCCCGGAAAGGTCGTCTATCGCAATGCCTTGATCGAGCTGATCCAGTACGCGCCGCAGACCGCGACCGTCTGGCACGAGCCGGTGCTGATCGTTCCCTCGTGGCTCTTGAAGTATTACGTGCTGGACCTGTCGCCCCACAATTCGCTTGTACGCTATCTAGTCGAGCGGGGGCATACGGTCTTCCTGATCTCGTGGAAGAACCCGAATGCGGAGGCGCGCGACCTCGGCATGAATGACTACCTCGAACTGGGCCTGCTTGAGGCCCTGGCGCAGGTGCGCCGCATTGTTGGCGGGATACCGGTCCACGCCGCCGGCTACTGCCTTGGCGGCACCTTGTTGGCGATCGGCGCAGCGGCACTCGGGCGCGACATCGAGCCCACGTCGCCCCCCCTCAAGACGGTTACGCTGTTCGCCGCGCAGACTGACTTCAGCGAGCCGGGCGAACTTGGCCTATTCATCGATGCCAGCGAACTTGCCTATCTCGACGCGCTGATGTGGGAGCAAGGCTATCTGGACGGGAGCCAGATGGCGAGCGCCTTCCAGCTACTGCATTCGCGCGATCTGGTCTGGTCCCGGTTGACGCGCGAATACCTGCTGGGCCAGCGCACCGAGCAAACCGATCTGATGGCCTGGAACGCAGATACCACGCGCTTGCCTTACCGCATGCATAGTGAAAATCTGCACTGGCTGTACCTGGACAATGATCTGGCCGAGGGCAGGTACTGCGTGAAGGGCCGGCCGGTGGCCCTCGCCGATCTCAAGCCGCCCATCTTTGTCGTCGGCACTGAACGGGACCACGTGTCACCTTGGCGCTCCGTATATAAACTCCACCTGTTGACCCGTACTGAAGTCAGTTTTCTTCTCACCTCGGGTGGACACAATGCGGGCATCGTCTCCGAACCTGGGCATGCCGGACGTCGCTATCGCGTCAGCACGCGGCCCCAGGACGGCCCCTCTTTGAATCCGAACGAATGGTTCGCACGGACACCGGTCTGCGAAGGTTCCTGGTGGCCGTGCTGGCAGCAGTGGCTGGCCGCGCATTCCAGCGAAAAATGCGCTCCGCCACTGTTAGGCGGGGGCACCGTGTTGGAAGATGCTCCGGGCACTTACGTACTCGTACCCTGAGTCCACCCCACGCCAATCGACCCACATCGAGCCATCCGGCGTAGCCTCACGCGACTGCACATCTCGAAGGCCCGCTGCGCCGGCCGCGATGTTTCAGGCCAATCGTCGAGTGGACCGGCCGGCCCCGAAACAGGCCCGCGCCTGATTCAGTGACGTTCCAACGCCGCAGCCAGTCGCGGTGGTGGGCGGTCAGCATGCAATTTACTCCGGATGGGACGGAATCTGGTCGCCTACAAGGGGCCTGGAAGCATGGCGCAGCAAGGGGCTATGCTCAGACCGGACGCTCGCCGATAATCGTGGCTCGCGTAATGCGCCGCACGGCGGGGAAGTAGTCCTGGATGGCGTAGTGCTGCGTGAAACGGTTGTACTTTCCGTGTAATTTGTGGCGGCGGCCGCCTGCAAAGCGGCTTGCAGTAAGGCACGGTGACCTACACCCATTTCCCAAACCAAGGGGGTTCGTAAGCCCCTAAATAATAAGAATTTTTCGTTGACATCGTGGAGCGTCTCGGGCGCGAAGTCAGTGCCGCCGTCAAGGCGCCGGAGATCTCAGGGCGTATAGAGGAACCGGGCGCGGAGCCGGTGGGTAACCTGCCGGCGGAGGCCGATGCCGCACCTTGATGCCAGGCCGCCGCGCCTGCGGCACCGCCGCTTGCTGGGCCAATAGCGCGGCATGCACTAGAGTGATGTCATGTGGACCGCGGGAGGGGCGACATGACCACACGCAGAGCGTTTCTCACGCGCGGAGCCGGGCTGTTAGCCGCCGGCACCGGGCCATTGCTGCTGCCGGCACCGCTTTTCGCGGCGATCGCAGGCATGCCGCCCGAACTGCCTGAAGGCGCGCGGGAATCAGCAGTGCTGGACGCATTGCCGGGCAAGCTGCCGCTCATCAAGCGGACTTACCGGCCACCGAACTACGAAACCCCGCTGGCGTATTTCGGTGAGGCCTTCACCCCCAACAATGCATTTTTCGTGCGTTATCACCTCGCTTCCATTCCCGAGGTGAACGAGGCCGACTGGCGGCTGCGAATTGGCGGAGAGGCCGCCACAAGTCCGTTCGAGCTGACGCTTTCCCAGCTGAAGAAGGACTTCGAACCGTTCGAGGTGGCGGCGGTTTGCCAGTGCTCCGGCAACCGGCGGGGCCTGTTCCAGCCTCACGTGCCTGGCGTGGAATGGGGGCCAGGCGCGATGGGCAATGCAAAATGGCGCGGCGCAAGGCTCAGGGACGTACTAGCCAAGGCCGGGATCGGCAAGGACGCCGTGGAGATTGCCTTCGACGGCGCCGACAGACCCGTGATGGCGCAGACGCCGGACTTCGTCAAGAGCATACCGGCATGGAAGGCGATGGAGGAAAGCGCCCTGATCGCCTACGAAATGAATGGCGCCCCGCTGCCGCACTGGAACGGCTACCCGGCGCGCATCGTCGTGCCCGGCTGGACTGCGACGTACTGGATCAAACACATCGTCTCGATCAATGCGCTGGCCAAGCCCCTGTCCGGGTTCTGGATGAACCCCGCCTATCGCATCCCCAAGGGCAAGTTTCCCCAGGTCGATCGCTTTGTCAGCCAGGAAACCGACGTCAACATGCCGATCACCGAGATGGTGGTGAACTCGCTGCTGACGAGTCCGCTGCCGGGCCAGCGCATACGGCGGGGCGCGGTGCTGGAGGTGAAGGGGATCGCCTGGGACGGCGGTTACGGCATCCATCGCGTGGAAGTCTCGACCGACGGCGGGCGGACCTGGCAAGCAAGCGAGCTTGGGCCGGACCATGGGCGCTATGCCTTCCGGCCCTTCAGCCTGCGGTTCACGCCCGGCAAGAGTGGCAAGCTTGCAGTCATGGCCAGGGCCATCAACCGCGCCGGCGCCACCCAGACGTTCGAGCTGATCCACAATCCCGCGGGCTATCACCACAATGTGGTGCAGCGGATCGAAGTCGAAATCGTGTGAGGGAGATGCCATGAAAGCCATGCTGCTCAGCCTCATCCTGCTGACGGGCAGTGCGCTGGCCGATGAGGCGAGCATCAGGATCAAGGACGGTGCCGGCAAGGACAAAGTCATGGCCAACTGCATCAGCTGCCACAGCATTGACTACATCCCGATGAACTCGGTCTTCCTGGATCGCAGCGGCTGGACCGCCACGGTGAACAAGATGGTCAAGGCGTTCGGCGCCCCGATCAAGGACGAAGACATCCCTCAGATCGTGGACTACCTCAGCCGGTACTATGGCAAGGGATGAGGCGGACGAAGGCGGTCAGGAGGCGAAATGCGCTGCACCAATTGCGGTTTTGCATACCTTGCAGAGGCCATGGCGGTGGCCACCGCAGACCCCACGCGACGCCGTCGGTATACAGGTACTCCATCTCCTTGTGCTCGAGCACAACATCCTCGAGCCTGTCGCTCAGATGCAGGCGCAGCTCTTTGATGTGACCTGTTTTCAAGTGCTTGAGCCTGGCGAACACTGCGCCGGCCTGTTGTCCGCCGCCTACATGGTGCTCGGCGCTGGAAACACTGTGGAGTTCGCCGTCGAGCAAAATGACCATGCCCGCTTTCAACCCGGAAGCGTCAATCATTTGCGTGCCTCTACCCAGTCGCGAGGTAACAGCTTCAGCCTCGCACCTTTGCCGAGCCCGGCCCTCGTTGCCCTACGACATCTAAAAGCCGCTACGGCAACAGACATATCAAGCATGACAATGGACCCGGCCCGATGTGGGCTGACCGCTCCTCTTGGCGACGCACAACCATCGGGCTATGTCGGGGGACACCAATGAGCACACCGTCATGCGCTCGCAGCGTGGCCGGCTGGGTCAGAACTCGACATCCAGTTCCTCGATTTCCTCAGGTTCCTGCCGGGCGGCCTCGATCCATTCCTGCATCTCCGGCATGGCCAGGATGGTCCGACAATAGGCGGCCGATACCTTGTCGAGCTGGACGTCATAGGTCTGGAAGCGGGCGACAACCGGTGCGTACATGGCGTCGGCCATAGAACGCGCGCCAAACAGGTAGGGACCGCCATAGGCCGCCAGGCATTCGCGCCAAATAGTCGTGACTCGATCAATGTCGCTTTGGGCGCGCGACCAGACCTTGAAGCCGGGGTGGTGGGCACGCACGTTCATAGGCAGGGTAGAACGCATCGCGCTGAACCCCGAATGCATTTCGCCACAAATCGAGCGACAGTGCGCACGCGCAACGCGGTCGGCGGGCAGCAGGCCCGCTTGCGGTCGCACTTCGTTCAAGTACTCGGCGATCGCCAGCACGTCCCAGATCCTGACGCCATCATCGTCCAGACGGGGAACCAGCGTCGATGGCGAAAGCAGCAACAGCTCCGCACGGTTTGCCGGGTCTGCCGGCGGCGCCAAAATCTCGTCGAACTCCAGGCCGCTGAACTTCATCAGCAGCCAGCCGCGCAGCGACCATGCGCCATAGTTCTTGCTGTTGATGGTCAGGGTGGTCTTTGACATGACGAACTTCCTATAAAATCAACTCGCACTAATCATGCCGAGCCGCGCCGCGGTTGTGACGGCTCGGGCGCCGGCATGGGGTGGGATGGCGGCGTCTATAAATGCTTTACCAGGCTTACCAAACGGTTGCCGATCTGGCAGCCCCGCTGCAGACGGTCGCCGGCGCGGCGGCCGCTTCCTGCACGTCATCGCCAGAAGGGGCGTCCCAGCGCCGGCTGGCGCGGGAGATCTGCGCCTTCTTCGAATGGCTGGCCCTCGTGCGACTCAGTCATGAGCGGCCACCCTTTGGCATCGATACGGTGCAGCTCAATCACGAGCCGGTGGCGGTGAGCGAAGACGCACTGCATAGCACGCCATTCTGCTCGCTGCTTCATTTTAAGAAGGCGGTATCGCTGCGGCAACCGCGGGTTCTGCTGGTCGCGCCGCTCGCCGGCCACTTTGCCAGCCTCCTGCGGGACACGGTTGCCACAATGCTGCCTGAGCACGACGTCTACCTCACCGACTGGCACAACGCCCGCGATATCCCGCTGTCGCACGGTCCGTTCGGTTTTGACGACTTCGTTGCCCACCTGATGGAATTTCTAGAGCGCCTTGGTCCGGGAATGCATGTTGTCGCGGTCTGCCAGCCGACCGTGGCCACGCTGGCGACCGTTGCTATGATGGCCGAGGACTCGAACCCTGCGGTGCCTCGCAGCATGACGCTCATGGCGGGCCCGAACGATACCCGCATCAATCCCACCCGTGTGGATGAACTGGCGGTGAGCACGCCGCTCGCGTGGTTCGAAAACCATGTGATTGACGTGGTCCCGCTGCGCTTCGACGGGGCGATGCGGCGTGTCTACCCAGGGTTCCTGCAGGTGTGCGCCTTCATGTCCATGCACCTGGACCGGCATGTCGGCTCACTGATCGATTGCTACCAGTACCGTGCGCGGGGCGATACGGCGAAGGCGCAGGCCATCCATGCCTTCTATACGGACTATCTTGCGACGATGGATGTGCCGGCCGAGTTCTACCTGGATACGGTCAGCAGGGTCTTCCAGCAGCACGCCCTGCCCCTCGGCACACTGACGGTGCTCGGCCGTCGCGTGGACTTGCGCGCCATTCGGCACACCGCGTTGCTGACCGTGGAGGGCGAGAACGACGACATTTGCGCCGTCGGACAAACAGCGGCGGCGCTGGACTTGTGCAGTGGCCTGCCGCCGTACCTGAAGAGCGATTATGTCCAGACCGGGGTCGGGCACTATGGCGTGTTTGCGGGCCGCCGTTGGGCGACGCAGATTTACCCGGTGGTCCGGCAGGTCATCCACACGAGCGAAAAATAAGGCGAAGCGGGCCTCGCCAGGCAGCGGAAAGCCGACAAAATCGTCTCGTGAGTGATTCTCGAAGGCGCCCGCTCAGTGTCCCAGTCTGGAACCCAACGATTCCGCTCACTCAGCGTCACCCAAATCCGAGCCGCTTGCCTACTTGCCCTGCAGCATTAGCTATGACTTGGCGCCGTCCAGGGGCCGCATGGTCGACCGCCCCGTCATTCGCGGCGGCGTCGCATGCGCGCTACCTCCTATGGCCGGCTCTGTGGCTGGGTTGTATTGCCGGATCAGGCCATGAATGGATGGGAAGACCTCGGTCTGCCATCGCGGTCCGGAGAACAGATCATAGTGGCCGCATCGGCGTGCCGTAAGGTGTCGCTTGTGGTGGACGGGAACACCCCGGCACAGATCGACCGCCGCCTGGGTCTGCCCGCGGCCGGAAATGTCATCCAGTTCGCCTTCGATCGTGAGCAGCGCGGTGGCGTGAATGTCCTGTGGGCGCACTGGCTGGCCCTGGACATCCCAATCGCCGACGGCCAGGCGGAATTCCTGGAACACGATGCGGATGGTATCCAGATAGAACTCAGCCGCCAGATCAAGCACGGCGTTGTACTCATCGCACAGGCGCCGGTGCGCCTCGGCATGCTTGAGGTCACCCCGTGCGAGATCAAGGTAGTAGTCGCAGTGCGCCCGCACCAGACGGTCCGGGTGCGCCGCCACCAGCCCGGCAAGCTGCAGGAAGCTCGGGTATACCTTGCGACCGGCACCGGGGTAGGGATCCGGTACCACGTGAATCAGGTTCCGCTCAAACCACGTGAGCGGCCGGCGCGCGGCCAGGCGGTCGACCGCGGTGGGATTGCGGCGGGCGTCGATCGGGCCACCCATCAGAATCAGGCTTCGTGGAGTCGGCTCCCCTGCGCTGGCGAGCAGGGAAACGGCTGCCAGTGCCGGTACGGTTGCCTGGCAAATGGCCAGCACATGCAACTGGTCCACACCGATATGACGGATACATGCCTGCACCTCGGCCACGCAATCCTCCAGCGTGAACGGCCCGTCCGCTGCCGGCACTCGGCGCGCATCCTTCCAGTCCGTCACGTACACCACATGCTCGGGCAACAACGTAACTATGAGTTCGCGCAGCAGCACGGCATGATGTCCGGCGAGCGGGGCGCAAACCAGCACCATGGGGTGCTCTGGCGCGGAAGCACTCCTGCCGGGCGCATCTTGCGCGAAGCGCAGCAGACGGCAGAATGGATGGTCCAGCGTCACGTGCTCCACCACAGGGATCGCGTGGCCGTCATGGTCGACCGTCCTGATGCCGAACGCTGGCTTGTCATATGCCTTGCCAAAGCGGTTCAGCATGTCCCAGCCGGCGGCAAAACACATGGCAGGGGGGAACCGGGAGCAGGGGTTGCCCGGCTCGCCAAACACGTTTGTGACGGCCTCCGCCCACGCCGTCCATGGCGCAAGCAGCACGCGCTGATACTCGACGAATGGATACAGCATATGTGCTCCACAACGAGGGCAAGCTCGCGCGGCTCTCACAATCTGACCTGGCTAATGCCATCCAAGGTGGGCAGGAAAGCCGGCTGGGCACGCTGCCACCGCCACGCCCCTGGACAGCGGCAGCGAGCGCCGGCGTCACCATCACGACGCACGGGCTACGACTACACACGCTTCAATATACGTCGGCACAGCATCGCGACAAGGCCAAGCCATGGCGTCGATTGCTTGAAGCTGGTTCGCGGACGAGCGCCTTGCGCCTGTCAGGTCCTCGCGGTATTTGTGGCAGATTCGACGGCTTGTTTTGCCGCAGCCGCGAGCAGGCTCTGTTCGGCTACCTCGACCGCTTGGGTCGCGGTGGTACATCATTTCACACCACTTGCTGGTGGCAGTGAGCACCGAGGCCAGAGCGCCAATGGCAGCTTCCGAACCCGATGGCGCACTCTTCGCAAGGCTGTCAACCAGGTCCTGTATGCGGCGGTTGTGCACTTCAAATTCAGCCCCGGCGGCCTTGGCGTATTCGGCCCGGGTGGTGACGGCGCTGCCGGAGGGACTTCAGAGGCCGAGTGCCCTCGGCCCCTCCGGCCAGCGTGACGGACCGTTGGCCGGCGCGGCGTGCGCAGCGTCGATGGGTGGATTGCGTGCGCCGCGCTTGACGCCGATCGACGGACCCGCATCACCTGTGCCAGCCACCATTGGACCCACGCGGATGGCGGCGGACGCCAGCGGTCAAGGCAATGCCATGGCCTATGCGCAAAGGGTCTCCCCCAACTACGTTCCCCGAAACATGAGAGTGTTCTTCCACCACCCCAGATCGTGGAAGGCGATGACCGTGACCGCATCTGGGACGCGCCCGCGCATCCCTACACGCGCCAGCTGCTGGCAGCCATGCCACAGATCGCGGCGGCGTGACGCGGGGCGCCGGGGCAAGCCCGGCGCCATCCCGCCAGCTAGCGCCGGTGGTCGAACCGCCGCGCCAGCCGTTCGCCCGCAACCTGCACCAGCGTGACCAGCACCACCAGGATCGCGATCACGTGGAACATCACGGCGGTTTCGTAGCGTTCGTAGCCATAGCGGATCGCCAGGTCGCCCAGCCCGCCGGCACCCACCGCGCCCGCCATCGCCGACGAACCGATCATGGCGATCACGGTCACGGTGGCGCCGCCGATGATCGCGGGCATCGCCTCCGGCAGCAGCACGTGGCGCACGATATGCCAGCGGCGGCATCCCATGGCCCTGGCCGCCTCGACCAGCCCCGGGTCGATCTCATTGAGCGCAACCTGCGAGATGCGCGCGAAGAACGGTATCAGGTGGGCGCTCAGCGGCACCACCGCGGCCCACGTGCCCATGGTGGTGCCGACGATCATGCGCGTGACCGGCAGCATCGCGACCAGCAGGATGATGAAGGGAATCGAGCGGAACATGTTCACCAGCACCGA
Source organism: Cupriavidus sp. CP313 (assembly GCF_054072015.1). Taxonomy (NCBI): domain Bacteria; kingdom Pseudomonadati; phylum Pseudomonadota; class Betaproteobacteria; order Burkholderiales; family Burkholderiaceae; genus Cupriavidus; species Cupriavidus sp. CP313. The sequence goes on along the minus strand of NZ_JBSVZB010000015.1, from coordinate 79,442 downwards.
CAAGGTCCGGTGCAGCCGCGGCCGTGGCGCCAGGCCGCCGGGAGCGGTCACGGTGAGCACGAGCGCCAGCGCCATGCCGGCGGCGAACACCACGGCGCACGCGCTGGCGGTCATCAGCAGGGTCTCGCCCAGCGCCTTGAAATACTTGTCAGCCATTGGCAGCAGCACGATGTGCAGTCTCCTGTCTGGTTGTGTCCGGCACGGCGGCCATGCGGTGCCGCAATGGCCGCAGCAGCGCGATGGTGGCTTCTGCGTGCGGTTCGGCAAACACCTTCCAGACGGGGCCATGCTCGATGACGTGGCCGTGGTCGAGCACCAGCACGCGGTCGCAGGCTTCACTGATCACCGCCATGTCGTGCGTGATCAGCACCACGGTCAGCCCCAGCCGCTGGTTGATGTCGCGCAGCAGCGCCAGGATCTGCTCAGTGGTCTCCGGGTCCAGTGCGGAAGTGGCCTCATCGCACAGCAGGATCTCGGGCCGGTGCACCAGCGCACGGGCGATGCCCACGCGCTGCTTCTGCCCGCCGGACAGCATCGCGGGATAGGCGCGCGCCTTGTCGGTCAGCCCGACCAGCTCCAGCAGTTCCATCACACGGACCGCGATCTCGTGGCGCGGCACACCCGCCACGCGCAGCGGTAGCGCGACGTTGTCGAATACGGTCTTGGCCGACAGCAGGTTGAAATGCTGGAAGATCATGCCGATCCGGCGCCGCAGCGCCACCAGGCCGTTCTCGTCCAGCAGGCCGATATCGGCGCCGTCGATGCTGACGTGGCCGGTGTCGGGGCGCTCCAGCATGTTGATGGTGCGCAGCAGCGTCGACTTGCCGGCGCCGCTGCGTCCGATGATGCCGAAGCGCTCGCCGCGGCCAATGGTGAAGGAAATATCGGCCAGCGCGGGGGCGCCTGCCCCCGCGTAGGTCTTGCCGATCCCCGCGAACACGATATGCGGCCCAGGTTCGCGCAACGGTAGGACAGCGTGCATGCTGGCTCGTCAGAAGGCAGGGATCACGGAACCCTGGTATTTGGTCTGGATGAACTTGCGCACCTCGTCGGACTGATAGGCCTTGACCAGCCGCGCGACCCACGGCGAGCCCTTGTCCTGCTCGCGCACGGCAATCACGTTCACGTACGGGTTGTGCTCCTTCTTTTCCACCGCGATGCCGTCGCGCGTGGCGATCAGGCCGGCCTGGTACGCAAAGGTATTGACGATGGCGGCCGCATCGACGTCTGGCAGCGCGCGCGGCAGCACCACCGAGGCGCTTTCCACGAACTCCAGCTTCTTCGGGTTGGCCGTGATGTCGGCCAGCGACGCCGTGCCGGTATAGGGATCGAAACCATCCTTGAGCTTGACCAGCCCGTGGTCACGCAGGATCACCAGCGCGCGCGTCTGGTTGCTCGGGTCGTTCGGGATGCCGATGCGCGCCCCATTGGGCAGCGCCTCCAGCGACTTGACCTTGCGCGAATAGAACGCAATCGGCGAGATCAGCGTATCACCGACATTGACGATCTTGTAGCCCCGCTGCCTGATCTGGTCGCGCAGGAACGGGATGTGCTGGAAGGCATTGGCATCGAGGTCGCCATTGTTGAGGGCCTCGTTGGGGCTGGCGGTGCCGGTGATGACGATGGTCTGGACCTTCAGCCCCTGCTTGTCGGCAACGCGCGTCACTACTTCCCAGATTTCTTCGTCGACCCCGCCGCGAACGCCGACCTTGAGTGGCCGGTCGCTGGCTTGCGCGTGGGCGGTGCCGATGGAGAACGTGGCAAGCGCCGTCAGCGCGGCGAGTGCGAGGGTGGCAAGGAAAGGGCGTCGTGTCATGGCAGGCTGGGCAGTGATGAGGAAGCACCAGTCTATGAAACGCCCCTTGCCCAGTCCACGAAGGAATACGACGTAGCAAATGCGGACTTCTGCTTACGCCGCAGCCTGCGCCGGTACCCGTCCCGCGGGCCGTTCGAGGCCCAGGTGCGAGCGCAGCGTGGTGCCCGCGTACGCAGTGCGGAAGATGCCGCGCCGCTGCAGGATCGGCACCACGCCATCGACGAAAGCCTGCAGCCCGTCGGGCAGCGCATCGGGCATCAGGTTGAAGCCGTCGGCGGCACCATGGCGGAACCAGTGTTCGATATCGTCGGCCACCTGCTCCGGCGTTCCCACGATCACGCGATGTCCGCCGCCGCCCGCCAGCTCGCGGATCAGCGCGCGCACAGTCAGGTTCTGGCGCTGCGCCACCGCCACGGTGGCGCGGAAGAAGGTGTGGTTGCCGTTGGCCGGCAGCGCCAGGTCATCTGGCAGTGGCACGTCCAGGCTCAGTCGTTCCACAGGAATGCCCAGTGTGCCGGCCAGCCGCACCAGGCTGTAGTCCCATGGAATCAGGTCGACCAGCTCGTCGCGGCGCTGCCGCGCCTGCGCCTCGGTGGCGCCGATGATGGTGGTCAGCCCCGGCAACACCTTGACCGCGTGCGGGCCGCGCCCCAGCGCTTCGGCACGCGCGTTGATCTCGCGCTTGTAGGCCAGCGACTCCTCGAACGACTGCGACGCGGAGAACACCGCCTCGGCATGCCGCGCGGCCAGCTCGCGCCCGTCGCTGGAGCCGCCAGCCTGGAACAGCACCGGATGGCCCTGCGGCGGCCGCGGCAGGTTCAGCGGGCCTTGCACGTCGAAGAAGGTGCCATGGTGGGTCACCGGCTGCAGCCTGGCGGTATCGACAAAGCGCCCGCCGTGCTTGTCGCCGATCAGGGCATCGTCTTCCCAGCTGTCCCACAGCGCCTTGACGAGATCCGTGAACTCGTCGGCACGCGCATAGCGCTGCCCGTGGTCCGGCGGCGCGGCGCGGCCGAAGTTGCGTGCCGAGCCGGCATCCGCCGTGGTCACCACGTTCCAGCCCGCGCGGCCGCCACTGACATGGTCCAGCGTGGCAAAGCGCCGCGCGATGTTATAGGGCTCGTTGTAGCTGGTGGAGGCCGTGGCCACCAGTCCGATATGCGTAGTCGCCGCGGCGACGCAGGCCAGCAGCACGGTCGGCTCCAGCGCCGTGATCGGCCGGAAATGGATCTGATCGGCAATCGACGCATTGTCGGCCAGGAAGATCGCGTCGAACTTTCCCGCTTCAGCGATGCGTGCCAGGCGGACGTAGTGCTGCACGTCCACGAACGCACGCGGGTCGCTGGCGGGCAGGCGCCAAGCCGACGGCACGAAGCCGGAATGGAGCGCGTTGATGTTCAGGTGCAGCTGGCGCGGCGGTGAGCTTGCTGTCATCGTTCGTCTCCGGCGCCTCAGAACACCCGGCCTTCGGTCAGGTGGGTGGTGTCGCCGTTCAGGTGGTAGGCGCCGACCACGCGCGCCTTGTGCAGCAGCGGGTTGTGGCTGAAGATCGTGCGCAGGTTGCGCCAGTGCCGGTCAAAGTTGTGCTGCCTGGCGGTGGCCGAGGCGCCGCCGGCCTCGAACATGCGCTCGGCCACGTGCAGCGCCAGCTTGCTGACCACCAGCTGGGTCTGCGCGGTGGCGAGCGCGCCGGCCAGGACCAGCGCTTCGGCGTCTTCGGAGCGTGCCAGCAGCGCGTCGGCCGAGCGGTCCAGTGCGCGCGCATTCTCACGCACCAGTGCGTCGATGGCATGGCTGTGTGCGGCCAGGTCGCCGATCACCTGCTGGATGAAATGGTCTTCGCGCGCCGAGGATGCCGGGCTGTGCAGCACCGGACGGCCATGGTCGCGCACATAGCGCAAGGCATCGGCCCAGGCATTGCGCACGATCCCCGCCGCCACCGCCACCAGGTGCAGCTGGCGCAGCGCGCCGCAGTGACGGCCGACCAGCGTGCTGTTGGCGCGCCGCGTCACTTCATCGGCGAGCACCTGCACATCGTCCAGCACCAGGCTGCCGCTGGCGGTCATGCGCTGGCCCATGCCGTCCCAGTCGTCAACGACGTTGAAGCCGGGGCGATCGGTCGGGATGATGATGGAGGCATCGGCGCCGTCGGCATCCTTCACATTGATGCGGGCGTAGTCGGCAAAGGCGGTGCCGGTGGAGTAATACTTCTTTCCGCTCAGGCGGTAGTGCTCGCCGTCGCGCCGCAGCGCCGTGGTGATTTCACCGGGACGCGACGTGCCGCGTTCGGTGGAGGCACCGCCAAAGATCGCGCCCGCAACGATGCGCTGCACCTGCAGGTCATTGAACGCCGAACGCGGCGCCAGGCGCAGCGATTCGGTCTGGTCGAAGTGGATGCGCAGCGCGTGTGCGACGTTCGATTCCTCTGCGGCAATCGCGGCAATGACCTCGAACAAGTCGGCCAGCGAGCCGCCCAGGCCACCCTGCTCCACCGGGAGCCGGAGCACGCCAAGCCCGGACTCGCGAAACAGCGCGAAGGCCTCATAGGGCAGCAGCCGCCGTGCCTCGCGGGCGGCCGCGTCGATGCCAATCTTCTGCGCCAGCGCCGGCACGGCGTCCAGCGCGGCGCGCAGCGCGTGCCGCGCATCGAAGTCCAACGGGGCATTCATGGATGATTCCTTCCTTGCGGATGAGCAGGCTCACAAGATAGGAAACCCTGCATCACACGGGAACGAATGAATGCCTATATCGTTATCTGCCACGCTTCGAGTCCAGGTCGAAAATCTCGGAAGGCGCCATGGATGCGCTCGCACGGTAGTCCCATGGACCTACAGCCGACTCCGGAATAAGTGCTATTAAGTGCACTCACGAATAAATCTGTAGAGATCACTACATAGTTGATCCACACTCTACAAGCCCTTAGTATCGGCCCATGGAACCAGCTCAGGAACTGTGGACCCTCCTCGTCATCAGCCTGCCAACCAAGGGCGCTACTGCCCGGATGCGCATCTGGCGAGCCCTCAAGGCACTAGGCTGCGCCGCACTGCGCGACGGCGCCTATCTGTTGCCGACGGCAAGCGCGCAAAGCGCTCAACTACGTGAACTGGCCGATGAAACCATCCAGGAAGGCGGCCAGGCCTGGCTGCTGAACGTGCGCGCGCAAGATCCGGCGGAGGCTCACGCCTATCGGACACTGTTTGACCGCACGGCCGACTACGCCGGCTGGCTGGCCGCCCTCTCCGAAGACCGCAAGAGCTTGTCCGGCCAGGATGAAGCCGGGATCGCCCGCCTGCTGCGCCGGCACGGCCGTGCCTTTGATGCCATCGCCGGGACCGACTTCTTCCCCAACGGGGCATCGGCCAACGCTGCGTTGCAATGGCGGGACTTCAACAGTGCGGTCGAAACCCTGCGCTCGCCGGGCGAGCCCCAGCCTGCAAGCGGCGGGATCCCGCGCCGGGATCCCGCCCAATACCAGGGGCGCAACTGGGCAACGCGGCGCCACCTGTGGGTGGACAGGGTTGCCAGCGCGTGGCTGGTCCAGCGTTTCATCGACCCGCATGCGCGCTTCCTGTGGCTGGAGCATCCCGCGGACTGCCCGGATGATGCGCTGGGCTTCGACTTCGACGGCGCCGCCTTCACGCATGTGGGCGACAAGGTTTCATTCGAAGTGCTGCTGGCCAGCTTCGGCCTGGACGCCGACCGCGGACTGGCCCGCCTGGCCAGCATGGTCCACGCCCTGGATATCGGCGGGGCCCAGGTGCCCGAAGCCAGCGGGTTCGAAGCCGTGCTTGCCGGCGCGCGCGAGCGCCTGGCGGATGACGACGCCCTGCTGGCCGAAATCGGCCGTACCCTCGATTCCCTTCATGTGCATTTTTCCGGAAAGCGATAGCACCATGCCCCTGAGGTCCACGACATGAGCAACGTCTCGCAGGCCCCAACCCCTCCGGCCGCGCTCACGGAACGGCCGCGCTACACCCTCTGGCAGCTGGTCGGCTACATGCTGCGCCTGGGCACGCTCGGCTTCGGCGGTCCGGTGGCGCTGGCTGGCTATATGCATCGCGACCTGGTGGACCGGCGCCAGTGGATCACCGACGCCGACTACAAGGAGGGGCTGGCCCTGGCACAGCTGGCACCCGGCCCGCTGGCCGCGCAGCTGGCCATCTATCTGGGCTATGTCCACTACCGGATCGCGGGCGCGACGCTGGTCGGGATCGCGTTCGTGCTGCCGTCATTCCTGATGGTGCTGGCGCTGGGCTGGGCCTATGTGCGCTTTGGCGGCCTGACGTGGATGCAGTCCGTGTTCTACGGCGTCGGGGCCGCGGTGATCGGCATCATTGCGATCAGCGCGTACAAGCTCACGACCAAGAGCGTGGGCAAGGACCGCCTGCTGTGGGCGATCTACCTGGTGCTTGCCGCGGTCACGGTGGTCACCGAATCCGAAATCGCATGGATGTTCCTCGCGGCCGGGCTGCTGGTGTGGTTCTGGCGCGCCCCGCCAAAATGGCTGCGCCAGGGCGGCCTGCACGCGGCCGCGGCGACACAGCTGCCCCTGGCCGGCGGCGTGGCCGGCACCATTGACTGGCCCCTGCTGGCGCAGATTGCCGTGTTCTTTGCCAAGGCGGGCGCCTTCGTGTTCGGCTCGGGGCTGGCCATTGTGCCGTTCCTGTACGGCAGCGTGGTCACCGACTTCCACTGGCTCAATGACAAGCAGTTCGTGGATGCCGTGGCGGTGGCCATGATCACGCCCGGCCCGGTGGTGATCACCGTCGGCTTTATCGGCTACCTGGTGGCCGGCTTTCCGGGCGCGTCGGTTGCGGCGCTGGCCACCTTCCTGCCGTGCTACCTGTTCACCGTCCTGCCAGCTCCCTACTTCAAGAAATACGGCAAGCTGCCCGCCATCCTGGCCTTTGTCGATGGCGTGACCGCTGCCGCGGTGGGAGCCATCACCGGCGCGGTGATCGTGCTGGCCAGGCGTTCGATCGTGGATGTGCCGACGGTGCTGCTGGCGCTTTGCACGGTGGCGCTGCTGCTCAAGTTCAAGAAGCTGCCCGAACCCGTGATCGTGGCCGGCGCGGCGCTGATCGGCCTGGTGGTCTATCCGCTCATGCATCACTGAGGGGAGTACCGCGCCGAGTCTATGAAATCGCTTTGCGGTCTCGGGCGCACAACCGGCCCACTGCCGTGGTGGCCGAAGCCACTTGCGATGGGCAGCTTTGGGGAATCTAATCCTAGGGAGGAGGCGTCCCGAGGAGGGCCCCATGGCGCAATGCACAAAATGCGGATCTGAGAACCCCGTAGGCGCCAGTTTTTGCCAACAATGCGGCAGGTCCCTCATCCGCCAATGCCGGCGCTGCGGCTACGCCGTGCCCCCGGGGGCACGCTTCTGCAGTTCCTGCGGCGAACCCTGCAGCGATCTGGCACCAGCTGCGCCCACCTCGCCTGTCACCTACACGCCGCCCCATTTGGCCGAGCGCATCCGGAGCGAGCAAGCAGCGCTGGAAGCCCGCGGCGAGCCCGCTGGCGAACGCAAGACCATCACTGTCCTGTTCGCGGACATGGCGGGCTCGACCGCACTGATCCATGACCTGGATCCGGAGGAAGCACACCGCCTGATCACGCCAGTGATCGAACTGATGATGGAGGCGGTGCACTACTACGAAGGCTACGTCGCCAAGTCGTTGGGCGACGGCATCCTGGCGCTGTTCGGCGCACCGATCGCCCATGAGGACCACCCCCAGCGTGCGCTTTACGCCGCGCTGCGCATGCAGAAGGCGATGCAGCGGCACAGCGACCGGCTCAGGCTGGAACAAGGCATCTCGCTGCAGATCCGGGTCGGCATCCACACCGGCGAGGTGGTCGTTCGCTCGATCCGCAAGGACGACCTGCACACGGACTATGACCCGGTCGGCCACACCATCCACATTGCCTCGAGGATGGAGACCATGGCCGCCCTCTCGTCCATTTTCGTCAGCGAATCCACCTACAGGCTTGCGGAAGGATACTTCGCGTTCAAGCCACTGGGCGTTGCCCAGGTCAAGGGCATTCCCATGCCGCTGGCTGTCTATGAACTGACCGGAACCGGGCCGCTGCGCACACGCCTGCAGGTGGCGGCGCATCGCGGCCTGGCGCGCTTCGTGGGGCGTGAGGCCGAACTGGAGACGCTGCAACGGGCACTGGAACGGTCCGCGGCCGGCCAGGGCCAGATCGTCGCAGTGGTTGGCGAAGCCGGGGTCGGCAAGTCGCGGCTATTCCACGAGTTCAAGGCACGCTCGCCCGGCAGTTGCCTGACGCTGGAAACGTTCTCGGTGTCCCACGGCAAGGCCTTTGCCTACCTCCCGCTGATCGAACTGGTGAAGAACTATTTCCAGATCGAATCCCACGACGATGAACGGCGGTACCGGGAAAAGGTTGCAGGCCGGGTCGTGATGCTCGACCGGACACTGGAGGACGTGCTGCCGTACCTGCTCCACCTGCTGGGCATCAGCGAGCCCGGTTCGGCATTGCCGAACATGGATGCCCGGATCCGACGCCAGCGCACGTTCGAGGCGATCACGAGCCTGCTGTGCCGCGAGAGCCGGAATCAGACGCTTGTTCTGTTGTTCGAGGACCTGCAATGGCTGGACAGTGAAACCGAGGCCTTTCTGGATGTCCTCATCGACCGCCTTCCTGGCGCCAGGATCCTGCTGCTGCTGAACTATCGGCCCGAGTACCAGCACGGCTGGGGCCAGAAGGATTTTTACATTCCGCTGCGGCTGGATCCATTGGGCCAGGCTGAGGCCCGGCAACTGCTCGCCGCCCTCCTTGGCGACGATCCCGCGCTGATGCCCCTCAAGGGCCTCATTCTGGAAAAGACCGAGGGCAATCCCTTCTTTATGGAAGAGGTGGTGCAGACCCTGTGCGAGGAGAAAGCCCTGCTGGGCGAGCCCGGCCATTACCGCATCGAGAAGACGCCCGCCGCGCTGCATATCCCGACAACCGTACAGGGCGTACTGGCCGCCCGCATCGATCGGCTGTCCCGTGCCGGGAAGGACTTGTTGCAGACCCTGGCCGTGATCGGAAAGGAATTTTCCCTGAGCCTGGTCCAGCGGGTTGTCGCGCAGCCGGATGACCAGTTGCGCCCTCTCCTCGCCCAACTGGAGTTGGCGGAGTTCATTTATGAGCGGCCAGCATTCCCCGATATCGAATACACGTTCAAGCATGCGCTGACCCAGGAGGTGGCCGGCAACAGCTTGCTCACCGAGCAACGCACAACGCTGCACCAACGCACGGCCCAGGCGATCGAAGCGCTCTTCCAGAATCAGTTAAAAGACCACTACAGCGAACTGGCCCGGCACTACAGCCTTGGCGGCAACGATCCGAAGGCGGTGGAGTACCTGCAATACACCGGACAGCAGGCCGTGCAGCGGTCTGCCTATCACGAGGCGATCAGCCACCTGAATGCCGCGTTGGTACTGCTTGGCCGGCAGCCCGAGACCCCGGAACGTGCTCGCCAGGAGCTCGCGCTGCGGCTTGCCATCGGGCCGGCCTTGACTGCCGCCAGGGGCTTTGCCTCATCCGAGGTGGAAGCGACCTACAGCCGCGCCTTGGCACTGTGCGGCCCGGCCAGGGACACACCAGAGCTTTTTCCGACGCTGGTCGGGTTGCGCACCTACTTCTCCCTGCGTGCAGAGCATGCGAAGGCCTGCGAACTAGGGGAGCAACTGCTGCACCTGGCCGAGCAAAAGAAAGATCCGGAGTTGTTGGGCGAGGCCCATGTCTCGCTTGCGACGACCTCGTATTACCTGGGCAGATTCAGTATCGCGCATGCCCACGTGCGTGAAGCGCTTGCGCTCTACGGCGCAGGATCGCATCACACCCACCTGAATGTCCATGGCGTGGATCCGGAGGTACGCGCCCTGTCGACTTCGGCCCTGGTCCTCTGGAGCCTTGGCTATCCTGACCAGGCCAGCAAGAGCGCGCAGGACGCGCTTGCGCTGGCACGGCAGCTGTCCCATCCCTTCAGCCTTGCGCATGCCTTGTGCCAGACGGCAGAACTGCACCACTTCCGCCGCGAGCCCCAACTCACGCAAGAATACGCCGAGGCAGCCATCACGCTCTCGACCGAGCAAGGTTTCCCGCTCTGGCTTGCGTGGACGACCATCCTTCGCGGTTGGGCGCTCACCGAACAGGGGCAGCCTGAGCCAGGCATCGCGCAGATGCGCGAGGGGCTGGCGGCCTACCACGCTACGGGGGCGGCGTTGGGGCATTCGCATTTCCAGTGCCTCCTGGCCCATGCCTACGGACGCCAGGGACAATTACAGTCAGGCCTGAGCGCGCTTGCCGAGGCAAAAGACGCGGTGGACAAGACCGGGGAACACTATTGCGAAGCTGAGTGGCACCGCATCAAGGGTGAGCTGATACGGCAAGGACAAAGTTCGCCGGGTCTCAGGCCTGATGGCAATGCGGAAGCGGAAGCGGAAGCTTGCTTCCACAAGGCGATCGACATCGCGCGTCAGCAACATGCCAGGTCGTTCGAATTGCGGGCTGCCTTGAACCTGGCGCACCTGTGGCGGCAGCAAGGCAAGGTGGAACTCGCCACACAGTTGTTGGCCGGCATCAAGGCTGGATTCACCGAAGGCTTCGACAGCGCTGACATGCGGGACCTGGTGCTTGCCTGACGTTGACGCCATGCCAGCCTCCCGGTCAGGAACCACCGGCTTCCCCACGATCCTGTTTGGCGCTTTCGATCGCCACAACTTCGGCGACCTGCTGCTGCCGCATGTGATGCGAAGCCTGATCGGGCAGGCCAACCCATTCTACGGGGGCCTGGCCGAGCGCAACCTGAGAATCCATGGCGGCCATCGGGTCCACACCCTGGCGCGGCTGGCAGCCACCGTGGGCGACAGCGCCGTCGATGTCATCCATGTGGGTGGCGAAACCCTGACCTGCTCGCTCTGGGAGGCGGCCGTGATGCTGCAGCCTCCCGAGCAGGCCCGGGCGGTGGTGGCGCTGCTCGATGCCCGGCCGCACGAGCGGACGGTCTGGGCCCAGGCGCAGCTGGGCCTACGGGACCTGGTCCCCTACCTGTTGCCGGCCGGCATCTTTGCCAACGTCCGGCGTGTCATTGTCCACGCCGTCGGCGGCATTGCACTTGGATCGGTTGAGCCTGCCATGCGGGCCGAGGTGGTGGCCAAGCTCGGGGCCGCCACCAGCGTCGGGGTACGAGACCATCAGACCCGGGCCATGCTCGCGGAGAACGGCATTGCCTGCCGCCTGGAGCCCGATCCGGCCGTGCTGGTGGCCGAGCTGTTCGGCCCCTGCATCCGCCGGCGCGCCCGCCAGGGCGAGTGCGCCCGCATCGTGTCAGGGTTTTCGGGCGGATACCTGGCCGTGCAGTTCAGCGCGGATTTTGGCGACGACGATACCCTTTCTCAGCTGGCGGCCCAGCTCGAACGTATCGCCCGGACCAGGACCCTGGGCCTGGTGCTGTTTCGCGCCGGCGCCGCGCCCTGGCACGACGACCTGGCTTGCTACCAGCGCCTGGCGGCACGGCTGCGCGGCACGCCTGTGGTCGTGTTCGACTCGCTCAATCTGTGGGATATCTGTGCGCTGATTGCGCACAGCCAGGCCTTTGTCGGCAGCAGCCTGCACGGCGGCATTGTCGCCGGCGCCTTTTTCCTGCCACGGCTTGGCCTGCTCCGGGCCGCACAACCTCCTGGCACCAGCAAGCAAGTCGCCTTTGCCGCGGCCTGGGGCGCGGCCGGGGCGCCGGCCGCGGTGACCGTTCAGAATCTTGCGGCCGGCCTGGACGAAGCGATGGCAACCCAGACCGCGCAGCGTAGGGAATTGGCCTGGGAATGGGCCAAGGCATGCAGGACCGCATTCCAGCTGGTTCAGGAGAGCTAGCGCGATCGAATCCTCCCGCGAGGCATGGCTAGTGCTATCGGCACATCGCCATCAGCTGTACCCACGCCGGCGCAAGAGCCGGCTCGAGCCACGCTGTCAGTGCCACCACGCACAGTCCCGCCAGGCTGAGCACCGACAGCCATATGCCGTGCTTCAAGCGATCATCTGGTCGTTCTGCCATGCGCGCTGCGCATGGCAAGAGGGCCGGAGATCGTGCTGTAATGGCGTATCGCGAATCTGCCAGGAGGCCATCGCATGTCCGTTCCGCTCGTCCGACTGTTTCCGCTCGACCTGCTCAAGGGCTTCGTCGCCGTCGGCCGACGCATGAGCATTACGCAGGCAGCGGACGATCTGTGCCTGACGCAGTCGGCGGTAAGCCGGCAGATCCACGCGCTGGAGGAGCAGCTGAACGTGTCGCTGTTTGTGCGCAAGCATCGCGGCGTGGCCTTCACTGCCGAGGGCGAACGGCTGTTTCGCAGCGCCGACAGCGCGCTGCAGCAGCTGCAGGACGTGGTAGCCGAGGTGCGCCGCAACGAGGGCCAGCGGGCCGTCACGGTCACCGCCAGCATCGGCGTGACCGGCTTGTGGCTGCTGCCGCGGCTGGGGAACCTGCAGAAGACGCATCCGCATCTGGATGTGCGCCTGTCCGCCAGCAACCGTATCAGCGACCTGCGTGCCGAGGGCATCGACCTGGCCGTGCGCTATTGCCGCGACGCCGCGGCGCCGCCCGATGCTGTGCGCCTGTTCGGCGAAAACATCGCCCCGGTCGCCCATCCATCGCTGGTGGCCGGGGTCGCCCAGCACGACGAGGCGCTGCTCCAGCTGCCGCTGCTGGAATTCGACGATCCCCGTCCGTGGCTGCAATGGCGCAGCTGGCTCGAGCCGCGCGGCTACCGCCAGGCGAGCCAGCACGGCATGCTTCGCTTCAATCAGTACGACCAGGTCATCCACGCGGCGCTGGCGGGACAGGGCGTCGCACTGGGCCGGCTCGAGTTGGTGCGGCCCCTGATCGATGGCGGCCAGCTGGTGATCGTGCCGACGGCGCTACAAGCACCGCCGAGCCCCAACGCGTACTGGCTGGTCCATGCCTCCGCCCATCCGCGCGAGGACGTCAGGTGCGTAGCCGAGTGGATTTGCCAGGAAGCCGCACACACCGTCAGGACACGCGCGAGCCCCGTAGCCACCTGAGCCAGGGAAAGCCGGCACGGCGCTGGTGTGGCGGCGCTTCGATCCTGCACAACACGGGGCCGGCCCCGTGCAGCGCCGCCAGAAACACGTCGGCGTCACCATCCAGCCGATAGCGCTCGCCAGGTGCGAGCAGGACGTCCGGGGACGGCCTGTCCCGTGCTTCGAACGTCAGCCACAGGCTGCCGCCGCGGCAGACCAGTTCCGCGCCGGCCCGCAGTCGCAGGCGCAGGCATTCCGCTTCAAGGCAAAGGGTGTATGGCATGAAAGGCTCCGGTGAGCCATTTCATTGTGGGAGCCGGCGTCGCGGCTTGCCATGAGCATTGCGTCGGCCAGCCATGCGTTACCCGATCGCATACGGCCCGACAAAGCCACCGAGATTGCCGAGTCCCCGGTAAACGAAAAGGCGGGCTTCCGAAGATGCCCGCCCGTTTTGCCGCTAAACGCCTGCGTACCTGTCCGTCAGGCTGGCACCTGCGTCCCCGCCGCCGCCTTCTCCTTCGAGAAAAGACTCCTGGAGGTAGCAACATGGTTGGCCAGCACCGGCCGCAAGACCATGATCGCCAGGAAGGCCGCGGTCAGGTCCATGGCCGCAACCGTGTAGAGGACCGTCGACCAGGTGCCGCTCGCCTCCATCATCAGGTTGCCGACCGGCACGAACAGTGCGCCGATGCCCTTGGCCGTGTAGAGCACGCCGTAGATCTTGCCGATGTGCTTGGTGCCGAAGGCATCGCCGGCCAGTGCCGAGAACAGTGAGTAGACCTCGCCCCAGGCCAGGAACACCACGCCCGACAGGATCAGGAAGGCGTACGGGTTGCTGCCGAAGTAGCCGAGCGCGATGATGCCAAGGCCTTCCAGGGTGAAGGCGATGACCATGGTCTTCTCACGGCCGATGTTGTCCGAGATCCAGCCGAACAACGGACGCGAGATGCCGTTCATGATCCGGTCGAGCATCAGCGCGAGCGGCAGTGCGGCCATCACGAAGAAGTGCAGGTCGACCTTGAACTCCTTCACGCCCAGGTCCTTGGCGATGACGCCAAGCTGGGCCACGGCCATCATGCCGCCGGTGACGACCAGGATGAACATCACAAACATCAGCCAGAACAGCTTGGTGGACATCGCTTCCTTGAGCGTGTAGTCGCGCGTCGCCTGGACCAGCTTCTGCGATGCCCTCACCTCGGTACCCTTTGGTGCGCGCAGGAACCACGCCGCGACAAAGGCGAGCCCGCCCTGCAGCAGGCCGAAGAACAGGAAGGTGTGCTGGAAGCCCTGCGACTCGATCATGGCCGCGATGGGCAGGATAGTCGCCGCAGAACCGGCGCCGTAACCGCCCGCGGTCAGGCCCACCGCAAGGCCACGGCGGTCCGGGAACCACTTGAGCGCGTTGTTGATGCAGGTGGCGTAGATCGAGCCCACGCCAAGGCCGCCAACGGCTGCGCCGACGTAGAAGCCCATCAGGGTAGTGGCCTGCGAGTTGATGCACCACGCCGCGCCGATGAAGACCGCGCCGAAGGCGACCATCATGCGCGGGCCGAACTTGTCGATGAAATAGCCTTCGATCGGGGCCAGCCAGGTCTGCACAAGGACGAAGACGGTGAAGGCGATCTGGATGCTGGCGCGCGACCAGCCGTAGGTGCCCTGGATTTCAGGGACGAACAAGGTCCAGGCGTACTGGATATTGGCGGTGGCGATCATGCAGACCACACCGACAAACAATTGCAGCCAGCGTGTGCCTTCCGGGACCTGGCGATTAGCGCCCAGCGCTGCCGATGGATTACTCATTTGCGCGCTCCTTGAATCATTTGACCATTCAATTGCGGGGGTGCGGGCGGGTATGCGGACGCGCTGCGCCTCTGCATAAGGGTGGCTGCTGGCATTTCATGTCTCCTGTGTCATTGGCATTTATTTGCCTCTTATTCCGACGCCGACCTGAGGTCTCCGCCCTCACCTCTCTCAAGTTCGGAGTGGCGATGGGATACACAGTATGTGATATATCAAGTAAGTCAAGCGAAAGGGATGGCAGGGTTTTCACTGAATTTATGACGGGGAAGGATGGGTGCCGGATATTCACGCTGGATATGCATCATCGCCCCCGGCAAAAGGCGTCGCCAGGAACCACCCGACGACCATGAATCCCTTTGCTGGAGCCACTTCCAGGCGCATCGTTGCCGATAGATGAGGGTTCGTTTTGAATGGATGAGGAAAAGGACTTAAATCTCATCATTACGAATTTGTCATGCTTGGAAGTCGATCCTCCCGGCCAGCCAGCATGATTACGAAAATGTCATGATTACAGAAATGTCATGATTTTGACTGCACCAAGTGATGAGCGAAATAAATCAGAGCGATTAATACGATATAAACAGCACGCACGCGCCCCAAAAAAAAAATGCCCGCAGGCAAGCCTGGCGGGCGTAGGCATGATGCGTGACATCAGCCGCAGCATGTAGATGCAGTTATAGGCGATTATTCGAGCCAGATAAATAAATAAAAACGCTTAGTGCGGGATGGCGACCAGAAACTCTCGAAAACCCTGACGGATTTACCGAAAAACCCTGAACGCCATTTGGGCCGATTCAGAAGATGGCATTTTTGTCATGATGTGTTTCGATTTGCAGGCGACCAGATGCACGGCTGCCCGGGTCGGAAGGCAAGCACTGTAGACAAGATCGTCCAGGCTGCCCGTGAGAGTAGATAAAACGGTAAGTGCTGTAGAACTCCTGGAAGCCCGGCGACCAGGTTGCCCATCCATCGCTATAGATAGAATGGAAAGCATTTGGCCGCCAAGTAGATGTTTCGGTAAATTCTGTAGAAATTCTGGTAAGCTCCGAGCAAACCGGCACCCAAGAATTGCGACTTCATATGTCTCATGCGCCACTAGGCTACGACGCGCTTATCCGCAAGTTCGGGTTGCGCGTCCCGCCGCTGCGCTCGACGTCCGCCCTTGCCGACAAGACCGGGGTCCTCAGCACGCACACCGGACCGGACGGCACCACGCGCACCGTGTACCCAAGGAACCGCTACCGCGGCGGCGACACGACCGTGGACCACCTGACGTTCGCGCTGAAGAAGGAGCAACTGGACCTGACCGTGCTGGCGGCGCTGTTCGAGCATGCGCAAGCGGTGCAGGCCGTACGGGAGTGGCTGGCGGCCACCCCGACCTCCCGTTATGCGAGGCTGAGCGCGTTCTATGCCAAATGGCTTGCCGGGGCGCAATTCGACTACAAGCTGCCGGCCGGGGCGCCCAGGGTACTGGCGCTGGACGAGACCCGGTACCTGACCGGCCCGGCAACGCCGGACCTGCAGTTCGGCATCCAGAACAACCACCTCGGCCCGGCCGCGTTTTGCCCCCTGGTGCGCCGCACCGAGAAGCTGGCGCAGCACATTGCCGCCGACCTCCCTGGCCGCGTGGCCGCGGCCATCAAGCGACTCGAGCCAGAGTTGCTGGCGCGCGCGGTGGACTACCTCTACCTCGCGGAAACACGATCGACCTACTCCATCGAGCACGAGATCCCCGATAACCAGCGGGTCGCCAAGTTCAGGCGACTGCTGGAATACGCCGGCAATCCAGCCCCGCTTACCGAAGAGCAGCTGTGCGAGTGGCAGAACGAAATCATCTCGGGGCTGCGCGCCGAATTCGCCTACCGCGACAAGCAGAACTGGCTGTCCCGCGGCGGGCGCATGCGCAACATCGCGGACTACATTCCCCCGCCGCCCGGGCAGCTTGGCGCGATGATGGACGGGATTGCCGCGGTGGCGGGCCTGGTCGAAGCACAGGCGGCAAACCCGATCGTGGCCGCGGCGTGCGTATCGTTTGGCTTTGTCTTCGCCCACCCGTTCTACGACGGCAACGGCCGGCTCCATCGATTCCTCATCCACCATTTGCTGCGCCAGGCCGGGGTCACGCCCGATGGCGTAGTGTTGCCGGTGTCGGCGCGGATGCTCAAGCAAATCGATACCTATGCCGCCCTGCTGAAGTCCTATTCGGCCCCGCGGACGGCCCTGCTCAACTACGCGCTGGATTCGGACAGCGGCACGATCCTGATCAAGTCGCCACAGCCCGGCTGGCTTTACGCATCCTTTGATGCGACCGCGCTGTGCGAATTCGTCTTCGAATGCATCGAGCAGTGCGTCGAGCAAGACCTTGCGCAGGAGATCCAGTACCTGCGCGCTTACGATGCCAGCGTCACACGCCTGGAGAGCTGGCTCGACCTGCGCCAGTCACGCCTGTCGAATCTGATCGACCTGATCGTCCAGAACCACGGCGAGCTGTCCAGGCGCAAGCGCAAGCTGTTCGAAGACATCACGGACGACGAGCTCGCCCGCATTGAAGCCGTCGTGCACGACGAATTCACGGAATACCTCGAGCTCCACGGCAGCCGCTGAAGCGGCGGCACAGCGTTGGCACTGCCCGGTGGCCGCCACCAGGCGGCGGCTGCGGCGCCACTCTGTATCGCTCTGTATCCCGGGCCGCGGCAGACATGAAAGATTGCACGGATGCCGGGAAGCGGAAACAGCCGGGATACGTGCGGACGGTGGAATGCGTCTATTGCCAAGACCGGGAGTTCTCCGCCATGTCCATCGTCGCCATCCATCCGCCGCCCTGCCCCTGCCATCGTGCCTGCCACGGCACCGCGCACGCCAGCGGGAGCCGCCCATGATCGACGCTGTCCTTGCCTTTGCCGCCGGCGTGCTGACCATTGCCTCGCCCTGTGTGCTGCCGGTGCTGCCCATGCTGCTCGCCGGCTCGGTGGGCGAATCCGGCCGGCTGCGCCCGCTGGCAATCGCGCTTGGCTTCGTCAGCGCCTTTTCCGCGCTGGGCATCGTCTTCGGCGCACTGTCCAGCGCCTTCACCGAAGCCCCAGGCGTGGTGCGCAACGCGGCCATCCTGTTCCTGCTGGGCGCCGGCCTGGCGCGGCTCTGGCCGGCGGGCTTCGAGCGCCTGACGGCCCCGTTCGCCGGCGTGGTCGACCGCCTGGCGGGCGCCGGCGGCCGGACCGGCACCGGCGTGGCCGGCGGCTTTGTGCTGGGCATGACGCTGGGCGCGGTGTGGACCCCGTGCGCCGGGCCGGTGCTGGCGTCGATCCTCGCGCTGGTGGCCAAGGCGCAAGACCTGTATCGCACTGCCGGCCTGCTGGCGCTGTTCGCGGCTGGCGCGGCCATTCCGATGCTGGGCATTGCCTATGGCGGCCAGTTCGCCACCACTCACGTGCGCCGGCTGGCGCGTCACACGCACCGGCTGCAGCAAGGCTTCGGCGTGCTGGTGGTGGCGACCGCCATTGCCATGTACTTCCAGTACGACACGCTTGCCGTCGCCTGGCTGACCTCACTTTTCCCTGCCTCCCAACCTGGAGCCTGAACCATGCACCGCTTCCTTCGTACCCTGCTGGCCACCACCGCCATCGTTACCGCCCAGCATGCCGCCGCCGCCCCTGCCGACTATGGCAAAGCGCCGGAATTCACCGGCATCGACAAGTGGCTCAACTCTGAACCGCTGACCGTTGCCGGACTGCGCGGCAAGGTCGTGCTGGTCGATTTCTGGACCTATAGCTGCATCAACTGCATCAACACGCTGCCCCATGTGCGGCAGTGGTACGACAAATACCGCGACAAGGGCCTGGTTGTGGTCGGCGTCCACACCCCGGAGTTCCCCTTCGAGAAGTCCACCGCCAACGTGCAGGCAGCGCTCAAGCGCTTCGATATCCGCTACCCGGTCGCGCAGGACAACGCCTATGCCACCTGGAACGCCTGGCGCAACCAGTACTGGCCGGCGCTCTACCTGGTCGATGCCAATGGCACCGTGGTCTACAAGCACTTTGGCGAAGGGAACTACGCCGATACCGAAGCGGCCATCGAGAAGGCGCTGGCCGGGCGCAAGTAAGGCTGGCACACCGCTTCCATTGAGCGCGGATGGCGAGCGAGCCTGCCGCGCCCCGGGCCGTGCTCTCAGGCACGGCCCAGCGCTTGGAACCTGTCTCGGGTTCCAACACCCATCCGAGCCGGTTTCCCGGCACACCCGACGAAAATTCAGATTCCTCCACAATCTGTTGTTAATGCGAATCATTACTATTACAATTCTCGGAGTTCTATTACAGCACATTAAGCACATCATTACGTTCGCCTGACCATAACCATGCAAACCGCAACACGCTCAGTCACCCTGGCGGGGCCGGCCGGCCGCTGCCGGGTACGTCCGCTCGCTCTTCTTGTGGCCGCCATCGGCGCGGGCACTCCTCTGCTGTCCGAGGCGCAGGCAGTGGCCGCCGCGTCCGCCGTCGCGCAAACCGGCACATCCGGTGCGGGCACAAAGCAGGACGGCCCGCCGGCCAAGGCCGACGGCGGCGAGCTGAATGCGGTGGAGGTCAGGGTCGATCGGATCAAGAGCGACCTCGTCAGCCCGACGCGCCAGGTGACGGTGCTGGAACGCGAGGAAATCGAGGAGCTGAAGGTGGGTTCCAACAATCTCGCGACCATGCTCAGCAAGCTGATCCCGGGCATGGCGGACTCCAGCCGCACGGTCACGGACTTTGGCCAGACGCTGCGCGGCCGCGGCACGCTGATCCTGGTGGATGGCATTCCGCTCAACACCAACCGGGATTCGGCGCGCAACCTCGCCACCATCGATCCCAGCAATATCGAGAAGATCGAGATCATGCGCGGCAGCAGCGCAATCTACGGCGCCGGCGCCAACGGCGGCATCATCGCGATCACCACGCGGCCTGCGGGCGGCCCGCCCAGCGCGGATACCACCATGACGCTGGGCACCCCGCTGACGCGGCTGAGCAAGGAGGGGCTCAGCACCAATATCCAGCAGCACTTCTCCGGCAGCCAGGGGCCGCTCGACTACGCGTTCCACCTGGGCGCGCAACATATCGGCAGCCCCTATGACGCCCACGGCCACCGCATCGCGCCGGAGCCGAGCCAGGGTGACCTGTTCGATTCCAACGTTTACAACGTGAGCGGCAAGCTGGGCTGGCGCATCGACAGCCAACAGCGCATCGAACTGAGCGTGAGCCAGTACCAGGCAAAGCAGAACACCGACTACGCCTCCGATCCGTCGGTGGCCAAGCTGCCGCCTGGCACCGCGGCCGCGCGCGCGATCAAGGGGCTGCAGCTCGAAAACCAGAACGAGCTGCGCAACACCGTGGTCAACCTGGGCTACCAGAACCTGGACCTGCTCGGCAGCACCGTATCCACCCAGATCTACTACCGCGACTACTTCACCCGCTTCCCGCCGTTCGATGCGCGCGCGGTGGCCACGCGCGGCGGCAACGTGGACCAGGTCAGCCAGAACAGCGACGTGTTTGGCGGGCGCCTGACCATCAGCACCCCGCTGGGCGCCGACAAGAAGACCAAGCTGCTGTGGGGCGCGGACTACAACCAGGAGCGCAGCGACATGCCGCTCGATGTGTTCGATCCGCGCGCCTATGACCAGAGCGGCGGCCTGGTCTTCAACAAGACCGGCTCGCTGACTTACATGCCGCCGCTGACCACCCGCAGCGGTGGCGTCTTCGGCCAGCTGCAGCACAAGTTCAACGAGCAGTGGTCGATGGAGGGCGGCGTGCGCTATGAGCGCGCCAATGCCAGCTTCGACGACTTTGTGCCGCTGTCGCAATCGAAGGTCAGCAACCCGGTCGCGGTCAAGGGCGGCACGGTCAACTACGGCGCCTGGCTGTTCAATATCGGCGGCGCGTACGCGCCGGTGAAGAACCAGGAGTTCTACGCCTCGTTCGGCCAGGGCTTCCAGTTGCCCGATATCGGCCTGCAGATCCGCAATGCGCGCCCGGGCTTCAATATCAATTCGTCCAGCCTGGAGCCGGTCAAGACCAACAACTATGAGATCGGCTGGCGCGGCGCGTTCGGAAATACGCTGGCGACCCTGGCGCTGTTCTACACCACCTCGCAACTGGGCGACGTGCAGAGCTTCAACAACGGCCTGATCCTGACCCGCACCAAGGAGCGCATCGCCGGCGTGGAAGCCTCTGCCGACTACCTGAGCGACAGCGAGACCTGGGGCGCGGGCGGCACGTTTACCTGGATCAACGGCCGCGAGCAGCCGCAAGGCAGCAGCAGCTTCCAGAACATGACCGGCTATCGCATACCGCCGCTGAAGCTGACCGCCTATGTCCAGTACCGGCCGATCAGCACGTGGAGCAACCGCCTGCAGGTGACCTACTACGGCGGCCGCGACTACCGGCTCAACGACCAGAACAGCTTCGGGCGGCGCGAGGTCAGCAGCTACACCACCGTCGACCTGATCAGCCGCTACCAGGTCAGCAAGAAGGACACGATCACGGTGGGGATCGAGAACCTGTTCAACCGCTACTACTACCCGTTGTACAGCCAGCTGATGCGCAACAGCAATAACACCAGCCGCCTGCCGGCTGCGGGCATCACGCTGACCGCGATGTACCAGCACCGCTGGTAAAGCAGCCGCCGGACGGCGATGGCCTTGTCGGGACCATCGTCGTCCGGCATTTTTTTAAACTCAGATGTAAATAATTCTCATTTACACAGTGATACAACTTGCCCGGCGCAGGATGCCGGCCAACATCGAATGAGGGGTAAGCCATGGTTTGCAGCAGCATCATCGAGAGTATCGGCGGGACACCCGTGGTCCATCTGCGCCGCCTGTTCGGCGACACCGGGGCCGAGGTTTTTGCCAAGCTGGAGCTATTCAATCCCGCCGGCAGCGTCAAGGACCGCCCTGCGCGCTACATCATCGAAAAGGGCCTCGCCGAAGGCACCATCGGCGCCAACGCCCATATCGTCGAAAGCTCGTCGGGCAACCTGGCGATCGGGCTGGCCATGGTATGCCGCCTGAAGGGGCTGCGCTTCACCGCCGTGGTCGACCCGAAGATCTCGCAGACCAACCTGACGATCCTGCGCTGCTATGGCGCCGGGATCGAGCTGGTGACCGAGAAGGACAGCCAGGGCGGCTACCTGGAAACGCGCATCGCGCGCGTGAAGCAGATGCTGCGCGAGCTGCCGGATGGGGTCTGGATCAACCAGTACGGCAATCCGCGCAACTGGGAAAGCCATTACCACGGCGAAGGCGAGGAAATCCTGCGCCAGCTCGACCGGCCGGTCGACATGCTGGTGCTCGGCGTCAGCACCTCGGGCACGGTGCATGGCATCGCGCGCCGGCTGCGCGAGGCGTGGCCCGCGCTGAAGGTGGTGGGCGTGGACGCCGCCGGCTCGGTGCTGTTCGGGCACCCGCCGGCCAGCCGCGAGTTGCCGGGCATCGGCGCGAGCCGCGTGCCGGAGCTGCTGTGCCGCGAAGAAATCGACCAGGTCATCCATGTGGACGACCACGCGGCGGCCCTCGGCTGCCGGCGCCTGCTGGCGCAGGAAGGCATCTTTGCCGGCGGGTCGTCCGGCGCGGTGGTTGCCGCGATCGGACGCCTGCTGCAGGACCTGCCGCGCAGCGCACGCCCGCCTCGCATCCTCACCCTGTTTCCTGACCGCGGCGAACGCTATCTCGACACCGTCTACGACGACGCGTGGCTGGAACGCGTCGCCGCCATCCATCGCGCGCGCACGGCTTCGGCTGCCGCGCAATCGTCCATCCCTGCACACGGAGTGACCGCATGAACGCCCCCATCCAGACCCCCGCAGCCGAGCTGCGCTACCTCAGCCGCGCCGACCTGATCGCCCTTGGCGCCGACCATTCCGACGCCTTCGTGCAGGCCATTGCCGAAGGCCTGGCGCTGCATGCGCGCGGCGAATGCGTGCAGCCGCTCAAGCCCTACCTGCGCTGGACCGGCGCCGACCATATCGCCGACCGCATCATCGCGATGCCCTGCTACGTCGGCGGCGACAACCCGGTCGCCGGCATCAAGTGGATCGGCAGCCGCCAGCACAACCCGCAGCGCCACGGCCTGGAGCGCGCCAGCGCGGTGATCGTGCTCAACGACGCCCAGACCAACTACCCGGTCGCCATCATGGAAGGCGGGCTGATCAGCGGCATGCGCACCGCGGCCATCACCGCGGTGGCGACGCGCCACCTGGCGCGCGCGGGCTTTACCGACGTGGCCTGCATCGGCTGCGGCCCGATCGCGCGCATGCAGCTGCAGACGCTGCTGGAGCAGTTCCCCGGCATCCGCTGCATCCACCTGTTCGACCTGTCGCGCGATGCCATGCAGGCAATGCGCAGCCAGCTGGGCGCGCGCTTCCCGGCGGTTGGCTGGGAGCTGTCGGCCAGCGCCGAGGCGGCGGTGCGTGCCGCCGACGTGACCGTGACCTGCACGGTTGCGGATGCGCCGTACCTGGAGCATGCCTGGCTCAAGCCCGGCGCCTTTGTCGCCAACGTCTCCATCATGGACGTGCACAAGGACGTCTACGAGAAGGTCGACAAGGTCGTGGTGGACGACTGGGACCAGTCGAACCGCGAGAAGAAGATCATCAACCAGCTGGTGCTGGAAGGCCGCTTCAGCCGCGAGCAGCTGCATGCCGAGCTGGGCGAGATCGTGATCGGCGCGAAGCCGGGACGCGAGCGCGACGACGAGATCATCCTGCTCAACCCGATGGGGATGGCGCTGGACGATATGGTGTGCGCGCGCCATTTCCACCAGCTTGCGCTGCAGCGCGGCGTCGGCGTGCGCCTGCCCCTGCTATGACGGTGCTGCCTCACGACCCCGTACGGGAGCGGATGCTGGCGCAGGACCTGCTGGACGCATTGTGGCAGGAAGACCTGTACGGCATGCGCGCTCACTGCCGCCCGGTGGCCGCCGACGACGCGCCCCTGGCCGCGCTCGCCGTCGACCTGGGCGCGGCCGGCATGCTGCTTTGGCTTGGCCGCCGCCTCGACGGCCCCAGGCCGTTGCAGCTTGGCGCCGGCGACGACAGGCCGCCGATCGTCCTGCAACGCGACGGCAGCGCCATGGCGCTCGGCGCCGCCGCGGCGCTTGATGCCTTGCAGTCGGCGGACTGGTGGCCGGGCCGCAGCGAACGCCTGCAGGCGCTGTTCGCGCTGGCCGAGGCGCAGGCCGCGCATACGCTCGCGCACGAGCCGGCCATCCTGGACCGGCTCGCGGCGGCGCCGCGCGCGCTGCTGTCGTGGGAGGCGGTCTGCTGCCTGCGCGACCGCCCCTTCCATCCGCTTGCCCGCGCCAAGGCCTGGGGCGACGCGGCCGGGCCGCGCGCCGGCTTTGACGCGGAATCCGGGCAACCGGTATGGCTGCACTGGATCGCCGTGCCGACGCACCGGATCCGGACCGGCTCCACGATGGAAACGTCCGCGCAACCGCTGGCCCGCTCGCTGCTGCAGCCCGATGAGCTGGGCCGCCTGGCGGCACGCGCCGAAGCCGCCGGCGTGCCGCGCGGCTACCTGTGGATGCCGGTGCATCCGTGGCAATGGCAGCAGCAGGCCCACGCCGCCGCCGCCAGCGGGCAAGCGCCATGCATCGACCTCGGCAGCGGCATCGGCGCGGCCTACCCGACCGCCTCACTGCGCTCGCTCGTCATCCATGGGCGGCCCGAGCTCCACGTCAAGCTGTCGCTGGGCGTGCAGGCACTGGGGGCCAGGCGCACCCTGCCCGCGCGCTACCTGCATAACGGCGCGCTCGCGCAGCAATGCCTGACCCAGCTGCAGGCGCGCGATCCGTGGCTCGGCCAGCACCTGCTGCTTTGCGACGAGCGCGACTGGTGGGCACTGCGCCAGCACGACTCGCTGATCGCTGAGCCGGGCGACCTTGCCTGCGTGCTCAGGCGCTACCCCGGCGACCTGGCGGCTGGCACGTGGCTGTTGCCCATGGCGGCGTGCGCGGCGCTGACTGCCAGCAACGACCTGCCGGCGCTGCGCCGGCTGTCCTGCACCGATGCCGACGAGGCCTGGGCGGCGTTCCGGTGCATCGCGGCCCTGCTGCTCGAAACCGGCCTGCGTTGCTTTGCCAACGGCGTCATGCCCGAGCTGCATGGGCAGAACGTCGTGCTGGTGGTCGGCGAGGCAGGCCCGCGGGCGCTGCTGCTGCGCGATCACGACACCCTGCGCATCTGCCCGTCCCTGCTCGCGGAGGCCGGCGTGGACGTGCCGGCGTACGCAGTGGACACCTCCACGCCGAATACGCTGATGCTCGATGCGCCGGAGCAACTGCTCGCGTACTTCCAGACGCTGGCGATCGAGGTCAACCTGTACGCCATCGCCGCCGCGATCGCCGTGGCTTTCGACAGCCACGAGCGCACGGGCTGGCAGATCTTGCGCGAGGAGATCGCACGGCTGCTGCCCGCCGGTACCGGCAACCGGCCCGCAGAGATCGCGCGGGCCGCACTGCTGGAAGCGCCGGAATGGCCGTTCAAGCAGTTGCTGACGCCGCTGCTGGCGCGCGAGACCGCCGGCACCGGCATGCCCAGCGCGCTCGGCAGCCTGTGCAACCCGCTGCGTGAGAGCGGAGTCCCGTCATGACGCCGGCGCCGCAAGCCGGCCCGTCGCGCGACATCGCCCTGCTGCTGGCCGGCCAGGCGGTGGTGACGACGGGCCTGATGACGCTGGTGCCGATCATGCCGCTCTACCTGCGCGACCTCGCCGGCCCCGATGCCGCGCACTGGAGCAGCCTGGCGCTTGCCGCGCCCGGCGTCGGCGCGCTGCTGCTGGCGCCGTTCGCCGGCAGCTGGTGCGAACGATGGGGCTACCGCCGGCCCTTGCTGCTGTCGTTGTCCGCCTTCACCGCCAGCCTGCTGCTGATGGGCCTGTCCACGCACGTGGCCGGCTTCATGGCCGGCCGCCTGCTGCAGGGCGCGAGCGCCGTCGGCGTCTTGCTGACCATCTGCATCGGCCGCGTCAGCACGCCTGGCATGCGCGGCCGCGCCTTCGGCATGCAGGAATCGGCCGTGGCCACCGGCGCCTTGCTGGGGCCGGTGCTCGGCGGCGTGCTGCAGGACTGGTGGACGGTGCGGCCGATGCTGCTTGCGGTCGCCGCGGCCAATGCCGTGCTGACGCTGCTGCTCGCATGGCGGCTGCGCGAGCCGGCGCCACAGGCGTCGCCAGGCGCCGGCTCGCCGCGCGGATTCGCCGCGATGCTGGCGGACGCGTCGCTGCGCCGCTGGCTGCTGGCCGGCTGCCTGACGCAGGCGGGCGCGTTCGCGCTGGTGAACGTGTTCGCGCTCTACCTGCAGCAGCGTTACCCGCACGATGCCCTGCTTGGCAGCAAGACTGGCTTCCTGCACGCGCTGGGCTGGCTGGCCGCGATGCTCGCCAGCCCGCTGTGGGGCGCGCTCAGCGACCGCGGCACGACTGCGCGCGCGTTCATGCTGGCCGCCGGCGGCTGCGCAATCGCGCTGGCGTTGCTGCCGCTTGCCGATGCGCTCTGGCAGATCGGCGCGCTCCGGGTCGTGCAGGGCGCGCTGTTCGCCGCGCTCGCGCAATCCATGCTGTCCTATTGCTGCGCCCGACTGCCCGCGAACTTGCACGGCAGCGCCACCGGCATCGCCAAAAGCGCCATGACCGCCGGGCAACTGGTGGGGCCGCTGGCGGTGATGGCATGGCTGCCACGCTCCGACCCGGCGGGTACGTTATGGCTGATCGCCGCCATGTTCGCGCTGGCCGCCGCACTCGTCGTCCCTGATCGCTCATCGTTGTTTGCCACCGTCCCTGATGCGAGGTAACTGCATGCTTTCCACTCTCCTGCCCCCGACCGCCGTGGCACCGCAAGGGCGCCTGCGCGCCCATCGCCCGGACCAGGATACCGCTGCGCCCGACGCCGTCGAGCGCCGCCTGATCGAGCAATTCTTCAACACCTATTGCCGCGAGACCGGCATCGTCGATCCGCGCCTTGCCACGCACCTTCCCGCCCCGGTGCCTGCCGTACTGCAAAGTACCCTGGGCCGCTGGCGTTCCGAAGGGCTGGAACCGGCGGTGCTGGCATTGGCAGACCGTAATGGCGGCCACCGCTGGCTGGCCGCGGCACTCACCTACGTCTCACCGATCGGCTACCACCGGCTCGCGGATGCGCTGCTGTCCGAAGGCAGCGCCTTCCACCCGCTGCGCCGCGTCGAGAAGCTGGCCGAAGCCATCACCGAGGCGCTCGCGCATGCCTACCCGCAGAGCGCCGCCACCGACTGGCCGGAGCGCTTTGCCACGCTGATGAAGAACGGCATCCAGAAGGTGCGCCTGTACCACCGCGAAGCGCCCGCACGGCAAGCGCCCTCGCGCTTTATCGCTGCCGAGCAAGGGCTGCGCTTCGGGCATATCTTCCACGCCACGTCAAAGGCGTCCGAAGGGTTCAGCCACGATGCGCTGCAACGCTATGCGCCGGAGCTCGGAGCCACCTTCCAGCTGCACTACTTCGCAGTCGCCAGCGACCTGCTGGAGAGCAGCGCCATCGACGGCCAGCCGCTGCCGATCGACCCGGCGGCGATGGAGGCCGCGGCGGACCTGCTCAAGGAAGGCGACTACCGCCTGCTGCCCTGCCATCCCTGGCAAGCCGCGCAACTGCTTGCGCGCAGCGAGATCCAGCCGCTACTGGCCAGCCGCGCGATGATTTCCCTCGGGCCGCTGGGAGAGCTGGCCTGGCCGACCTCGTCGGTGCGTACGGTGTGGTTGCCGCAGCAGCAACGCTTCCTCAAGCTGGCGCTCGATATCCGCATCACCAACTTTGTCCGCAACAATCCGCCCGAGCACGTGCGGCGCGCGCTGGATGCCAGCCGCGCCATCGCCATGCTGCCCGAGGCGGCGCGTTCGTCCGCACACTTCACGGTGCTGGCCGAAACCGGCTACGCCGTGCTTGCGCTGCCCGACAACGCGCTGCGCGCCAGCACCGCGGTGATCTTCCGGCAAGGCATGACCGGCCCGCATGGCGACGCCGCGCAAGTGCTCGCCACGGTGCTGGAGGAGCCCGCGCATGGCGCCGGCATCCTGGACGGCCTGCTGCGCGAAGCGCTGGGCCATCAACCTGGCGCGCCGGATATCCGCCGCTGGTGGGCGCGCTATCTCGACGTCACGCTGCTGCCGCTGGCGCGCCTGTTCGCCGAGCACGGCGTCAGCCTGGAGGCGCACCTGCAGAACAGCATGGTCGCGTTCGCGGGCGGCTGGCCGGTGCACGGCTATGTCCGCGACATGGAAGGCGCCAGCATCAGCCGCGCCCGCTTTGCCTGGGCGGCGCAGTTCGATGCCGACAGTCCCGCCCTGTACACGGAGGAAGCCGCGCTGCATCGCTTTGCCTATTACGTGCTGGTCAACCATATCGGCCACTTCATCGCCTGCCTGGCGCGCACGGGCGGCTGCGACGAAGCCACGCTGTGGCAGGACACCGCAGTCGCGCTCGACGCAGGCGGCCCATCGCTGCGCCAGCTGCTGGCGTCGTTGCAGGCCCTACCCACCCTTCCCGCCAAGGCCAACATGCTGAGCTGCTTCGGCCGCCATGGCGAAACGCCTGCGTGGGCAGGCGTCCCGAACTTCCTCGTATCCGCACCGCAAGCCTGAGCCCCCGATGAACACGACCGATTACCAACGACTGATCCAGAGCCCGCAATACCGGCAAGCCGCCCGCCGCGTGCTGCGCCAGCTGCTGGAAGCCCTGTTGTTCGAAGACTGCCTGCGCGACGTGCTTGTCACCGACGCTGGCGTCGAACTGCCCGGCGTGACGGCTGACGGCCAGCCCGTCAGCTATCGCTGCGCCGCGCAGCGCACCGCCAGCTTCGGCCGCATCCGCATCCGTGGGCCCGTGCTCCGTTGCGAAGGCGAGAGCCAGGCTGAAGCCGACGACGTCGCGCAACTGCTGTCCGAGCTTGCCGGCCAGCTCGATGCCGACCCGGTGCGCCTGCAGCAGTTCGGGCTGGAGCTGCTGTCCACGCAGGTCAAGGACGCGCAGTCCCACCATGCCAACGGGCACGCCGGACAACCGTTGCGCGATGCCGGCTACGATGCCATCGAAGCGCGGCTGACGGGTGCCCATCCCTACCACCCGGGCTATAAATCGCGCATGGGTTTCACGCTGGCGGACAACGGACGCTACGCGCCGGAATGCGCCGCGCCGCTGCAGCCCGTGCTGCTGGCAGCGCGCCGCTCGCATTGCCGCTGGAATCTCGGCAACGCCGAGGCATCGCCCGAGAGCCTGCTGCCACCGCCGGCGCGCGCCGCGTTCGAGGCCGCGTTGCGCGAGCATGGCGCCAATCCTGCCGACTACCTGCCGCTGCCCGTCCACCCGTGGCAATGGGACGAGGTCATCGCGCCGGGCTACCACGGCGCGTTCGCGCGCGGCGAGCTGATCGCCGTCGGCGAGATGCCGGGCCGCTACCTGCCCCAGCAGTCGATCCGCACCCTCTCCAATGTCGATCAGGCCGATGCGTTGTCGCTGAAGCTGGCCATGAATCTCGTCAACACCTCCACTTCGCGCGTGCTGGCGCCGCACACGGTATGCAATGCCGCCGTGTTGAGTGACTGGCTGGCGAGCCTGGTGGCGCGCACAGAATGGACCGAGCCGATGGCAGCGCCGGTGTTGCTGCGCGAAGTCGCCGGCGTCAGCCATGTGCCCGCCGCGCCGGTGCAGGGCCAGTACGGCGCGCTTTCCTGCATCTGGCGCGAAAGCATCCACCGCTATCTGGCACCCGGCGAGGCCGCCATCCCCATGACCGCGCTTACCCATATCGATGTCGACGGCCAGCCGCTGATCGAGCCGTGGATCCGCCGTCATGGCGTGCGCGTCTGGCTGCAGCGGCTGGTGGAGCGCGCCTGGCTGCCGGTGCTGCATCTGCTCTGGCAGCACGGCACCGCGCTCGAGTCGCACGCGCAGAACATGCTGCTGCTGCATGTCAACGGCTTGCCGCAGCGCGTGGCGCTCAAGGACTTTCACGATGGCGTGCGCTTCTCGCGCCAGTGGCTGTCCGGCACGGCGCCGCAGCTCACGTCGCCGCCAGCCGAGCATGCGCGCGTCAACCCGAACTCGTTTATCGAAACGGATGATGCCGATGAACTGCGGGACTTCACCTGCGACGCGCTGTTCTTCGTCAACCTGGCTGAACTGGCCCCGCTGCTTGCCGGGCATTACCAGCTTGAGGAAACAGAGTTCTGGACCATCGTGGCAGGCGTGATCCGCAGCTACCAGCGCGCACACCCGCGCCTGGCTGAAAGCTTCCGGCGCTTCGACTGCTTCGCGCCCACCATGTCGATCGAACTGCTGGCCAGCCGCCGCTTCATGCCCGAAATCCGGCTGCGCACGCGGCAGGCGCCGAATCCGCTGGCGCTGGCGGAGGCGGCATGAGATCGCTGAAGGCGCGATTGTCGGATCCGGGCGGCGGCCCGGTGCACGGCCTGTTCTGTTCGACGCCTGCGGCGCTGACCGTCGAACTGATCGCTGCTGCCGGCTATGACTTCGTGGTGATCGACCTGGAACACACGCTGATCGATGGCGCGCAACTCGGCACCATGCTGCTGGCGGCGCGCGCCAGTGACATCGCGGCACTGGTGCGCGTGGCGGCACCGCACCAGGTCGCGCCGGCGCTGGACGCCGGTGCCCAGGGCATCGTCTTCCCGCGCATCAGTGCTGTAGCGCAGGCAAGGCAGGCAGCCCGGCTCTGCCACTACGCACAGCATTTGCCGATGCCCGGCGAGCGGGGGCTGAACGCCACCTGGCATAGCGCGTTCGGCCGCGACGATCTTGCCGCGGCCACTGCCGCAGCCGGCGCCGATACGCTGGTCGTGGCGATGATCGAAGACGGCACCGCGCTCGATGCGCTCGACGACATCGCCGCTATACCCGGGATCGATGTGCTGCTCGAAGGCGCCGCGGATCTCTCGCAGTCGCTGGGCGTGCCATGGCAGACGCGTCATTCGCTGGTGCGCGACGCCGTGGCGCGCATCGCCGATGCCGCGCGCGGGCACGGCAAGCATTTCTGCGCGCTGCCCCGCACCCCGGAAGACGCCGCGCTCTGGCGCCGGCAAGGCACGCGCATGCTGCTGCTCGGCGACGACCGCGGCATCGCGCGCCGGGCCATGGCCGCGCACCTGCAATCCCATTCCCATTCCCAGTCATCAACATAGAGCCGCCCCTCTCGCCACAACATGAACCCGCAAATCATCACCCGTTACCTGGATGGACTCGATCCTCGCAAGGGGCCTGCATGCGCCTATCTCTATGACCTGGACCACCTGCGCACGCGCGCCGCTGGCCTCGTTGCCGCCTTGCCCGAGGACTGCGATCTCTACTACGCAATCAAGGCCAACAGCGATGCGCCGGTGCTGCGCGCGCTGCTGGGCGCAACGGCAGGCTTCGAAGTCGCATCGCTGGGTGAAATCGAACGCGTACGCGCCGTCGACGCCGACGTGCCGGTCGTGTTCGGCGGCCCCGGCAAGACCGATGCCGAGCTTGAGGGCGCGCTGCGCCTCGGCGTCAGGCTGATCCACGTGGAAAGCGCGCTGCAACTGCGCCGGCTGGACCGCATCGCCCAACGCATGGGCCGGTGCGCCGACGTGCTGCTGCGCGTGAATCCGGCCTACGGCCTGCCCGGCGCCACGCTGCAGATGGGCGGGCGCCCGACGCAGTTCGGCATCGACCAGGCGGAACTCCCCGCCGTGATCGCGCTGGCATGCGACCTGCCCGGCGTGCGCCTGGTCGGGCTGCACCTGCACGCGGGCTCCAACAGCCTGGACGCCGACAAGCATCTCGAACTGATTGCACGCCATATCGCGCTGGCGCAGCAATGCCGTGACGAACACGGACTGGCGCTGGAATGGCTGAATGTCGGCGGCGGCATCGGCATCGACTACGCCGATCCCGATCACACCTTTGACTGGCCGCGCTTCTGCGCCGGGCTGGCGCAACTGCTGCAGGAGCGCCGGCCCGGCTGCCGCATCGTGCTGGAATGCGGCCGTTTCATCAGCGCCGACTGCGGCTGCTACGTGGCTGAAGCCATCGACCTCAAGCATAGTCACGGCAAGCACTTCGCCATCGTGCGCGGCGGTACGCACCATTTCCGGCTGCCGGTGTCATGGCAGCACAATCATCCGTTCTTCGTCGTGCCAAACGACGCGTGGCCTTACCCGTTTGCGCGCCCGGAGCTGACTGACGCAAGGCTCACGATCTGCGGCGAGCTTTGCACGCCGAAGGACGTGTTCGCGCAGGAGGTGACGGTGCCGCGCGTGCGCGTGGGCGACCGCATCGTCTTTATGCTGGCCGGGGCCTACGGCTGGCATATCTCGCACCACGACTTCCTCAGCCATCCGCATCCGGACAGGGTGTTTTTCGGCGAGTAGCCGGCCCCGGATCTATTCCGCGCCGGCGCGCGGCGCGCCTCCCCGGTCCTTATCCTCCCGCGCAAGGGAGTTGATACAAATTGTATGCAATTTTTGTATCACGGAATGCTTATCCCTGCTATTCTTGCTCCCCGGTTGCGGCCTGGAACTTGATCCCGGCCACGCTCGCGGCAGGCGGTCTCCGCCTGTCCGGCAGCGCGCAATGACAGGGCCGGGGGCAGCCCCTCCCCCGGCGCCAGAAGAACAAGACAGTCCGGAAACATATCCGGCCAGACAACAGGAGACATGAATGGCGCCCTTGCTGTTCAAGGTGGAAGACCGCCCCCCGCGGCTGACGACGTTTTTGCTTGCGCTCCAGCATCTGCTGGCCGCCCTGGGCGGCATCATTGCGGTGCCGCTGGTCATTGGCGGTGCCCTGAAGCTGCCGCCGGACCAGGTCATTGCGCTGGTGAATGCCGCCCTGCTTGGCTCGGGCATCGTCACCATCATCCAGTGCAAGGGCATTGGGCCGGTGGGCATCCGCATGCCATGCGTGATGGGCACCAGCTTCGCCTTTGTCGGCGCGGCCATCAGCGTGGGCGTCGAACACGGCGTGGCCGGCATCCTGGGCTCGGCGCTGGCGGGCTCGCTGGTGATGATCCTGGGCAGTTTCTTCATGCCGGCGATCCGCAAGCTGTTTCCGCATACCGTCACCAGCGTGGTTGTCACCATGATCGGCCTGTCGCTGATTCCGGTGGCCATCGACTGGGCCGCAGGCGGCCAGGGCAGCAGCCGCTATGGCGCGCCCGGCAATCTGG
Source organism: Cupriavidus sp. CP313 (assembly GCF_054072015.1). Lineage (NCBI taxonomy): Bacteria > Pseudomonadati > Pseudomonadota > Betaproteobacteria > Burkholderiales > Burkholderiaceae > Cupriavidus > Cupriavidus sp. CP313. The sequence goes on along the minus strand of NZ_JBSVZB010000015.1, from coordinate 46,573 downwards.
CGATTGCTGTCGCGGTGCTGGCGCTGGTGGTCGCGGTGGTGCAGTGGGGCAAGGGCATGCTGTCGGCCTCGGCCATTGTCGTCGGCATTGCCGGTGGCTACCTGCTGTGCCTGGCGCTGGGCCTGGTCGACTTCACGCAGTTTCACCGGGCGCCGGTGTTCGCGGTGCCGCAGCCGCTGTACTTCGGCATGTCGTTCCCGATCTCGGGCATCGTCGCCATGTCGATCGCCTTCCTGGTGACCATTGTCGAGTCGACGGGCACGTTCATGGCGCTGGGCGCGGCCACGCAGCGGCCGATCTCCGGCAAGTGCCTGTCGCGCGGCATCCTGTGCGATGGCATTGGCTCCGCCTTTGCGGCGCTGGTTTGCAGCCCGCCGCTGTCGACCTTTGCGCAGAATGTCGGCGTGGTCTCGCTGACCGGCGTGGCCAGCCGCCATGTGGTGGCACTGACCGGCGTGATGCTGCTGTTGGCCGGGCTGTTCCCGGTGCTGGGCGCACTGGTGGTGACGATTCCGCAGCCGGTGCTGGGTGGCGCGGGCCTGATGATGTTCGCGATGATCGTGTCGGGCGGGATCCAGATGCTCAGCACCGTCAAGTTCACGCAGCGCAATACCCTGATCGTGGCCGTGTCGATCGGCTGCGGCCTGGCGGTGACCTTCCGTCCGGAATTGCTGTCGAAGCTGCCTGCCTTCGTGCACGAAGTGTTTGGCTCCGGCATCACGGTAGGCTCGCTGTCGGCGGTGATCCTCAACCTGCTGCTGCCCGGCGGCAAGGACGAGCCGGCTGAAGAAGCCGGCCACGGCACCGTCGGCGAGGCTGCCTGAGCGGCGTGCCAGGGCCTGCGCACCACATCAAACGCCCCCGGCACCACTTCTGCAAGCTTCTCCCGGTCGAACCATATGCGCTGGCGCCGGTCATACCCTGACTGTTTTCACTGCAATGAGGAGAAGCAATGGATTGTCCGGTGTGCCCGCAAACGCAACTCGTGATGTCCGAACGCCAGGGCATCGAGATCGATTACTGCCCGAAATGCCGCGGTGTCTGGCTGGACCGGGGCGAACTCGACAAGATCCTTGAGCGCTCCGTGGCAGCCGCCCCGGTGCAGCAGGCGCCGATGCAGCAAATGCCGCAGCAAACCCCGCCCCCGCGACAGGAATACCAGCGCGGCCATGGCGACCGCGACCGGCACTATGAGCGCGAGCAGAAGCACTATAAGAAGAAGAGCATCTGGCACGAGCTGTTCGACTAGCGCTGGCTTGCCAGTGAGCAAGGGCGACGCAAGGTCGCCCTTTTTTGTTGCCGGCCGCAATCGCGCTGTCCCGCGCAAACCGGATCGGCACATCCAGTGCGTAGCACGCTGCCCTCACGCCACCTTGCGCCTGCGCCGTGAAGCTTCCGCGGCAGCATCGCGCAACTCTGGCGGCAAGGCGCGCAGTTCCGCGGTGAAGAACGCACGCTCGGCCGGCCGCAGCGCGGGCAGCTGGGCGGCCAGCCGCTCCACCGCGGCGCACGCTATTGCGGTAGCGCCTTGCTCATGGGTGAGGTACCAGGCCGATTCGAGCAGCAGGTTGGCCAGTTGCAACGGCCCCAGCCTGACGTGGCCGGCGTCATGGTCTTCCAGGGCGAACGCCGCCACGGCGGACCAGCGCACGAAGCCCTTGGCCGGCGCGAACGGTGCGTGGAACGGCCGCAGCGCGTCGACAGCGTCGGCAACGGACAGCGGGCGCTGGCGGCGGAACGCGGCCATGCTGTCGTTGGCCCTGGCTGGCCGGTCGGACGGCGGGGTATCGGGCCCGCAGCTGCCGCGCGCGATGCGCAACAGGAAGATCGCATTCCACGCCGTGCCGCCGCCTACGCCGAACCGGTCGCAGATCCACTCCGACAAGCCCAGCCAGCGCATCGCCTGCCGCTGCACCGCGCTGGCAGACAAGGTGCGCGCGGCATCGACCAGGCCGTGCTGCCAGAACAGCCACAGGCACAGGCCGATATTGGCCGCGGCATGCTGCACGGCATCGACGGAATCCGCCTCGTAGGCTGCCTGCAGCGCGCCGGCGAAGGTATCCAGCGCCAGCTGCGCGGCCTGCGCCGTGCCGGCATGCCCGGTGCGCATGGCATCGGCCTTGTGCAGCAGCGCTTCCAGGTTCAGCACTTCAAAGCGCACGCGCGGGTTGTAGCGCACCACCAGGCGCAGCTCCGGATCGGAGTGCAGCCCTTCCAGGCCGGCACGCGCGCCGTCGCTGTCGCCGCGGGTATAGCGTTCCCAGGCCCGCACGATATGCGCCATGGCGCAGAACGCGGGCGTCGCCGCGCCGGCCTCGGCCGCCTGCACCAGTCGGTCGACACGCCTGAGTGCCGCCCGGCTCTGATCGAGGCGGCCGCAGCGGCGCCAGGCCAGGCTTTCCTTGAGCAGCGACAGCGCTTGCTGGAAACCGTCGCCGGCACTGCGGCCTGCCGCGCGGAAGGATTCGGCCACGGCTGAGCCGTGCATGCCCGCGTGGCCGTCCTGCGCGCCGCGCATGGCCTGGGTCAGCTCGCTCCAGAAGGCCATGTCGCGCATCACGTAGCCAACACCGTCCGGCTGGCCCGCCGGCGCCGCTTGCGGCCCCGTGGGAAAGCCAAGGCGACGGGCCAGCGCGGCCGGGCCCAGCGTGCGCCCGTCGGCCACAAAGCGCAGGCGCCGCGCGCTCGCCGCCGTGATCCAGAATGGCCCGCGGCTGCGCTGCGCCGGATTGGCCGCGGCTGGGTCGCGCTGGCGGTCGGCTCCCCATCCGACCGCCACCTGCCAGCGCGCAAAGTCCGCAAACGCACGCGACGCCAGCATGCGCAGGTTGGCCGCCGTCGGGAAGGCGCTGCGCACCACTGCCGCGGTGACACCGCCCTCCCCGGTGCGATGCGCATGCCAGATGCGCGCCAGCAGCCAGACCGACTGGTAGCGCGCGGGTTGGCCGTCGACCCGGTACGGGGCCGACACGTCGATACGGATCGGGGCAGGCGTGGCTGGCATCAGGCAGTCAGGGATCGAGTGAAAACGCTGGCGGCGCCCGTCATGTTACGCACGTTACAGCCAGCGCGGTTGGCGTTACCTGGGCACTCTCCTATGCTGCGCACCACGGTCCGGGCCCGGATTGCCATCCCCTCAACTCCTCTGCACAGCCATGAACAAACATCTTGCTCGTTTGCTGACACCGATGGCGATCGGCTTCGGCCTGCTTGCCACCAACCTGCCCGCCCTGGCGGCACCGAAAGAAGTCCCGCTGGATGCCGCGGCGCTGTTCCACCAGGCCGATACCACCGGCACCATGGTGATCTACGACCTGCGGCGCGACCGCATGCTGACCTACAACAAGCCGCGTGCGGCCACGCAGTACTCGCCGGCGTCGACCTTCAAGATCTTGAACTCGATGATCGGCCTGGAGAGCGGCGCCGTCGCCGACGTCGACCATGACAAGCTGCCGTGGGACGGCAAGGTCTGGCTGGTCGGCGGCAAGGCCATCCTGCCCGACGCCTGCAACGCAGACGTGCCGCTGCGCGTGGCCTTCCCCAACTCCTGCGTGCCGGCCTACCAGGCGCTGGCGCGGCGGGTTGGCAGCGCGGCCTACCAGCGCTACCTGACTGCGTCGCACTATGGCAATGCCAACAGTTCCGGCCAGGTCGACCGCTTCTGGCTGAACGGCACGCTGCAGATCTCCGCCTACCAGCAGATCGACTTCCTGAAGGGCGTGGTGCAGCGCACGCTGCCGTTCTCGCCTGCCACCTTCAAGGCCGTGGACGACATTACGGTGATGGAGCGCACCGCCGCCTACACCCTGCACGCCAAGACCGGCTGGGCCGATTCGGCCAGGCCGGCAGTGGGCTGGCTGGTGGGCTGGGTCGAGCGTGGCGACGACGACTACCTGTTTGCGCTCAATCTCGACATGGTGCGGCCCGAACACGCCAAGGCGCGCATGGAGATTGCGCGCGCGGCGCTGCGGCAGGCGGGGGCGTTGCCGGATTGACGCTGCCGAAGGCGGCCGCAGGATGTGCGGCCGCCTGCAGTCACCGCCCTCAGACACTTCACCCAGGCAATTTCTCCCCCGTATTTCAGATCCGTCTGATTTACCTGCCGACCCCGGATCGATAGTTTTGGCCGGTCGGCATTTCCCACCGCGTCGCCCGACGCAACCAATCCATAGTGGGATCTGCCGGCGCCCGTATGCAACGGGACAGCAAGACCTTTCCCACAATCCGGAGGTGAAATCCAATGAGAAAAATAGCAATGCCGGCAGCCCTGCTGTCGGCTATCGCGCTGCTGGCCGCCTGTGGCGGCGGCGGGGACGACGCAACGACCACACCGGCGGCACAAACGCCACCGTCTGAAAATAATCCGGCACCTGCGCCTGCACCAAAGCCTGAGCCCTCGCCCGAAGCAGCACCGCAACCTGCACCCACTGGCGAGCTGCGGCCGAGCCTGAGCGCACCGCAACCGGGCTCGACGGCAGCGGTCGGCAATGGCAGCGAAGGTCTCTGGGTCGGCCTCATGAACGCCACGCTGGTCGACAACAGCGGGAAGTTCGTGCACGCGAGACTGACGGGCGTGCTGGGAGGCGCGTTCCAGTTTTCTGGTTCGGCCTGGACGCTGGGCCCCGGCACGCTGTACGAAACCGGCTTTGCCTACCCGGCCACCGGGGCCGGCACCATTACCCCGGGGCAGCGCTTTGACGGCAATTTCGTCGCCACGCCAGGCAACCCTACCAATGTGCTATCCGGTACCTACGATCCGTCCAACGCGCTAGCCGTGGACCAGGCTGCCATCGCCGGCAACTGGAAGCAAGACGGCTTTGCCATGCAGATCGACGACGCCGGCAACGTCACCGGTACCTATACCAGCGGCACCCGCATTTGCGACCTGCAGGGCACGGCAACGCTTGCCACCCCGGGATCGGCCAAGAACCTGTATGCGGTCAGGATCGTTGCCGAAAACTCCACGCAGCCGGGCAGCACCGGCTGCGCGCTGTCGACTCGCGTGCCGCACAACGGCTTTGCCGCGATCCGCCTGATGCCGGCCGACGGCAGCATCATCGTGAACAGCAGCACGCGCTATGCGCGCACGCTGGTGATGGCCGGCAGCACCGGGACCGGCGGGTATTTCACCATGCAGATGTCAAAACAATAAGCCCGATCCCGGGCAACGCCCCCTGGGCGGTCCCCCTGTGGGCGGACCGCCGCAATCTTCCCCCTTCCTAGCCACGGCAGTGGCTTCCTCATCACCTGACACCCAGGCGGCGCATCCGCCCTCCGGGTTTCCCCGCGGTTGAGTTCTGCGCTCCCATATCATTTAATTCAACGTGAATTAATTAATAGCGGACGGAGACAAGATGACCGCATCCAAAGCGGGCCGTGGCGTGAATTCCGCCAGCCTGCGCCTGTACAACGAACGCGCGCTGCTGCTGGCGCTGCGCCGTGCCGGCGAGGCCTCCAAGGCTGACCTGGCGCGCATGGCGCAACTGACCAATACCGCGGTGGGCAGCATCGTGCAGACCCTGTCCGAGGAAGGCCTGGTCGAGCAGTCCGGGCGCCGCACGGAAGGCCAGCGCGGCCAGCCCGCCAGCCTGATCCGGCTGCAGCCCAAGGGCGCCTTCGGCATTGGCGTACGGCTGGACCGCGGCAGCATCGAGGTGGTGATGGTGGACTTTGCCGGCCATATCCTGGCCAGCCGCGCCCACCAGCTGGTCCTGCCCCACCCCGACCAGGCGCTGGAAACGGTGCGGCACGACATTGCCGAGCTGCGCGCCCTGCTCACCCCCGCCGAACAGAAGCGGCTGCTGGGCATCGGCGTGGCGCAGCCCTATAACCTGGGTGCCTGGCTGCGCGAGCTGGACGTACAGGGCGAAGCCTTCCAGGCAAGCTTCCGTGCCTGGGACCAGGCTGACTTCCCGGCGATGCTCAACGCCGCCACCGGCTTGCCGGTCTTCGGCGAGAACGACGGCACCGCCGCCGCGGTGGCCGAGCTGTTCTACGGGCGCCACCATGCCCAGCATTTCCTCTATGTCTTCCTTGGCCCCGCCATCGGCGGCGGCGTGGTGCTCAATGGCGACTGCGTGCGCGGTGTCTCCGGCAATGCCGGCGATATCGCGATGATGCCGGTGCCGCCCAGCGCGCTGTCCTCCGCGCCGGGCGCTGCGGGCACCGGCAAGCGGCGCGACATCCTGATCTCGCGCGCGTCCCTCAACGCGTTGACCCGCCACCTGCGCCACCACGGCGTCGTGGTCAACGGCCACGCCGACCTGCAGCGCCAGGTCGAACTGGGCCACCCCGCGGTCGAGGAATGGATTGCCGACTGCGTCGATGCGCTGGCACCTGCGCTGCAGTCCGCCCTCGCCGTGCTCGACGTGCCGCTGGTGATCTTCGATGCCGATATCGACGGTGGCCTGGTCGCCACGCTGATCGCGCGCCTGCAGCAGGCGCTGGATGAAGGCGCCCCCGAAGCCCGCGCGCCCGCCACCGTGGTGCGCGGCTGCTTTGGCGCCAACGCCGGCGCGGTGGGTGCCGCGTCGCTGCCGATGTTCATGAACTTCTCCCCACGCGCCGAGCTGCTACGGGGTGCGTCTGCCATCGTTCCGGAGGCCAGCCATGCCATTGTCTGAAGCACCGCGTACCTCGCCCACGCCGCCGCCCTTGCATGGCGGCCATGCGGGCCCCGCCCCGCTGCTTGAACTGCGCAATATCTCCAAGACCTTCCCCGGCGTGAAAGCCCTCAGCAACATGGAGCTGACCGTCTACGCCGGCGAAGTCCATGCCCTGATGGGCGAAAACGGCGCGGGCAAATCCACGCTGATGAAGATCCTGTCCGGCGCCTACATCGCCGATCCGGGCGGCGAGTGCCGCATCGCGGGCGAGCCGGTGGCCATCGACGGCCCGGCCACGGCGCGTGCCCACGGGGTGGCCGTGATCTACCAGGAGCTGAGCCTGGCGCCCAACCTGAGCGTGGCCGAGAACATCTACCTGGGCCGCCACCTGCACCACCGCGGCATGGTCGACCGCGCCGCCATGGCGCGCGCCTGCGAGGCCACGCTGGCCCGGCTGGGTGCGAACTTCACGCCGCAGACGCCGGTGCATGCGCTGTCGATCGCGCAGCGCCAGCTGGTGGAGATTGCCCGCGCGGTGCATTTCGAGACCCGCATCCTGGTGATGGACGAGCCCACCACGCCGCTGTCCACCCGCGAGACCGACCGCCTGTTCGCGCTGATCCGCCAGTTGCGCGCCGAAGGCATGGCCATCATCTACATCAGCCACCGCATGGCGGAAATCGATGAGCTGGCCGACCGCGTCACCGTGCTGCGCGACGGCTGCTTTGTCGGCACGCTCACGCGTGAGGTTCTGACGCGGGCGGCGCTGGTCAAGATGATGGTCGGGCGCGACCTGTCCGGCTTCTACACCAAGACCCATGGCGCGACCGCGCCGGGCGAGATCATGCTGTCGGTACGCAATATGTCCGATGGCCGGCGCGTGCGCGGCTGCAGCTTCGACCTGCGCGCCGGCGAGGTGCTGGGCCTGGCCGGGCTGGTGGGCGCCGGGCGCACCGAGCTGGCGCGGCTGGTCTTCGGCGCCGATGTCCGCACCGATGGCGCCGTGTTCGTGGCCGGCACGCCGCTGGCCGTCACCGGCCCGCGCCAGGCGATCGACGCCGGCATTGCCTACCTGACCGAAGACCGCAAGCTGCAGGGCCTGTTCCTGGACCAGAGCGTGCACGAGAACATCAACCTGATCGTGGCCGCGCGCGATGCGCTGCGCGGCGGGCGTCTGAACCGCGCCAGCGCGCGCCAGCGCACGGCCGCGGCGATCCGCTCGCTCGGCATCCGCGTGGCGCACCCGCAGGTCAACGTGGGATCGCTGTCCGGCGGCAACCAGCAGAAGGTGATGCTGTCGCGGCTGCTGGAAACCCGGCCGCGCGTGCTGATCCTGGACGAGCCCACGCGTGGCGTGGATATCGGCGCCAAGGCCGAGATCTACCGGCTCATCAATGAGCTGGCGCGCTCCGGCGTGGCGGTGCTGATGATTTCCAGCGAACTGCCCGAGGTGGTCGGCCTGTGCGACCGCGTGCTGGTGATGCGCGCAGGCGAGCTGGCCGGCGAAGTGCCGGGCTGCGCCGATGCCGCCGCCATGCAGGAACAGATCATTGCGCTGGCGACCGGCGCCGGCGAACAACAGCCCCCGGTCCTGCATTGAACCGCTGAATTCCCGTACAGGCCGGCAAAGAACGGCCGCGCCGGGGCGGCATGCCGCCTCGCAGCATCAGGAGACACTTATGCGCAATCCCCTCTCATCCACGGCCCATGCGGCCCATGGAGTCACCGCCCAGGCTTCCGCGCCGCTGGCACGCGCCACCGGCCGTGCCACCACGCAGGAACGCCTGCGCGCACTCGGCATGCTGCCGGTGCTGGTGCTGCTCTGCCTGGGCTTCACGCTGCTGACCGAGAACTTCGCCAGCCTGCAGAACCTGTCGATCATCGCCCAGCAGGCGTCGATCAACCTGGTGCTGGCCGCGGGCATGACCTTCGTGATCCTGACCGGCGGCATCGACCTGTCGGTGGGATCGATCCTGTCGGTGTCGGCCGTGGTGGCGATGCTGGTCTCGCTGATGCCGCAACTGGCGGCGCTGAGCGTGCCGGCAGCGCTGCTGTGCGGGCTGCTGTTCGGACTGGTCAACGGTGCGCTGATCGCCTTCATGAAGCTGCCGCCGTTCATCGTGACGCTGGGCAGCCTGACCGCGGTGCGCGGGCTGGCGCGGCTGGTCGGCAACGACAGCACGGTCTACAACCCGGATATCTCGTTCGCCTTTATCGGCAACGGCGACCTGCTGGGTATCCCCTGGCTGGTGGTGATTGCCTTTGCGGTGGTCGCGGTGTCGTGGCTGGTGCTGCGCCGCACGGTGCTGGGGCTGCAGATCTACGCGGTCGGCGGCAATGCCGAGGCGGCGCGCCTGTCGGGCATCAAAGTGTGGGTGGTGCTGCTGTTCGTCTATGCGGTGTCGGGCCTGCTGTCGGGGCTGGGCGGCGTGATGTCGGCGTCGCGGCTGTATGCGGCCAACGGGCTGCAGCTGGGGCAGTCCTATGAGCTGGATGCGATCGCCGCGGTGATCCTGGGCGGCACCAGCTTTGTCGGCGGGGTCGGATCGATTGCCGGCACGCTGGTGGGCGCGCTGATCATTGCGGTGCTGTCCAACGGGCTGATCCTGCTGGGCGTGTCGGATATCTGGCAATACATCATCAAGGGCCTGGTGATCATCGGCGCGGTCGCGCTCGACCGCTATCGCCAGAAGGGCTCTGCCCGTACCTGACACGCGGCCGGACAGGAGAAACACTGTGATCCAACCCATCCTCAAAGCCCTGGCCGCCTGCGTGCTAGCCGCGCTGTGCGCGGCACCAGCCATGGCACAGGCGCCCGCGCAGAACGCGCAGGCTTCAGATGCCCAGGCCGCGCAACGTCCGCTCAAGAAGGTAGGCGTGACGCTGGGCTCGCTGGGCAATCCATATTTCGTCGCACTGGCCCGCGGTGCCGAGGCCGCGGCCCGGCAGGTCAACCCGAAGGTAAAGGTCACCGTGCTGTCGGCGGACTACGACCTGAACAAGCAGTTCATGCATATCGACAGCTTTATCGTCGCCGGCGTCGACCTGATCCTGATCAACGCCGCCGACGCTCGCGCCATCGAGCCGGCGGTACGCAAGGCGCGCAAGGCCGGCATCGTGGTGGTGGCGGTCGATGTGGCCGCGGCCGGCGCCGATGCCACCGTGCAGACCGACAACACCCAGGCCGGCGAACTCGCCTGCGGCTTTATCGCTGACCGGCTCAAGGGCCGCGGCAACGTCATCATCCAGAACGGCCCCCCGGTGTCGGCGGTGCTGGACCGGGTCAAGGGCTGCAAGACCGTGCTGGCGCGCCACCCCGATATCCGCATCCTGTCCGACGACCAGGATGCCAAGGGCTCCCGCGAAGGCGGGCTGAACGTGATGCAGCTGTACCTGACGCGCTTTCCCAAGGTGGATGCGGTCTTCACCATCAACGACCCGCAGGCCGTGGGCGCGGACCTGGCGGCGCGCCAGCTCAACCGGCGCGGCATCGTGATTGCCTCGGTCGATGGCGCGCCTGACATCGAAGCGGCACTCAAGGCCGACACGCTGGTGCAGGCCTCAGCCAGCCAGGACCCGTGGGCCATTGCACGCACCGCGGTGCAGCTGGGCGTGGGCATGATGAATGGCCAGCGCCCGCCCAACCCGACCGTGCTGCTGCCGTCCACGCTGGTGACGCGCGCCAATGTCGGCCAGTACAAAGGCTGGGCCGCGCCGCGGTAAGCGGCATGGCCGGTCCCTCCACCCCTTCCACTATTTTCTGATCCATGATGGCTAGCCACCCTGCCGGCGCTCCGGTGCCTGAACCTGCCCCGGAGTTCGATTTTGTACTGTTCGGCGCCACCGGCGACCTGGCGCGGCGCAAGCTGCTGCCGGCGCTGTTCGATGCCCACGCCGCTGGCTCGCTGCATCCGCGCGGGCGCATCCTGGCACTCGGCAGCCAGCCGCTGTCGCATGACGCCTACCTGGCGATGCTCGACGACGAAGTGCTGCCAGCGCTGGCGGGCAACGCAGCGGCCGCAGCCTGGCAGGGTTTTCTCGACCGCATCGTGTACCTGCAGGTGGATGCCAACGCCGATGCCGGCTTCGATGCGCTGGCCGAGCTGGTCAATGCGCGCGCGGCGCCGGTGGTGGTCTTCTACCTGGCCACGGCCCCGCACCTGTTCGTCACCATCTGCGAGCAACTGGCGCGCGTGGGCCTGACCGGCCAGCGCAGCCGCATCGTGCTGGAAAAGCCGCTCGGGCACGACCTGGCCTCGTCCGAGGCCATCAACGCCGAAGTGGCGCGGCACTTTGCCGAGGACCAGATCTACCGGATCGACCACTACCTGGGCAAGGAGTCGGTGCAGAACCTGATGGCGGTGCGCTTTGGCAACGTACTGTTCGAGCCGCTGTGGCGGCGCGAATGGGTGCGCCAGGTGCAGATCACCATCGCCGAAGAGCTGGGCGTGGAGCGCCGCGGCAACTTCTACGACGGCATCGGCGCGCTGCGCGACATGGTGCAGAACCACCTGCTGCAGCTGCTGTGCATGGTCGCGATGGAGCCACCTACCAGCCTGTCGGAAGACGCCATCCGCGATGAGAAGCTGAAGATCCTGAAGGCGCTGCGGCCAATCCGGCCGGAAGACGTTGCCGAGAAGGTAGTGCGCGGGCAGTACGCCCGTGGCGCAGCGGGCGGCGACCCCGTGCCCGGCTATGCCAATGAGCCCGGCATCGCGCCCGACAGCCGCACCGAGACCTTCGTCGCCATCCGCGCCGAGATCGCCAACTGGCGCTGGGCCGGGGTGCCGTTCTACCTGCGCACCGGCAAGCGCATGCAGTCGCGCGTGGCGGAGATCGTGATCCATTTCCACGACGTGCCCTATCCGCTGTTCCCGCATCCGCTGGGGGTCATGTCCGGCAACCGGCTGGTGATCACGCTGCAGCCCGAGGAAAGCATCCGGCTGTACTTCCTGACCAAGCAACCGGGCGACACGCAGGCACTGATTCCCGCGTCCCTCGACCTTCAGCTGAACACTGCCGCCCCACGTGTACGGCGCGTGGGCGCGTACGAGCGCCTGCTGCTCGACGTGATCCGCGGCCGGCTGGGCCTGTTCGTGCGGCGCGACGAGCAGGTGCAGGCGTGGCGCTGGGTCGCGCCCATCCTGAAGACGTGGGAGAACTCCCCCACGCCGCCAAAGCCTTACACCGCCGGCACCTGGGGCCCGGCGGCCTCCAGCGCCCTGCTGTCGCGAGACGGCATGGCCTGGCATGAAGAGATGTAGCCCACGTACTGCGGAATATCTGAGATGACCACTTCCCTACCCGCCTGGCAAGCCCTGCGCGCGCACGCCGACACCCTGCGCGGCACCCATATGCGCGACTGGTTCGACGGCCCGCGCGGCCCGCTGCGCGCCGAGCGCTTCACCGCCGAAGCCTGCGGCCTGACGCTGGACTACGCCAAGAACCGCATCACCGACGAAACGCTGGCGTTGCTGTTCACCCTGGCGGGCCAGGCACGCGTGGCCGAGCGGCGCGACGCCATGTTCGGCGGCGAACCGGTCAACACCACCGAGCACCGCGCCGCACTGCACATCGCGCTGCGCGCCTATCCAGAGGACGGCTATCGCGCGCTCGGCGTGCCCGTTGGCGCAGACGTCGCCGCGGTGCTGGCGCAGATGGAGCGCTTTGCCGGCGCGGTGCGCAGTGGCGCCTGGACCGGGTCCGATGGCCGCACGATCACCGACATCGTCAATATCGGCATCGGCGGCTCGGACCTGGGCCCGCGCATGGTCTGCCGCGCCCTGGCAGATGCGCAGGCCGACGCGCAGACCACCGGCCCGCGCATGCACTTTGTCGCCAATGTCGACGGCAGCGATCTGGCACGCACGCTGTCCGGGCTGGATGCCGCCACCACGCTGGTGATCGTCTGCTCCAAGACCTTCACCACGCTGGAAACCATGGCCAACGCCTGCACCGCGCGCGACTGGTTCCTGCAGCAGGGCGTCACCCGTGCCGGGCTGGCGCGGCATTTCGTGGCGGTGTCGACCAACCGCGATGCGGTGGCCGACTTCGGTATCGACCCGGCCAATATGTTCCCGTTCTGGGACTGGGTGGGCGGACGCTTCTCGCTGTGGTCCGCGGTGGGGTTGTCGATCGCCGCGGCCATCGGCTTCGAGCGCTTCCGGCAATTGCTGGACGGCGCGCGCGCGATGGACCTGCATTTCGCCAGCGCACCGCCCGAGCGCAACCTGCCGATGATCCTGGGCCTGCTCGACGTCTGGTACCGCAGCTTCCTCGGTGCCGGCAGCCGCTGCGTGGCGCCCTACTGCGAGCCGCTGGAACTGCTGCCGGCCTTCCTGCAGCAACTGGAAATGGAAAGCAACGGGAAGTCCGTGCGGCTTGACGGCGGCGCGCTCGATGCGGGCTCGGCCGCGGTGGTGTGGGGCACCACCGGCACCAACGGCCAGCACGCCTACTTCCAGATGATGCACCAGGGCTCGCAGCTGGTTCCGGCAGACTTCATCGCCACGCTGGAACCAGTGAGCGACTTGCCCGGCCACCATACCAAGCTGCTGGCCAACTGCTTTGCACAGGGCGAAGCGCTGCTGCGCGGGCGCACCGCCGACGAAGTGCGCGCCGAAGGCGTGCGCGACGAAGCGCTGGTGCCGCACCTGGTATTCGAGGGCAACCGGCCCAGCAATACGCTGCTGCTGCAGCGGCTGGACCCGTACCACCTGGGCGCGCTGCTGGCGCTGTCGGAACACCGCACCTTCGTGCAGGGTGCGCTGTGGCAGATCAATTCCTTTGACCAGTGGGGCGTGGAACTCGGCAAGAAGCTGGCCGCGCCGATCCAGCGCGAACTGGAAGGCACGGCCGGCGCCGCCGCGCATGATGCCTCGACCGCCGCACTGATCCGCCGCGCCCAGGCAGTGCGGGCAACGGCCGCGGGCTGACCCGCAGCAGACAACACACGACAACACAGGAGACTCCGATGTCCACGCCCCTTCCCCGCTATGTCGTGTTCGGCGAAGCCCTGACCGACATGGTCCGCCAGGCCGACGGCAGCTGGCTGGGCCTGCCCGGCGGCTCATGCTGGAACGTGGCGCGCGTGGGCGCCCGGCTGGGCATTGCGACCGCCTTTGCGGGAGCCGTCAGCCAGGACCTGTTCGGCGATGACCTGGCCCAGGCCAGCGCTGACGCCGGCCTGGACAGCCGCTTCCTGCAGCGGGTGGCGCGCTCGCCGTTCCTGGCCTTTGTGGCCTCGCGCCATCCGCCGCAGTACTTCTTTGTCGGCGACGACAGCGCTGACCTGCATTTCGATCCGGCGCGCCTGCCGGCGGGTTGGCGGCAGGCCGCGCAGGTGGTCCATTTCGGCTCGATCAGCCTGGTGCGCCAGCCGCTGGCGGCACGGCTGTGCGAGGAGGCCACGCAGGCCGCGCGCGACGGCAAACGGATCGCCTTCGACCCCAACTACCGCGACCTGATGCGCACGCCCGGCTACCAGGAGGTGCTGGCCCATATGCTGGGACTGGCCACCTACCTCAAGATTTCCGATGAAGACCTGGCCGGGCTGTTCCCGGCGCTCGACACCAGCGCGGCGCTGGCGCGGGTACTGGCGATGGCGCCGGATGCCACCGTGATGCTGACGCGCGGCGCGCACGGCATGACTCTGCTCAAGGGCGGTGCCGCCTTCGAGCAGCCGGCGATGCGGGTGGATGTGGTCGATACCGTCGGCTGCGGCGACGCAGCGATGGGGGGCTGGATGGCCGGCGTGCTCGGCAATGCTCCCGATCTTGCCGCGCAGGCGCGCCTTGCCTCGGCTGCGGCAGCTGTCGCCGCGACCCGTGCCGGCGCGTATCCCCCGCTGCGGCAGGAAGTGGATGCGCTGCTGGCGGCTACGGCAGGAACGCCGGCGACAGCAGCCGCAGCCCGATCGTAAAGAAGCGCGCGCCGGTACCGCCGCCGAACACATTGCCGTAGGTGGTATCGACCTGCACGCGGTCCTGCACCACCCAGAAACGGAATCCCGCCTGGAATGACGGCTTGCCGCGGTTCTCGCCGAAGGTCTCGGCGATCAGGAACACGCGCGGGTGCAGTGCCGTCTCCGTGCCTACACCCCATGTCATGCGCGTCTGGTTGTTCTCTGTGTCGCGGTTGGCGCCCACGTTCAGATGCGCGACGAAGCGGTCGTCGGCAAACGAGACCGACACCGGCACGTTGAGATACAGGTTGCCGAACAGCTTGCGTTACTCGGCATTGGGATGATGGATAAGGCCGCCGGACAGCGCAATGCCATAACCGTTGGTCTCCAGCGCCTTCAGCAGCGTCTTGGCCTGGAACTGCACATTGGTGGCATCCAGCCCGCCATCGATCCGCTGCAGCGACCCGCCCAGCGTCAGCTCCAGGTTGCCGGTGGGATTGCACCCCGGCAGCGCCCAGAGCTCATTGCCGCCGGACTGGAACTGCATCCACGATTCCAGCTGGCAGGACTTGGGATCGACAATGCGGGCATCGTCGGTGATCAGCGGCCGGGCCGCAAGCGACGGCCGGCAGGCCGCGGCCACGAAGGCCACTGCGGCCAGACGCACGAAAAACTGGTGCCACACCATGGCAACCCTCCTGAGCAAACACCGCCACATGGCCGCCAACGATACGCGCAGGCCATGACAAGACATTGAAGGACAGGAAGGGAGGATCGGCACCGGCGGGCGCAGGCTTGCACCTGGCCGCGGGGGGCACTGCAGGACGCGACGACGGCACTGCAGCGAAAGACTGCAGTGGCTCAGCGCACCCCGGCGGCCCGGGAAACTTCCCTTCCGCGAGAATGACTGGGACAACTGTCCACGGATAACTCCGCTGGTAAGAACGGGGCGCAGTGTAACGGCAGGCCGGCGGCGCGGTCAACCCGAGCCATGCGCCACGCGCATGCATTCATGCGGAGATATCGCTACCGTCTGCGCCCCGCCTTCTCCTAACATCGGCTGCACCATCTGCCAGGCCGGCTTGAGACGACACCGGCCCTTGCCCCCGGCAGCTGCCACTGAGGAGGAACACAATGCAAAACAGCGCTGCGCCCACGAGCGCACCCTACACACCGGCAGCGCCTGCGGCGCCCGCCATCCAGCCCAGCCAGCGCCGCCGCGCCATCATCGCCACGGTGATCGGCAATGGCCTGGAGTGGTTCGATTTCACCGTTTACAGCTTCTTCGCGGTCATCATCGCGAAGCTGTTCTTCCCCACCGGCGACGACCTCAGTTCGCTGCTGCTGGCCGTGGCCACCTTCGGCGTGGGCTTCTTCATGCGCCCGGTGGGCGGCATCGTGCTGGGCGTCTACGCCGACCGCGTGGGCCGCAAGGCGGCGCTGTCGCTGACCATCCTGCTGATGGCGCTGGGCACTACGCTGATCGGCATTGCGCCGACCTATGACCAGATCGGCATCTTTGCCCCGCTGCTGATCGTGGTCGCGCGCCTGATGCAGGGCTTCTCCGCCGGCGGCGAGATGGGCGGCGCCACCGCCTTCCTGACTGAGTACGCCCCGGCGCGCCAGCGCGCCTACTACTCCAGCTGGATCCAGGCCAGCATCGGCATGGCCGTGCTGCTGGGCGCCGCGGTGGGCACCTTCGTCACCAGTTCGCTGAGCACCGAGGCGCTCAACAGCTGGGGCTGGCGCCTGCCGTTCCTGCTGGGCATCGTGATCGGCCCGGTGGGCTACTACATCCGCCACCACCTGGATGAAACCCCGACCTTCCGCGACAACGCCGAACGCGCCGATTCACCGCTGAAGGAAATCGTGCAAACCTACCCGCGCGAGACCCTGGCCAGCTTCTCGATGGTGATCCTGTGGACGGTGTGCACCTATGTGCTGCTGTTCTACATGCCGACCTACGCCGTCAAGGTGCTGAAGGTGCCGCAGGCCGACGGCTTTATCGCCGGCATGGCGGGCGGCTGCGCCATCATGGTGTTCGCGCCGCTGGTGGGCCTGCTGGCCGACCGCATCGGGCGGCGCGTGCTGCTGAGCGGCTCGGCGCTGCTGATCCTCGCGCTGGCCTGGCCGATGTTCGCCTTCATCAACCGTGTGCCCGGGCTGTCGTCGCTGCTGGTGTTCCAGCTCGTGTTCGGCGTGCTGATCGCCACCTACACCGGCCCGATCCTGGCGGCGTTCTCCGAACTGTTCCCGGCGCGCGTGCTGTCGACCGGCCTCTCGGTGGCCTACAACTTCGCGGTGACGATCTTCGGCGGCTTTGCCTCGTTCATCATCACCTGGCTGATCGCCACCACCGGCAGCAGCATGGCCCCGGCCATCTATGTGATGATCGCCGCCGCCATCAGCCTGGTCGGCACCCGCTTCGTGCGCGAACCTTCTTACCTGCAACAACGCTGACATGTCCCAGAACCCCCAGATCCTTTTCCACGGCGGCGATGTGCTCGAACCCGGCACGGGCGAGCTGCTGCGCGGCCACGACGTCCTGGTTGAAGGCGACCGGATTGCCGCGGTCGGCCCGGCCATCGATGCCCCCAACGCACAGCGCATCGACGCGCGCGGCAAGACCGTGATGCCCGGCCTGATCGACTGCCACGTGCATGTGCTGGCCTCGCTGGCCAACCTCGGCCTGAACGCGGTGCAGCCCAACGTGCTGGTGGCGATCCGCGCGCTGCCGATCATGCAGCGCATGCTGGAGCGCGGCTTCACCACCGTGCGCGATGCCGGCGGCGCCGACTTGGGCCTGTCGCAGGCGGTTGCCACCGGGCTGGTGCCGGGCCCGCGCATCTTTGCGTCGGGCAAGGCGCTGTCGCAGACCGGCGGCCATGGTGATTTCCGTCCGCGCTCGGATGTGCTGGAACCCTGTTCGTGCGCCTTCCGCGCCGGTGCCATCGCGCGCGTGGTGGATGGCGTCGATGCCGTGCGCCTGGCCGTGCGTGAAGAAATCCAGAAGGGCGCCAGCCAGATCAAGATCATGGCCTCGGGCGGCGTGGCCTCGCCCACCGACCCGATCGGCAACACCCAGTACAGCGAAGACGAGATCCGCGCGATCGTGGCCGAAGCCGAAGCCGCACAGACCTATGTGATGGCCCACGCCTACACCGGCCGCGCCATCACGCGCGCGGTGCGCTGCGGCGTGCGCACCATCGAGCACGGCAACCTGGTCGACCGCGCTGCCGCCGACGAGATGCGCAAGCACGGCGCCTTCGTGGTGCCGACGCTGGTCACCTACGACGCGCTCGCGCGCGACGGCGCCCGCCTGGGCCTGCCGGCCGACTCCGTGGCCAAGATCGAGACCGTGCGCCAGGCCGGCCGCGACTCGCTGCGCATCTATGCCGATGCCGGCGTGCCGATGGGCTATGGCTCGGACCTGCTGGGCGAGATGCACGACCACCAGTCCGAAGAGTTCCGCATCCGCGCCGAGCTGCTCGGCAACCTGGAAGCGATCCGCTCGGCCACCTCGATCGCGGCCGCCATCCTGCAGCGCGAAGGCGAGCTTGGCACCGTGCGCGCCGGCGCGCTGGCCGACCTGCTGCTGGTCGACGGCAACCCGCTGGCCGATATCGGCCTGATCGCCGGCCAGGGCGAGCGCCTGGGCGTGGTGATGCAGGCCGGCCGCATCCACCGCCGCGCCGGCTGATCCGGGCGGCGCGCCCCACCCGCTGGCCTCCATCTGGATTCACCGGCGGTCTATCATGGCGCCTTCTCTGACCGGAAGCCCCCATGCGCATTTCCCCGCTCCCGCCCCTGCCCAACCTGGTCGCGTTTGAAGCCGCGATGCGCCACGGCAGCTTCACCCGCGCCGCGGCCGAGCTGCACCTGACCCAAAGCGCGATCAGCCGCCAGGTGGCCCAGCTGGAACGCTTTCTCGGGCGCAAGCTCTTTATCCGCGAACCGCGCGCGCTGCGCCTGACCGTCAGCGGCCAGCGCTATGCCGAGGTGGTGCAGCGCCTGCTGGTGGGTTGTGCCGAAGCGACCGAAGACGTGATGAAGGTGCGCAGCCACACCGCCTTGACGGTGGCCTGCTCCAGCGGCGTGGCGGTGCTGTGGCTGACGCCGCGGCTGGCCTCGTTCCGCGAGGCGCACCCCGAGATCCAGCTGCGCCTGACCGTCAACGACAGCCTGGCGTCACTGTCGCCGGCGGAGTTCGATATCGGCATGTACTACCTGCGCGAGGGCCCGCCGCCCGGACTGGCGGCACGACGGCTGTATGGCGAGGAAGTGTTCCCGGTGTGCGCGCCGGGCTATCTGAACGGCCGCACGCTGGGCCCGGCCGCGCTGGCCAGTGAAACGCTGCTGATGCTCGACGACGGCCAGCGCCAGTGGATGTCCTGGCAGACCTGGCTGGCCAACCAGGGCCTGCCCGATGCCACGCTGCGCAACGTGCTGACCTCCAACCAGTACCCAATCCTGCTGCAGCTGGCCATGGAAGGCCAGGGCATCGTGCTGGGCTGGCGCCATATGATCGACGCCTGCCTGCGCGAAGGCCTGCTGGTGCGCGCCAGCGACGCCAGCGCCAGCCTGGGCGGCGGCTACTACGCGGTGTGGCCGCGCGACCGGATGGAACCGGCCGCGGCGCGCGCGTTCCGCAGCTGGCTGGTGCGGCAGGCGACGCCTGCACCAGCCTGATCCATCAGGAACCCGCCTTGTAGTTCGTATCCTTGACAATCTTGGCCCACCTTGCCGCATCCTCGGCAATGGTCGCGGCGAACTGTTCAGGGGTGCCACCCACCACCTCATAGTCGATCGCGGCCAGGCGCTGCTTGATTTCCGGCTGCGCCAGGATGCGGTTCACTTCCTGGTTCAGCCGCGTGACGATCTCCTTGGGCGTGCCGGCCGGTGCCAGCAGGCCTGCCCAGGAATTGAAGACCATGCCGTCATAGCCGGCCTCATGCATGGTCGGCACGTCCGGCAGCGCGGGCGAGCGCTTGGACGCGAACACCGCCAGCGGGCGCAGCTTGCCGGCCTTGATCATCGCCATGCCGTTGAACGGGTCGATGGTCATGTCGACCTCGCCCGCCACCACTGCCTGCATCTGCGGCCCGGTGCCGCGGTATGACACGCTGACAACGTCCGGCGTGCCCGCCGCGGACTTGAAGGTGGCGCCGATCAGCTCGATCATGCTGCTGCCGGCCGACAGGCTCAGCGGCTTGGTCTTGGACTTGGCCAGCGCCACGAACTCCTGCACGGTCTTGGCCGGCACCGACGGATGGACCACCATCACGAAGCCGATATTGCTGATCTGCGAGATCGGCGCAAAGCTCTTCAGCGGCTCATAGCCCGCCTTGTACAGCACCGGGCTGAGGGTCTGCGCGCCGGCGCTGTTCAGCAGCAGCGTGTAGCCGTCCGGCGCCGCGCGCGCCACGATGTCCGTGCCGATGATGCCGTTGGCGCCGGGGCGGTTTTCCACCACCACCGACTGCTTGAGCGCTTCGCCGAGCTTCTGCGAAATCAGCCGCGCCACCACGTCGGTGGCCCCGCCTGGCGCAAACGGCACCACCATGCGGATCGGCTTGCTGGGATAGGTGTCACTCCAGGCCAGCGCGGGCATCGCGCCCAGCACGGCGGCGCACAGCATCAGTCGGCGGCGCGAAAACGGCTTCATTCGGGTGTCTCCTGGACGGCGGTGGTCGAAATCCGGCGCCGGCACGGCGCTCCGCGCGTGCCGATATTCATATTTATGAATTGAATTTTACGCACATAAATTTCGACGTCAACCGAGGGTATGTGCGGACAGCCCTGCGGGGCGCATGCCTGAGGGCGTCGCAGCCCGGTCGTCATTGGGCCGACGCGAGGCTGAGGGAAAGCAGGGTTATCGAGAGACGATATCCTTCCTCATTGGCCCTAGCATGCCGAGCAACTCTTTCTGTTCCTGAGGCGGCACCTTGAATTTGGTGAGCGACTTCACCAGGTCTTCCACCAGCGCATCAAACTCGCCATTGGTGATTCCCATGCCGGCATGGGCGGTCTTCATGTCACGCCCGGAGTAAGTGCATGGCCCCCCTGCGCCAGCACAAATCTGTTCAACCAGTCTCGTCTTCAGACGCGGAATATTGGCCGTGGCGAACTTTGCATTGATGCGCGCGTCGGCAGCAACATTTCCAACAAAATCGTCGACGACCCCTGTAATTGCCTGGATGCCACCAAGCCGTTCGTATAACGAAGGCATGGTTGGCTTCGGCTTATCCGGCATGGCGCAACCGCCGAGTCCAATCAATGCGGCCAGCAGAACGCCGTACAGAGAAGGCGAAATGCGCATGGTTGTCTCCTCTTGTACGATTCGGATTCCGGACAGACTTGAAAAAAACTGGTGGCGCAATCTGCAATGATGAACTGCCGATGCCTGCTGACATGGGCGATTCCGCTGGTTCAGCATAGCAGAATGCCGGGCTTTTTCAGGGGCCTTCCGAGCAGCGAAATCCGCCGCTATCCGGTTGCTCGAAGGCGCGTCACAGCATTGATCGCTGGTCGGGATGGTTGGACGATTGCGTACCAATGTCCCACCCGATGCCCGATCCACGCCCAGATAGACGTCCGCGCGCGACTTGATGTACGACGCCTTCGACGCGGCTGCCGCGAACCCGCCGGGGCTACCATGGAATCGGCTGGCGATCGCGGAAGAAGCCCCCGGTGGGGCCATCGTCGGGCAGCGTTGCCAGCCAGATCACAGTGTCGATGCCCTGCTCCGGCGAGCGCGGCGCATCGGGGCCGCCCAGGTCGGTGCGACACCAGCCGGGGCACACCGAGTTGACCTTGACGCCGCTATCGGCCATTTCGGCGGCCAGGATGCGCGTGACGGCATTCAGCGCCGTTTTCGAGATTCGGTAGGCCGGCACGCCGCTGCCCATCTCCGCCAGCTGTCCCATGCCCGAAGCCAGGTTGACCACCCGGCCCGCGCGGCTGGCACGCAGCAGCGGCGCCAACGCCTGGGTGGTCCTCAGCACGCCGAACAGATTGGTTTCCAGGGTGCAGCGGAGCGTCTCGAGCGGTAGTTCGAGCAAGCTGGTGCTGTAGTGGTCGAGCGAAACACCAGCGTTGTTGACCAGCACGTCCACGCGACCGAAGCGTTCGGTCAGCCAGTTGGCCAGCGCGGCCGCCGAGCCTTCCACCGTGACGTCAAGGGGGCGGCATAAGATCGGATGACCCGCAAGCCGGAGCTCTGACTCCAGCCCCGCGAGGTCCGTCGGCTTGCGCGCCGTGGCGACGACCAGATGGCCTTCAACTGTGGCCAGACGGCGCGTGGCCGCGCGGCCCAAGCCGCGGCTCGCGCCAGTGATGACGGTAATGGGTTGGTTGACCATGCCTGAGTGTCCTCGCCGCTGGCGCAGATAATTATCTATACACCGTCGACTGCGACCTTGTGCCAGCGGATCCCCCGGATCCCGGTCTGACTTGGAACCGGGATGCCGGAACAAATGAGGACCAAATTGGTTCTAATTAGCAAATACTGGTGGCGACGATGCTCAGACTAAGCAAGCTGACTGACTATGGCACGGTGATCATGACGCACTTGGCGCGAAACCCGGGCCGAATCTACAGTGCGGCCGAGGTCGCCGCCGCGATCGGCGTGGCGGTACCGACGGCAAGCAAGATTCTGAAGACGCTGGCAAGGCACAACTTGCTGCAATCGTTGCGCGGCGCCAATGGCGGCTACCTGCTGGCGCGGTCGCCGGAACAGATCTCGATCGCACAGGTGATTGACGCCATGGAAGGCCCGGCTGGCATGACCGAGTGCAGTGTCGCTGCCGGCCTGTGTGCGCAGGAAGGCCTGTGCGCCATCCGCGCCAACTGGCAATCGATCAATCGAGTCATCTTTAGCGCACTGAATGGCGTGACGCTGGCAGATATGGCGCAACCGGTACTGCACCCGGTGGACATCGGCGCCTTGCACGCCCGACGCACAAACGGGCCGCAAGCAGACATTTTGTGATGCAGTTGACAGTGGCAAGCGAAGGCAGAACATGGCAACCCCGGCACGCAAGCTCGATGAACTGATCAGCCAAGGCTATAAGCATGGCTTCTACACGCCCGTGGAGACGGACACGGTGCCGTGCGGGCTGAATGAGGACGTGATCCGCATGATCTCGGCCATCAAGGGCGAGCCGGAATTCATGCGGGAGTGGCGTCTCAAGGCCTTCCGCCACTGGCTGACGATGTCCGAGCCGCACTGGGCGACGGTCAAGCACCCGCCCATCGACTACCAGGCGATCGCCTACTATTCAGCGCCGCACTCCCAGAAGGCGGGACCGACGACGCTGGACGAGGTCGATCCGGAGTTGCTGCGCACCTACGAAAAGCTGGGCGTGCCATTGCACGAGCGTGAACTGCTGGCAGGCGTGGCGGTGGACGCGGTATTCGACAGTGTCTCGGTGGCCACCACCTTCAAGCAGAAACTGGGCGAACTCGGCATCATCTTCTGCTCGTTTTCCGAGGCGGTGCGGGAGCATCCGGCGCTGGTGCAGCAGTATCTCGGCTCGGTCGTGCCCTATACCGACAACTTCTTCGCCACGCTTAACTCCGCCGTGTTCAGCGACGGCTCGTTCTGCTATATCCCGCCCGGGGTACGCTGCCCGATGGAGCTGTCGACCTACTTCCGCATCAATGCCCGCAACACCGGCCAGTTCGAGCGCACCCTGATCATCGCCGACCAGGGCGCTTACGTCAGCTATCTGGAGGGTTGCACCGCGCCAATGCGCGACGAGAACCAGCTGCATGCCGCGGTGGTGGAGCTGATCGCGCTGGAAGACGCACAGATCAAGTACGCGACCGTGCAGAACTGGTATCCGGGCGATAAGGACGGCAAGGGCGGCATCTACAACTTCGTCACCAAGCGCGGTGACTGCCGCGGCGCGCGCTCGAAGATTTCGTGGACCCAGGTGGAGACGGGCTCCGCCATCACCTGGAAGTATCCGAGCGTGATCCTGCAGGGCGACGACTCGGTCGGCGAGTTCCATTCAGTCGCGCTGACCAACCACTACCAGCAGGCCGACACGGGAACCAAGATGACCCACCTCGGCAGGAACACCAGGAGCACCATCCTTTCCAAGGGCATCTCGGCCGGCCACGGCCAGAACGCCTATCGCGGGCTGGTGAAGATAGCCAGGAGCGCGGTCGGCGCTCGCAACTACTCGCAGTGCGATTCGCTGCTGCTGGGCGACAAATGCGCCGCCCATACCTTCCCTTATATCGAGGTAAAGAACGCCACCGGCCAGGTCGAGCACGAGGCCTCCACCTCGCGCATCGGCGAGGACCAGTTGTTCTATTGCCAGAGCCGCGGGGTCAGCGCAGAGGATGCAGTCTCGATGATCGTGAACGGCTTCTGCAAGGAAGTATTCAAGGAGCTGCCGATGGAATTCGCGGTGGAAGCCCAGAAGCTGCTGGGCGTGAGCCTGGAAGGCAGTATCGGGTAAGGGTGGCGCCGCAGGGCGCATTGGATGAAAGAAGCCAGCCATGCTTGAGATTCGCAAGCTGCATGTCAGCGTAGACGACAAGCCCATCCTGCACGGCATCGACCTCGGCGTGAAGGCCGGCGAGGTGCACGCCATCATGGGCCCGAACGGTTCGGGCAAGAGCACCCTGGCCCACGTACTGGCCGGGCGCGACCGCTTTACCGTGACAGAGGGCGAAGTCCTCTACGATGGCACCAACCTGCTTGGCATGCCGCCGGAAGAGCGCGCCCGCGCGGGCATCTTCCTCGCCTTCCAGTATCCGGTGGAAATCCCCGGCGTCTCCAATATCTACCTGCTCAAGGCGGGGCTCAACGCGATCCGCAAGCACCGCGGCCAGCCAGAGCTGGACGCCATGGATTTTCTCGCCCTGGTCAAGGACAAGCTCCAGCTCATGGAAATGGACCAGGACCTGCTTTACCGATCGGTGAACGAGGGCTTCTCCGGCGGCGAGAAGAAGCGCAACGAGATCCTGCAGATGGCGGTGCTGGAGCCGCGGCTCGCCATTCTCGACGAGACTGACTCGGGCCTCGACATCGACGCGCTCAAGATCGTCGCCAGGGGCATCGAGGCCATGCGCAGCCCGCAACGCGCCATTGTGCTGGTCACGCACTACCAGCGCCTGCTCGACTACATCGTGCCGGATCAGGTTCACGTGCTTGCGCAAGGCCGCATCGCCAGGTCCGGCGGGCCCGAACTGGCGCGCGAGCTGGAGCGGCACGGCTATGCCGGGATGGAGGCTTCAACATGAGCGCAAGCGGACTGGAGCACTATCTCGCCGAGTTCGCCCGCGTCGAGGCCGCACTGCCGGGCCGCCGCCTGGGCTGGCTTGCGCACGCACGCCGGCAGGCGCTGGATCATTTCGCCCAGGCCGGGTTCCCCACGCTGCGCCAGGAGGACTGGAAATACACCAGCGTGGCCGCACTCGAGCGAAGCCGCTTTGCCGTGGCACTGCCGCAGGCCGGCGACGGCCTGGACGCTGCGGTGGCAGCACGGATTGAGGCGCTCGCCCTGGCCGGCGCGCACCTGCTGGTATTCGTCAATGGCGCACACCAGCCGCAATGGTCGCGCATCGGCGCCCTGCCTGCGGGGATGGAGCTGGCCAGCCTCGCCGCGACGCTGGAGCGCGCGCCGGACTGCCTGGAAGCGCTGCTCCTGCGTCGCGCAAGCGACTACCCGTCCGGCTTTGCGTCCGGTTTCGCCGCCTTGAACATGGCGTTCATGACCGACGGTGCCTATATCCGCGTGCCGGCAGGCACCGTCCCCGAACAGCCGATCCACTTGCTGTTCCTCGCCACGGCTGGCGAGCTGGCAACCCATGCGCGCAACCTCGTGGTGGCGCAAGCCGGCAGCCAGGTCTGCATCGTGGAGCACCACGCGGGCCTGGATGGCCTGGGCTATTGCACCAATACCATCACTGACATCGTTGCCGAGCGCGATGCGCAGGTCGAACATCACAAGCTGCAGCAGGAGAGCCTCAAGGCCTTCCATATCGCCGGCGTGAACCTGGACCAGCAGCAGGGTAGCCGCTGCGCCTCCAGTTCCTTCGCCCTGGGCGGCGCCCTGGCGCGGGTCGACATCGAAGTCGGGCTGAATGCCGAGCATACCGAGTGCTCGCTGGACGGGCTGTATATGACCGCCGGGCGGCAGCATATCGACCACCACACCCGCATCGACCACGCCAGCCCGCACAGCAAGAGTCGCGAGTTCTATAAGGGCGTGCTGGCGGGCGCCTCGCGCGCCGTCTTCAATGGCAAGGTGGTGGTGCATGCCGATGCCCAGCACAGCGATGCCCACCAGTCCAACCGCAACCTGCTGCTGTCCGACAACGCCGAGGTCGACACCAAGCCGCAACTGGAGATCTATGCCGACGACGTCAAATGCAGCCACGGCGCCACCGTAGGCCAGCTCGATCCCGAGCAGATCTACTACCTGCGCTCGCGCGGGATGGACGATGCCGCGGCGCGTGCCCTGCTGACCTTTGCCTTCGCCGAGGAGATCGTCAGACGGCTCGGCCCTGCCCCATTGCGCACGCGGCTGGAAGCGCTCCTGCGCGGCCGGCTGCCGGAGCCCGTGAAGGAGCTGCCATGAACACGGCTGCGCATGAACTGATGGCCGTAGAGCGCGCGTTGCCGGTCGCCAGCCTGGAGGTAGAGCGGCTGCGGCAGGATTTCCCCATCCTGCGCCAGACCGTCAACGGTAAGCCGCTGGTCTATCTGGACAACGCCGCCACCACCCAGAAGCCGCAAAGCGTGATCAATTCCGAAGCACGTTACTACAGCGCGCTCAACGCCAATATCCACCGCGGCGTGCACACCCTGAGCCAGCGCGCCACGGATGCCTACGAGGCCGCGCGCGACGCGGTGCGAGACTTGATCAACGCGGCCAGGCGCGAGGAAATCGTATTCGTGCGCGGTACCACCGAGGCGATCAACCTGGTGGCGGCAACTTTCGGCCAGCGCCTGCGCCCGGGCGACGAGATCCTGATCAGCGCGATGGAGCACCACTCCAATATCGTGCCGTGGCAACTGGCGTGCCAGCGCACCGGCGCCTTGCTGCAGGTGGCGCCGATCAACGATGCCGGCGAGCTGATGCTGGAGCAGTTCGCGCGATTGCTCGGCCCCCGCACCAGGCTGGTCGCGCTGACGCACCTCTCCAACGCGCTTGGCACCGTCAACCCGGTGCGACACATCATCGAGCTGGCGCATGCCCATGGCATCCCGGTGCTGATCGACGGCGCCCAGGCCGTGCCGCACCTCAAGGTCGACGTACAGGCCCTCGATTGCGATTTCTACGCGTTCTCCGGGCACAAGCTTTACGGCCCCACCGGCGTCGGCGTGCTCTACGGCAAGGCCGCGCTGCTCGATGCCATGCCGCCTTACCAGGGCGGCGGGGACATGATTCGCGAGGTCACGTTCAGCAAGACCACATACAACGAGCTTCCCTACAAGTTCGAGGCCGGCACCCCCAATATCGCCGGCGTCATTGCCCTTGGCGCCGCCATCGGGTATGTGCGCGCGGTCGGCCTGGAAGCCATCGCCGCCCACGAGCACGCGCTGCTCGCCTACGCCAGTGCGCAGGCAGCGAAGATCGCCGGCCTGCGCATGATCGGCACGGCTGCCGACAGGGCGAGCATCCTCTCGTTCACCCTGGACGGCATCCATCCCCACGATGTCGGCACCATCCTCGATCAGCACGGCGTGGCGGTCCGTGCCGGCCACCATTGCGCCATGCCGGTGATGGAGCGCTTCGGCGTGCCTGCCACGGTGCGCGCTTCTTTCGCGCTGTACAACACGCGTGAAGAAGTGGATGCACTGTTTGCTGCCGTGCGCGCGGCACAGGAGGTATTCGCCTGATGTCTGACCTGCGCAACCTCTACCAGGAAGTGGTCGTCGACCACAGCCGCTCGCCGCGCAATTTCGGGCGGCTGGCGGCAGCGAACCGCAGCGCCGACGGCTTCAACCCGCTGTGCGGCGACCGGCTGACGCTGTACCTGAGAATCCGCGACGGGGTGATCGAGGACGCCAGCTTCGAGGGCTCGGGCTGCGCCATCTCCACCGCCTCAGCCTCGCTGATGACAGAAGCGCTCAAGGGCAAGACCGAGGCACAGGCGCGGGCCTTGTTCTCCGGCTTCCACGCGCTGGTGACCGGAGCGCCGGGGCAGTCCGAGGTGCCGATGGGAAAGCTGGAGGTCCTGGCCGGCGTGCGCGAGTTCCCGGCACGCGTGAAGTGCGCCACCCTGGCCTGGCATACCATGCAAGCCGCTTTGGAGAACAGCGCCAGGCCGGTCTCAACGGAGTAAAACCATGAGCATGATCGATTGGCTGCACAAGGCCAAGGAACACGAAGACAGGTTCGAGGCTGAGCCGGACAGCCTCGAGGGGCGGGTGATAGCGGCCTTGCGCACCGTGTACGACCCCGAGATCCCGGTCAACATCTACGACCTTGGCCTGATCTACCAGTTATCGGTGGACGAAGCCAGCGGCAAGGTGGGCATCCGCATGACGCTGACCGCGCCGGGCTGCCCGGTGGCGCAGACCTTCCCCGGCGTGGTGGAGGGCGCCGTGATGGAAGCCAGCGGGGTGGAAGAAGTCGAGGTTGAACTGGTGTGGGACCCGCCCTGGTCGAGAGAGAGAATGAGCGAGGCGGCGCGCTTGGAACTGGGGCTGCTCTGATATGAGTGAGTGGATCGATGTCGCCCAAACCGACGAGTTCGCCCCCGGCACTTGCCGCAGCGTCGATGTCGATGGCGTCCAGGTCGCGGTATTCAATGTGGGGGGCAATTACTACGCCATCGAGGACCTCTGCTCGCACGAGGCCGAGCCACTCTGCGGCGGCGACGTGGAAGGCCAGGAAGTCGTCTGCCCGCGCCACGGCTCGCGCTTTTCCCTGCTGACGGGCGAGGCGCTGTCCCCGCCCGCCTACGAGCCGGTGGCAACGTTTCCGGTCCGGGTGGAGGACGGCATGGTGCAGGTCAGGGACGAGCGCGGGGAATAGGCGGCCGCGCTGTGAGCATTCCCCCCGCGCAGCACATCCATACACCCGGGGTCGGTGCAAGATCAGTCACTTAGTCTGGAGCAGTCTGGACGCACTGTCACCAGGCAGCAGCGCCTTGCCATCCCCGTCGATCCCACCTCTAATACTCTTGAGTACCGTCCAAGGGACCAACGACGGCCAGGAGGCGAAATGCGCTGCACCAGTTGCGGTTTCGCGAACCTTGCGGGAGCCAACTTCTGTGAGGCGTGCGGGGCAAGGCTTGGCCGGGCCTGCCCTCAGTGTGGCGAAGAAGCCACTGCAGCCGCGAAGTTCTGCCGCGCTTGCGGCTTTGCGCTGTCCGACACCCCAGCCAGCACCGTTTCCACGCCAGTGCCGCCCCCGCCTGCGGCTACGGCCCCGGTCCTCTACACGCCGCCCCACCTTGCCGGGCGCATCCTGGCCGAGCAGGCGGCGATGGAGGCCAGGGGCGAGACTGCCGGCGAACGCAAGACCATCACCGCGCTGTTTGCCGACATGGCGGGCTCGACCGCGCTGACGCAGGACCTGGACCCCGAAGACACGCGCCGGCTGATCGACCCCGTGGTGACGCTGATGATGGAAGCCGTCCACCACTATGAGGGCTATGTGGCCAAGTTCCTCGGCGACGGCATCCTGGCGCTGTTCGGCGCCCCGATTGCCCACGAGGACCATGCCTTGCGCGCGCTGTACGCGGCGCTGCGCATGCAGGATGCGATGCATCGCCACAGCGACCGGGTGCGGCTGGAGCAAGGCATTCCGCTGCAGATCCGGATCGGCATCCATACCGGCGAAGTCGTGGTGCGCTCGATCCGCAAGGATGACCTGCACACCGACTACGATCCGGTCGGGCACACCATCCATATCGCCTCGCGCATGGAGGGGATTGCCACGCCGGCGTCGATCCTGGTCAGCGAATCGACCCACAAGCTCACCGAAGGCTATTTCGAGTTCACGGCGCTGGGAACCACCCATGTCAAGGGCGTGCGCGACCCGCTCGCGGTTTATGAGGTGGTTGGCCTGGGGGCCTTGCGCACGCGCCTGCAGGTGGCGGCGCACCGTGGCCTGGCCAGGTTTGTCGGGCGCCAGGATGAGCTGGCGCACTTGCACGCGGCGCTGGGGCAGGCCAAGGCGGGGCACGGGCGCATTGTTGCAGTGGTCGGCGAAGCGGGGGTCGGCAAGTCCCGGCTGTTCCATGAATTCAAGGTCAGGTCGCAGCAGGGCTGCCTGGCGCTGGAGACCTTTTCGGTCTCGCACGGCAAGGCTTTTGCCTACCTGCCGCTGATCGAGATGCTGAAGAGCTATTTCCAGATCACGGCGCAGGACGGCGACCGCAGCTGCCGCGAAAAGGTGACCGGCAGGCTGCTGACGCTGGACCGTTCGCTGGAAGAGCACCTGCCCTACCTGCTCTACCTGCTCGGCACAATTGAGCCCGACTCGCCGTTGCCGACCATGGACCCGACCATCCGGCGCCAGCGTACCTTCGACGCCATTGCGCGGCTGCTGGTCCGGGAAAGCCTCAACCAGCCACTGGAAGTCATTTTCGAAGACCTGCAATGGCTGGACGGTGAGACCGAGGCGTTCCTCAATATGCTGATCGACCATGTACCCGGCGCGCCGATCCTGCTGCTGGTGAACTACCGGCCGGAGTACAGCCATCACTGGAATGCGGGCGGGCATTATTCGCAGCTGCAGCTGCAGCCGCTGGGGCAGGCGGAGGCGCAGGAACTGCTGACCGCGCTGCTCGGGGACGACCGCAGCCTGGTGCCGCTGAAGCGGCTGATCCTCGACAAGACCGAAGGCAACCCCTTCTTCATGGAGGAAGTGGTCCAGACCCTGGCCGAGGAAGGCGCGCTGCTCGGCCAGCCCGGCCGCTACCGCATCGAGACCGCGCCGGCCCTGCTCCATATCCCCACCACCGTGCAAGGCGTGCTGGCCGCCCGTATCGATCGGCTGCCGCTGGCCCAGAAGGAGCTGTTGCAGACGCTGGCCGTGATCGGCAAGGAGTTCCCGCTGAGCCTGGTCCTGCGCGTGACCGGCTTGCCGGAAGACCACTTGCATCCGCTGCTGGCCGACCTGCAGGCTGCGGATTTCGTCTACGAACGTCCGGCATTCCCTGAGGTCGAGTACGCCTTCAAGCACGCGCTGACCCAGGAAGTGGCCGGCAGCTCGCTGCTCACCGAGCGGCGCAGCGCGTTGCATGAAAGCTCCGCCCAGGCCATCGAGGCGCTCTTCCATGGCCGGCTCAGGGACTACTGCAGCGAACTGGCGCACCACTACAGCAACAGCGGCAACATCCCGAAGGCGGTCGAGTACCTGCACTGCGCCGGCCAGCAGGCACTGCTGCGCTCGGCGCAGGCCGAAGCGATCCGGCACCTGAGCACCGCCATCGACCTGCTCAAGCGGCAACCCGACAGTGCCGAACGCGCGCGCCAGGAGCTGACGCTGCTGCTTGCGCTCGGGCCCGCGCTGATTGCGGCCCGGGGACAGGCATCGCCCGACGTGGAGGGCAATTACCGGCGGGCGCTGGCCTTGTGCGAGCAAGGCCAGCAGACGCCCTACGTGTTCTCGGCACAACTGGGGCTGTGGGCGTTCTATCAGCTGCGTGCGCAATACCAGGTCTCGCTGCCTTTGGCGAAGCGGCTGCTTGCGCTGGCCATGAAGTCGCAGAAACCCAAGCAGCTGGCGGAGGGCCATCGCGCGATTGGCGCCACGCTGTTCCGCCTTGGCATGCTGGACGCCTCGCGCAAGCATGTGGAGGCGGTGCTCGCCGTGCCGCACCCTGAACAGCCCGCGTACGACTTCCTGACGGGCTACGGGCGCGACCCGGCCGTCCACGCCACCAGTACGCTGGGCTGGATCTTGTGGTACCAGGGGTTGGCGGACCAGGCACTGGCGCGCTGCCAGGAGGCACTGGCCATGGCCCGTGCCCGCCCGGATGCGTACAACCTTGCGCTGTGCCTGGTGTTTGCCGCGGAACAGCATCGATGCCGGCACGAGGCCAGGCTGACACAGGAGTACGCCGAAGCCGCCATCGCCATCTCGGGCGAACAGGGCTTTCCGATCTACCTGGCGTGGGGTACCGTCCTGCAGGGCTGGGCGATGGCGGAGTTGGGCAGTCACCAGGAAGGCGTTGCGCTGACGCGCCAGGGCGTAGCCGCCTATGAGGCCACCGGCGGCAGACTGGGCATGCCGAACCTGCTGGCCCTGGTTGCCGAGGCCTGCGGCAAGGCAGGCCAGACCACTGCCGCGCTGGACGTGCTCACGCAGGCACAAGCGCTGGTGGAAGAGACCGGAGAACGGCTCGATGAGGCAACCGTGTACCGGCTACGCGCCGAGATGCTGCTGCAGCTGTCGGCAGAGCGCCCTGCGCCGCCGGCCGCGCAGGAGGAAGCCGAAGCCTGCTTCCACCGGGCCATCACGGTCGCCCACGAACAACGTGCAAAGCCGTTGGAACTGCAGGCCACCCTGAGCCTGGCCCGGCTGTGGCGGCAACAAGGCAAGGGCGACGCGGCGCGTGAAGCACTGGCCCGGATCCATGGCAGCTTCAGCGAGGGCACCGATACCGCGGACTGGCAGGAGGCCAAGGCGCTGCTCGCAGTGCTGGCCGCCGACCACACCAATACCCCGGAGCGCCCGCACGCATGAGCCCGATATCAGGCCTCCCCCTGCAAGACCGCTTTGTCGCCCTGTGGACACGTGCGGGCGGCACGCGCGCGGCCGACGCCTATACCGATCTCGCCCGTTGCTACGGTGAACCGATGCGGCACTACCACACCCTCGACCATGTCCGCCGCTGCCTGCACGACCTGGACTGGGCGCGCAGCGCGATACCGGATACCGACGAGGTGGAACTGGCGCTCTGGTGCCACGACGTCATCTACGTGCCCGGCGCCACGGACAACGAGCAACGCAGCGCCGAATGGTTGCGCCATTGGTCAGGCGGCACCATCGCCGCCGCCGCGCGCGTGGCCGCCCTTATCCTGCAAACCACGCACGCCGAAGTGCCGGCAAGCCTGGCCGGCCGCTTCACCGCCGATATCGACCTGGCGGCGCTGGGCTCCAGCCGCGCGCGCTTCCAGGAAAATGGCGCGAACCTGCGGGCCGAACGCACCGACCTGGACGACGCCGCCTATGACGCCGCCGAGCGCACCTTCCTGGGTGCGCTGCTGGCCAGCCCACGCATCTACACCACCGACCTGTTCCAGGCGCGCTACGAGGCGCAGGCACGCGCCAACCTGACGTGGCGGCTGGCGCAGCCGGGCCCGCCTACAGGAACTCCCCGCTGATATCGATGCTGGAGCGCCGGCCCACGCTGTCGTAGTGCTGTTCCAGCCACCGGCTCGCTTCTTCCCGGCCCTTGTCGCGCAGCGAGCACAGGAAATCCCAGTCGGCGTTGTACTTGGTGGAGACCCCCAGCGCGGCCATGGTCTGGTCCGAGCGGATCGAGTGGATCCACATCTCCTTCATCTCTGCGCCGTCGACCTTGCCCTGCTGGATCAGCGACGTGACGAAGGCAATGGCACGCATCTCGCGCATCAGCGACGAGTTGAAGCTGACCTCATTGACGCGGTTCAGGATATCCGCGGCCGTGGTCGGCACGCCGTGGCGCACGATCGGGTTGATATGGACGATCACGACATCGTGCGTCTGGCAGTGATAGATCAGCGGAAAGATCGCCGGGTTGCCGACATAGCCGCCATCCCAGTAGTGCTGGCCGTCGATGCTGACCGCCTGGAACAGCGTGGGCACGCAGGCCGAGGCCAGCACGGCGTCGATACTGAGCTCCTCGGGCGGGAAGATGCGTATCCGGCTGGTCTCGATATTGGTCGCACACAGGTACAGCCGGATCGGGCAATGCTCACGCAGTGCCGCAAAGTCGACCTGGCTGCCGAGCACGTCGCGCAGCGGATTGAGGTTGTTGGGATTGAACTGGTACGGCGACAGCAGGCGCAGCGCGATGTCGGCCATCGCATACATCGGGGAATGGTGCAGGCCCAGCGTATGGCTGCTCTTGAACCAGGGCAGCCACCGGAACGGGTTGTAGCGCTGCGCGGAATGCGCGATCGCCTCCCAGAAATCATGCAAGGCCAGGCGTGCGCCGTCACTGCCGCCCTGCAGCAGCCCGTAGGCCAGCACGGTGCCGTTCATGGCCCCGGCGCTGGTGGCGCTGACGCCTTCGATCGCCAGCCTGCCGTCCTCCAGCAGCCGGTCGAGCACGCCCCAGGTAAAGGCGCCATGCATGCCGCCGCCCTGCAGCGCGAGCGCCACGGGCTTGGGTTGTGCGGGCACAGGCTGCATGCGGTCTTCCCTTCAGCGGCGGTGATCCGCCATGCTCAAGTGTAGGGAAGAACTGTGCGTGCAGCGTAGTGCCGGACGCGCGGAGTGGCACACACCACGCATGCCCTGGCCAGGCAGGACCAGGCCGCAAGCTCCGGGACGATGCGCTGGTGCACAAGGCAACTGAGCCAGGCTGCGGCCAGGTACTACAATGGCCGCATAAAAGCAGACCGGCTCTCCTTCGTGCGCCAAATACCTCACTTTCCGGCTCGAAAAGCCATTTCCCGCCCGGCCTCCCTCATCGTGGCCGCCAGCCTTATCCTGGTCTGCATGATCGCGGCGCTTGGCGCGCTCGCCCTGGTGCAAATGCGCAGGGATGCACTGGACAATGCCGGCGAGGCCTCGGCCAACCTGGCGCTGACGCTGGAACGCAGCATCACGCGCAACCTGCAGATCCATGAGCTGGCGATCGGGGGCGTGGTGGAAGCCATGCACGATCCCGCACTGCTGGCGCAACCGCCGGCGCTGCGCCAGCGGCTGCTGTTCGACCGCTCGATCAATGCCGAAGACATGGGTTCGCTGCTGGTCACCGACGCCAACGGCACCCTGGTGTTCGACTCGCACCAGTGGCCGCCGCGCCCGGTCAACGTCTCTGACCGCGACTACTTCCAGGCGCACCGCAGCGGCGATCACAGCGGTTTGTTCCTGAGCCGGCCGTTCCAGCCGCGCCTGACGCCGGAGAACACGTCCATCGGCATCAGCCGGCGGCTTTCCGCGCCGGACGGCAGCTTTGCCGGCATCGTGGTCGGCACCTTGCGCCTGAACTACTTCCGCAAGCTGTTCGATGGCGTAAGCCTTGGCGCGGGCGGCACCCTGACGCTGCTGCGCACGGACGGCACCATCATCATGCGGCGGCCCTATGAAGCGGAATCGATCGGGCGCGACATCTCCGGCAGCCCGTCATTTGCGCCGCTGCTGCAAGGCACGCAAGGTACGTTTATCGGCGTCGCGGCAGTCGACGGGGTCCAGCGGCTCTACAGCTTCAGGCGCATTCCGGGCTTTCCGCTGCTGGTCGTGGTGGGACGCGCCACCCACGACGTGCTGGCACCCTGGTACAAGCGCGCCTGGGTGTTCGGGGCGCTGATCATCGCGCTGGACGCCGCGATCATCGCGCTCTCGGTATTGCTGTCGCGCCAATGGCGGCGCCGCGCCGAGATGGAAGAGCACCTGCGCTGGATGGTCAACACCGATGGCCTGACCGGGCTGGGCAGCCGGCGCGCGCTGGACGATGCCGCCGATGTGGAATGGCGGCGCGCGCGGCGGCACAGCCAGCCGTTGTCGCTGCTGATGCTCGACGTCGACCATTTCAAGGAGTTCAATGACCGCTACGGCCACCAGGCCGGTGACGATGCGCTGGCCGCGGTGGGCGCCTGCATCCAGCGCCATGTGCGGCGGCCGGGCGACTATGCGGGGCGCTATGGCGGCGAAGAATTTGCCATCCTGTTGCCCCACACCAACGCAGCCGGCGCGGCCACCATGGCCGAGACCGTCCGCGCAGCCGTCCAGGCCTTGCAGATTCCGAATGCGGCGGGAGCCGACGGGCAACTGACGGTCAGCGTCGGCGTGGTGACCGACTCCAACAGCGCCGGCAGCCACGAGACCTTCACCGAGTTGCGCGCCTTTCTCCGCGCCGGCGATGAAGCGCTGTATCTGGCCAAGCGCTCCGGGCGCAATTGCGTGGCAACCTTTGGCACGACGACGGCAGTGGCAATGGCGCCTTGAACGCGTGCCGCTGCATCCTCGCTACGGCAGTGCTTACGCCCGCCAGACCTGCAGCAGATCCCACGCCGGCTCCACCCCTTCCGGCTGTGGCAACGCCTGCGCCTCTGTCAGCATCGCGCCGGCCTGCGCCTGCAGCTTGTCCAGGCAGCGCGACAGCACGCGCGCCTCTTCGGCCGTCAGGCAGCCAGCCAGCCGTGTATTGAAGTCCCGGGCCTGCGCGAACGCTGCACGGTAGACGGCTTCGCCTTGCTCGGTCAGCGTGAAGGCTGCGGCGCGCCGGTCCTGGGTACGCGTTTCGCGGCGGACCAGGCCGCGTTCCACCAGGGCGTGGACGGCGCGGCTGGCCAGCACCTTGTCCAGGCCGGCGCTTTCGGCCAGTTCGGTCAGCCGGGTGCCGGGCTGCTCGCCAAGAAAGGAAATCATGCGCCATTCGCGCCGCGTGACGCCCGCCCTGGCGCGCAGGTGCAGCGCCGCGGCGCCCAGCGCGACGCGGTTCAGGTGGTAGACCCGGTAATTGATGAAATCAGCCAGCCGCTGCGGCCGCTGCAGGCGGTTGCCGCTGTTGTCGTGTGCCATGCCACACCTGCCAATTAGTTGACTTTGTCAATTATATCGACGGATGTTAGCTTGCATCGACGCCGCTTGCCGGCGGACAACAAACTGGAGACATCGTGAGCCCTCGCACCTTCCTTCCCCGATTCGCCGCGTGCCTGCTGGCCGTTGCCGCTGCATGGTCCGCGCCCGCCAGCGCGCAGCCGGACCGTCCGCTGCGCATCCTGGTGGGCTACCCGGCCGGCGGCACCGCCGACCTCGCCGCACGCCTGGTCGGCGACAAGCTGCGCGAGACCCTGAACCAGACCGTGGTCATCGAGAACAAGCCCGGCGCCGGCGGCCGGCTGGTGATGGACTACGCGCGCACGCAGCCGGCCGACGGCAATACCCTGGTGGTGGCCAACTCGGCGGTCATGACCATTGCGCCGCTGGTCTACCGCAAGCTCAACTACGATATCCAGCGCGATTTCACGCCGGTGGCGCAGGCCGCCAACTTCCAGCTGGCGCTCGCCACCGGGCCGGCCAGCCCGGCACGCACGCTGAAGGACTATGTGACATGGCTCAAGGCCGGTCCGCAGAACAACTCCTACGCCTCGCCGGCGCTGGGCAGCATCCCGCATTTCTTCGGGCTGATGATCGGCAAGCAGGTTGGCATCGACATGCTGCACGTCCCCTTCAACGGCTCGGCGCCGCTGATGAGCGCACTGGTCGGCGGGCAGGTGCCGGCTTCGGTCGATACCCTGGCTGACCTGACCGAAATGCACCGCGCCGGCAAGATCCGCGTGCTGGCGACTTCAGGCACCCACCGCTCGGTGGCGCTGCCGGATGTGCCGACCTTCACCGAACTTGGCTACAAGGACATCGAAGGTGAAGGCCGTTACGGCCTGCTGGCACCCGCGGGTACGCCGCGCCCGGTGCTCGACAAGCTCAACGCCGCCATCGTCAAGGCCGTGCAGTCGCCGGACGTGCGCGAGAAGTTCCTCAAGCTGGGCCTGGAACCCGCAACCGGCCCGGCCGACGCCTTTGCCGGCGTGCTCAAGGCTGACGCCAGCAAATGGGCACCGGTGGTCAAGGCGTCCGGCTATACCGGCGACTGAAGCGCGACAAAGCGACCATGACGATCCGCAATACCCTCTTCATCATGTGCGACCAGCTGCGGCGCGACCACCTGGGTTGCTACGGGCATCCGGCGCTGCGCACGCGCAATATCGACGCGCTGGCCGCGCGCGGCGTGCGCTTCGACCGTGCCTTCGTCACTTCCGGGGTCTGCGGCCCCAGCCGCATGAGCTTTTATACCGGCCGCTATGTCAGCAGCCACGGCGCCACCTGGAACCGCGTGCCGCTGTCGGTCGGCGAAGTCACGCTGGGCGAATACCTGAAGGACAGCGGCCGCGCGCTGGCGCTGGCGGGCAAGACCCATGTGATGCCCGACAACGCCAACCTGAAGCGGCTGCACCTGGATGGCGGCACTGAGCTGGAAACGCTGCTGCGCAGCGGCCACTTCACCGAGGTCGACCGCCATGACGGTCACCACGCCGAGCCGCACAGCGCCTACGCTGACTGGCTGCGCCGGCAAGGCTACGACAGCGCGGATCCGTGGACCGACTACGTGATCAGCGCCGAGAACGAACGCGGCGAGATCGTCTCCGGCTGGCACATGCGCAACGCCGGCCTGCCCGCGCGCGTGGCCGAGCCGCATTCCGAGACCGCGTACACGGTGGACCAGGCGATCCAGTACATCGCCACGCGCGGCGATGATCCGTGGGTGCTGCACCTGTCGCTGGTCAAGCCGCACTGGCCCTACCTGGCGCCCGCGCCCTACCACGCCGCGTATTCGCTCGACGACTGCCTGCCGCTGCAGCGCCACGACGCTGAGCTGGAAGACCCGCACCCGGTGCTGTCGGCCTACCGCACGCAGGAAGAATGCGCCAACTTCATGCGCCAGGAAGTCTCGGACACGGTGCGCCCCGCCTACCAGGGCCTGATCCAGCAGATCGACGACCGGCTCGGCCAGCTATGGGGACAACTCGAACGCCTGGGCCGCTGGCAGGACACGCTGATCGTCTTCACCGCCGACCACGGCGATTTCCTGGGCGACCACTGGCTGGGCGAGAAGGAGCAGTTCTACGACACCGTGCAGAACATCCCGCTGATCGTCTACGATCCCTCGCCGCAGGCGGATGCCACGCGCGGCACCGCGCAGGCCAGCATGGTCAGCGCGGTCGACGTCGTGCCGACGGTGCTGGACGCACTGGGCCTGCCGCCGGCCAGCCACCGCATCGAGGGCCGCTCGTTGCTGGACCTGACGCGCGCTGGTGAGCGCGCCGACGCCGGTAGCTGGCGCGATTTCGTCGTATCCGAGCTCGACTACGCCTATCGCGGCGCACGCGTGGCGCTGGGCCGCCATCCCGGCGAGTGCCGCGCCTGGATGGTGCGCGACGCGCGCTGGAAATATGTGCACTGGCAAGGGTTCCGGCCACAGCTGTTCGACCTGCAGAACGATCCGCAGGAGTACTTCGACCTGGGCAGCGACCCCGGCCACGAAGCCGTGCGCAGCGCCATGCGCTTGCGGCTGCTGGAGTGGTTCTGCACGCTCAAACCGCGCGTGACGGTGACCAACGAAGAGGTAGCGGCCAAGACCAATGTGTACAAGCAGGCCGGCGTGTTCTTTGGCGTGTGGTGACTACGCCCGGATGGCGTATCCTTTGAAGCGAGGGATGGGGGGGCCGGTGTTCGGACCGGCAACCGGAGCGATCATGAAACACACCTGGATCCTTGTGGCGGACGAATCCCTCGCCCGCATCTTTGCCTCGCACGCTTCAACCGCGCCAATGGCGCTGGTTGAGGAAATCACCGACGCGGCGGCGCATGGCGACCGCGCCGGCCTGCGCCGCGACGCCTACGGCCGGCGCGGCCACGCCGTACAGGGCGACGCCGGGCATCCCGGTGCCCACCAGGCCGGGCCGTCCAGCGTCACATCCTCGGCCGGCGAGGATGAACTGCACCAGGAAGCGCAGCTGTTTGCCCGCCGCGTGGCGGACTATCTTGCCGATGCGCGCAACCAGCAGCGCTTTGACTCTCTGGCGCTGATCGCGGCGCCGCGTTTCCTCGGCCTGCTGCGCAAAGCCCTTCCCGCCCGCGTCACGGACGTCATCACGAAGGAAATTGGCAAGGACTTCACCCACGTGGCCAACAACGACCTGCAACAACGGCTGGCCGACGAAGACATCATTCCCGCGCGCCGCGACGCGCGCGTCATTACCGGCCGGGACCGGTAGTGAAGCCACCCAGCCGCCGGTGCCAGCCACTGGCGGCTGCGTCGCCCTATCGCGTCAGTGTCCACTTGTAGGCATAGCGGTCCGGACGGAACAGCAGTTCGCCGCAGAACAACGGTGTGTCCTCGATGTCATGCGGTGTGCTGCGCAGGCGCAGCAGCGGTTCGCCCACGGCAACACCGAGCCGGCGCGCCACGTCCGCGGGCGCGGCAACGGCGGTGGCTTCCATCGCCACTTCCTTGAACCGGTATCCCAGCCGGCTTTCAAACAGCGACATGGCGTCGTTGGTTTCCAGGTCCTCCTGCACCAGGCGGCGCATCAGCGGCTCAGGACCCATCAGGGTGAAATGCGCGACGGCCGCGTCGTCCCAGTACCGCACGGTGGCCACGCTCAGCACCTTCTCGCCAGGCTGCAGACGCAGCGCCGCCGCCACATGGGCCGGCGCGCGCACCAGGCGTACCGACGCCAGCTTGCCGTAGGCAAGCTGGCCACGGGCGCGTCCGGTTTCATAGAAGCCGGTCAGCGCGCCAAGGCTGGGCGTGTCTGAGGGACGGGTCACGAAACTGCCCTTGCCGTTGACCTTCTCGATCAGACCGGCGTTGTGCAGCCCGGACAGGGCCTGGCGCACGGTGATCCGGCTGACCGCGAATTCCGTCACCAGCTCGGCCTCGGAAGGCAGCTTGGCGCCGGGCGCCCATGTGTTGCTGGCAATCCGCTGGCGAATCTCGTTTTCGATCTCTTTGAATCTGGGCAGCGCCACGTGTGTTCCGCCCGGGGCGGCTCCGAATGCTGGGTGGAACGGATTATACCTATCATGACAGGTCGTGGCATAAACCTATTGACCTGTCATAACAGGTAATGGCAGTATCGCCCATCGGCAGCTGCGTGCGCCCGCGGGAAAGCACCACCATAAAGCCGTTCAGGAGACACAGAGATTGAAACCCAACCCATTGCAAGGCTCCGCCAGCCCGGCGGCTGAATTCGACTACATCGTGATCGGCGCCGGGTCAGCCGGGTGCGCCGTAGTTGGGCGCCTGGCCGAGGACACGGACGCAACGGTGGCGCTGATCGAGGCGGGGCCGCATGACCATCACTTTTCGATCTGGGCGCCGGTGGGCATTGCGGCAGTCGTCCCCAAGGCCGGGCCGCGCAACTACGCCTACTACACCGAACCGCAACCGGGCCTGAACGGCCGCCGCTCCTATCAGCCGCGCGGGCGCGGCCTGGGCGGCAGTTCCTCGATCAACGGCATGGTCTATATCCGCGGCCATCGGCGCGACTACGACGACTGGGCCGCGCTGGGTTGCCGGGGCTGGGGCTTCGACGACGTCCTGCCCTACTTCCGCCGCAGCGAGCGCAATCCCCGCCTGGCCGGCCAGGCGCATCCGCTGCACGGCAACGACGGGCCGCTGCACGTGAGCGACCTGCGCTCGCCCAATCCGTTTGCGCAGCGCTTTGTCCAGGCAGCGATCCAGGCCGGCCTGCCTCAAAACGACGACTTCAATGGCCACAGCCAGGAAGGCGTCGGCCTGTATCAGGTGACGCAGCGCAACGGCGAACGCTGGAACGCGGCGCGGGCCTACCTGCACAGCGGCAATGCGGCGGACACGGCGCTGAATGGCGGCCGTCGCGGCCTGGCGGTGCTGACCGATACGCAAGCGCTGCGGATCGTGTTCGAAGGCAAGCGCGCTGTCGGCGTGGAAGTCGTGCGCGGTGGGGCGGTGCAGGTCCTGCGCGCACGGCGCGAGATCGTGGTCAGCAGCGGCACCTTCAACTCGCCGCAGTTGCTGCTGGCGTCCGGCATCGGCCCGGCCGCGCAACTGCGCAGCTTCGGCATCGATGTGGTCCATGACCTCCCGGGCGTGGGCGAGAACCTGCAGGACCACCTCGACATCATCGTCAACAAACAGCTGCAAACGACCGAGCTGTTCGGCAAGACCGGCCGCGGCATGCTGCGGCTGGCGCGCGAGGTGATGCGCTACCAGCGCACCCGCACCGGCATGGTGTCGTCGAATATCGCCGAGGCCGGTGCCTTCCTGCGCAGCCGCCCCGAGCTGGACATCCCGGATGTGCAGCTGCACTTTGCCGTGGCGCTGCTCGGCAACCGCAACCTGGG
The DNA here is from genome assembly GCF_054072015.1 of Cupriavidus sp. CP313. Taxonomy (NCBI): domain Bacteria; kingdom Pseudomonadati; phylum Pseudomonadota; class Betaproteobacteria; order Burkholderiales; family Burkholderiaceae; genus Cupriavidus; species Cupriavidus sp. CP313. The sequence continues at coordinate 5,042 of NZ_JBSVZB010000015.1, read as the reverse complement.
CAAGCTTGGCCACGGCTACTCCTGCCACGCCTGCGTGCTGCGCCCGAAGAGCCGTGGCCATGTGCGCCTGCGCAGCGCCGACATGCGCGAGACGCCGGTGATCGACCCGCGCTTCCTGTCGGCCGAGGAAGACATGGCCGGCATGGTCGAAGGCGTGCGGGCAATCCGCCGCATCTTTGCGCAGCCCGCGCTGGCGCAGCACGGCGGGCGCGAAGTCCTGACCGACGCTTTCGGCCCCGACAGCAGCAATGAAGCCGCCATCCGCGACTTCGTGCGCGCGCACGCGGACACGGTCTACCACCCGGTCGGCACCTGCAAGATGGGCGTCGACAACATGGCGGTAGTCGACCCGGAACTGCGCGTGCATGGCGTGGAGGGCCTGCGCGTCGCTGACGCATCAATCATGCCGACGCTGATCGGCGGCAATACCAACGCCCCCGCCATCATGATCGGCGAAAAGGCTGCGGACCTGATCAAGGCCTCGCACCGCTGAGCCGGCTACCCCCCTGCATTGGCAACACAACACCGAGGAGACACCCCATGCAAGCCACTGCCGCAACCACCATCAGCCCGGAAGCCTACCGCGCGCTGGACAATGAAGCCTTTCCCTTTACCGTGCGCCGCTTCACGCCGACGATCGGCGCCGAAGTCGAAGGTATCGATTTCCGCGAGCCGCTGGACGACGACACCTACCTGTCGCTGCGCCGCGCGCTGCTGAAGTACAAGGTGCTGTTCTTCCGCAAGCAGGCGATCACCCCGGCTCAGCATGTGGCCGTGGCGCGCCGTTTTGGTGAACTGGAAGTCCACCCGATGTTCACCAACCATCCGGAGCACCCGGAACTGGTGGTATTCGGCCGCGACGGCAAGACACGCGGTCGAGAGAACCTGTATCACTCCGACGTCTCCTGGCGCGAGATCCCCTCCATGGGCTCGATGTTGCGCTGCGTGGAGTGTCCGGAGTTCGGCGGCGACACCATCTGGGTCAACATGGTTGCGGCCTATGAAAATTTGCCTGACGACGTCAAGGCACGCATCGCCAACCTCAAGGCCGTGCACGACGCGATCCCGACGTTCGGCTCCCAGCTCGATGAAGCCCGCTACGCGGAAATGCGCGCCAAGTATCCCCCGCAGGTGCATCCGGTGGTGCGCACGCACCCCGAGACCGGCGAGAAGATCCTCTTCGTCAATGAGGCCTTCACCATGCATATCGTCAACTTCTACAAGGACCTGCCATTCCGCTTCGGCTCCGACTTCCGCCCCGCCGAGATGGACCTGATGCAGTACCTCTACCGCCAGGCCGCCGCGCCGGAGTACCAGGTGCGCCTGCGCTGGCAGCCGGACACCATCGCGCTCTGGGACAACCGCTCCACGCAACATTACGCGGTGCAGGACTACTTCCCGGCCGTGCGCCACATGAACCGCGCCACCATCATCGGCGACCGTCCGGTCTGACCGTCCCCACCCACAGACATCCGAGGCAACCGGCATGAACATCGTCGACAAGTTCTATATCAACGGCAAGTGGGTGCAGCCCGCAGCGGGCGCGACCCAGGCCGACATCATCGACCCGGCTACCGAAGCGGTCGCGGGCAAGCTCGCGATGGGCACCGCGGCAGACGTGGACCAGGCCGTGGCCGCGGCGCGCGCAGCCTTCCCGGCCTGGTCGGTGTCCACGCGTGAAACGCGTATCGCCCTGCTTGAGCGCATCATCGCCGCCTACCAGGCGCGCATGGGCGACCTGGCGCAGGCGGTGCGCCAGGAGATCGGCGCACCGATCACGCTGGCCACCAACCTGCAGGCCGCGATCGGCCTGGCACAGCTGCAGGCAACGCTGCAGGCGCTGCGCGACTTCGAGTTCGAAACCACGCGCGGCAAGAGCTGCATCCTGCGCGAGGCCATCGGCGTGGCGGCGCTGATCACGCCGTGGAACTGGCCGCTGAACCAGATCGCGGCCAAGGTGGCGCCGGCGCTGGCGGCGGGCTGCACCGTGGTGCTCAAGCCATCCGAGATCGCGCCGCTGGACGCCCGCATCTTCGCCGAGATCATGGATGCCGCGGATACGCCGCCGGGTGTCTTCAACATGATCTATGGCGAGGGCCGCGCGGTGGGCGCCGCGCTGTCGTCGCATCGCGAGGTCGACATGGTGTCCATCACCGGCTCGACCCGCGCCGGCGTGGAAGTGGCCATCAGCGCCGCGCCCACGGTCAAGCGCGTGGCGCAAGAGCTGGGCGGCAAGTCGCCGATGATCATCCTGGAGGATGCCGACCTGCAGGCAGCGGTGACCAGCGGCGTGGCGCAGTGCATGGTCAACACCGGACAGACCTGCATCGCGCCGACGCGCATGCTGGTGCCGCGCTCGCGCTATGAGCAGGCCGTGCAGATCGCCGCCGCCGTCGCCAACGCGGTGAAGGTGGGTGACCCGTCCGACCCCGAAACCAAGATGGGCCCGATCTCCAACCGCGGCCAGTACGACAAGGTGCAGCGCCTGATCGGGGTGGGCATCGAGGAAGGCGCGCGCGTGGCCGCAGGCGGCCCCGGCCGCCCCGACGGGCTGGAACGCGGCTTCTATGCGCGCCCGACCATCTTCGCCGACGTGCGCAATGACATGACCATCGCGCGCGAAGAGATCTTCGGGCCGGTGATGTGCCTGCTGCCGTACGACACCGAAGAAGAGGCCGTGGCCATCGCCAATGACACCGAGTTCGGCCTGGCCGCCTACATCGCCTCGTCCGACCCGGCGCGCACGCGCAAGCTGGCCGCCCGCCTGCGCGCCGGCAGCGTGCGCATCAACGGCGCGATGATGGACATCACCGCACCGTTCGGCGGCTACAAGACGTCCGGCAACGGGCGCGAATACGGCCCCGAAGGCATTGCCGAGTTCCTTGAAACCAAGACGGTGACGGGCTGAGCCTGCGCGCTCCCGCCTGCAGTCACCGGACCGCCCGGTCGTGCAGCGCCATGCTGCCGGCCGGGCGGTGTCACTTGTAAGGCGCCTCGCTGCCGCGCTTGTCTGACATGCGCAGGCGGCGGCGTCCGACAGCCGCCGCCTGCCGGCCAGCTATCTTCATAGCAGCGCCAGGCCTTTTGCCACGGCGCCCGGCTATGTCGACCATCCCCGATTCCGCGGCTCCTTCGCTGCCCCCTGCCCCGCCCGTTCCGTTGCCCGCCAACGGTGGCCCGCATGCTGGCGCCGACGCGCCTGGCACCGTGGCAGAAATGCCTGGCACTGTCGTGCCTGCCGACGCCGTCACCGCCTCGCTGCACCGTGCCAGCATGGCGCTGGTGGTGCTGGCCACGCTCTTTTCCCTGTACGCCGTGCATATCGCACGCGACTTTCTCATTCCGGTGGTGCTCGCGATTGTTCTGGCCTACCTGCTGGATCCGCTGGTCTGCGCGTTGCAGCGGCTGGGCCTGCCGCGCGCGCTGGCAGGCACCGTGGTGCTGCTGGCCGTGCTGAGCGCCCTGCTCAGCGGCGCCTACCTGCTGCAGGGGCAGGTGGAATCGATCGTCAACAGCCTGCCCGAGACGGCCAGCAAGCTGTCGCGCTCGGTGGGCGCGCTGATGAGCGGCGACGATTCCATGTGGCAGAAGGTACGCCGCGCCGCCACCGTCCTCAGCGGCACCGGCCAGCCCCCGCCCGCGCGCGGCACGCAGGTGGTGGTGGAGCAATCGCCCGCCCAGATCCACAACATGCTGCTGGCCGGCTCGGTCAGCATCTTCACCATGGCCGGACAGGCGGTGGTGGTGGTCTTCCTGCTGTACTTCCTGCTGCTGGCCGGCGATACCTTCAAGCGCAAGTTCATCAAGATGGTCGGGACCACAATTTCCGAGAAGAAGATCAGCGTGCACATGCTGGACGAGGTCAACCGCTCCATCCGCCGCTATATGGGCATGCTGCTGGTGACCAATGCGGCCCTGGGCGCCTGTACCTGGCTGCTGCTGAAGTGGCTGGGCGTGCACAACGCGGGCAGCTGGGCGATTGCGGCTGCGGCGCTGCACCTGGTGCCCTACTTCGGCGCCATGGCGATCGCGGTCTGCCTGGGGGTGGTGACCTTCATGCAGTTCGGCACGTTCGGCTTGGCGGCCGCGGCTACAGTCGGATCGCTGCTGATCGCCACGCTGATCGGGTCGGTCATCACCACCTGGATGACCGGCCGCATGGCGCGCATGAACGCGGTGGCCGTATTTGTTGCACTGCTCCTGTTCACCTGGCTCTGGGGCGTATGGGGCATGCTGCTCGCCATCCCGCTGATCACCATCGCCAAGGTGGTTGCCGATCACATTGAAGGACTCGAAGTGGTGGCAGAGTTCCTTGGCGAATAGCCGCTGCGCCACCGCCCAACGGCACTATCGTTCCGCCGCTATACTGGAAAAGCGAATGCTGCACCACAGCATTTTTGCTACGCCGGGGATCGTGCGGAGGAAAACAATGATGTCTTTATGCGACCTGTGCGAGTCGCAGCTGGACCGGCCTGGCCACGTGCCGCCGCATCCCAGGCTGGTGATGTCGGCGACCTTGCGCACCGCCAGCGGCCAGAATGCGTTTGTGTACCGTTGCGGGCACTGCGGCCAGACACTGCTGCTGGCCTCGCCCGATGGCGAGGCGCCCGACCGCTGGACCCGGCTGGATGCCGACGGATGGGACTGAGCGGGATGGCCCGCCGGCTGACTTGCGCTTGCGCAAATCGACGGCTTGCGTGTGTGGGCATAATCCTTCCAGCAGTTTCCCAACCGCAAGCCATGGCCAAGAAATTTCCCCTGCATCCCCGCCACCCCGAGCGCATCTGCTGGGGCTGTGACAAGTACTGCTCCGTAGACGACATGGGCTGCGGCAACGGCTCCAGCCGCACGCAGCACCCCATTGAACTGCTCGGCGACGACTGGCTGGAGTGCGGCGACTGGGGTATCGAGGCACCGTCCGCGGCCTCACCTGCCGCCCCGCCCAAGACCTCCTAGTGTCCTGAGTCAGAAATTCGTAGACAAAATCGCTCGATGCTGGCGAGGATGTCATCGGCTGACTTCGACCATGCGAAGGGCTTGGG
>NZ_JBSVZB010000014.1:0-196160 GCF_054072015.1 Cupriavidus sp. CP313 | reverse complement strand
TCATGCTGTGTTTGAGTGGTCGTCCTCATTAACACAACGTGCGAGTATCAAGAAATCGTTCCTGGCTTGCGCATACGCCAAATACCTTCAGGCCCGTGCTGTCGACGACCAGATGCAGCGACTCACCTGCGCGCCGCACTGGCAGCACCACCTCCAGTTCCTGTGCGCGGCGACTCAGTGTCGTGTAATTCGGCACAGGCAAATCAGCGAAGGCAAGCGCGCGAACGCTGTGAGCAAAGCCCTGAAGGGCGCGCAGCGGCAGGCGAAACACCTGCTTGAGTCCGAGCAGCATCTGAATCACAGCGTCCGAGTAGACGCGCGGGCGGCCACGATTGAGCGATCCAGCCGCGGGTTCCTGCTTCAGCACGCCCCTGTCGATCCATATCGTCACGTCACCTCTGGCGATCAGTCCGGCGTTGTATGTCGACCAATTCCTGACGCGATAGATCCCCTTGGGTTCACGCGTCTTGTGCTCGTCCTTGCGCATCTTCTCGCACGAAAAAGTCGAGAATCTACGCAGGTCCACGCAAAGTTAACAGGGGCGCCTCCATGACTGTTGTGCGTAAACGTCATTCGGCTCGCCGCCCGGCACCAGGGGTTATGCAACAACGCCCATTGGAACCGCCAAAAACGACCCATAGCGGCGCAAAGGCGGATTTGACACTCATTCCGTGACTCACTATGTTGCACAGACGCAGGAAGTGGCAATGAAAAATACATAACTGCGAAAACCACAAATAAATAGCTGCCCAGCACATCTCAATCAGGCTGCATCCCTTGTCCAGTAAGGCTGGCAGCTATATTTTTGCGATGATGCGCACTAGACGTTCCGGAGCATCACCCGCGGTTTTTGGGTCGAAGATATTGGTTGGTGATTACTAACTTTATGGAGTGGCGGTTTCCGGAAGCTGGTATCAGCTAAACAGTACAAATAGTCGGTTTTAAATTTAGCAGTTTGGCTCGCGTGTACATTCATGACTTGCTTCGAGAAAGAGGTTGCTATACAGGTCATGAACCTGCCGCCAGCCGACTACCTCGACGCCCACGACCTTGCCACCATCTTCAAGGTTACCCCCGCGACCATCCTTCTGCGCTTTAGGACCAAGCCCCACACCCTGCCGCTTCCCGCTCCTCTTGGCCCCAACTTCCCGCTTCGCTGGCGCCAGGCCGACGTCGCCTTCTGGCTAACGCAGAATGAGCTTTAGCGCCTCAGGTGCGGCTTCATGGCCTCGCCGCAGGCGGGCCGGCCAAGGAAATGTTGTATCGCAGTCGCCAGTCCTCAAGCCCATGTGAGAGTGCCAGGTCGGCATCCTTGTAGGTCGGGTTGACCATGAGCAAGCCGTTGAGGGCGTCTGGCAGTGATTGCATGACCATGCTCACACTGGTGGGAGCTGAAGCGCCTGGATGGCACACTGTCGATACGCCCCGGGCAGCGCCCCAGCTCGCCAGCGTGCCCAAATGAATGGTTCGCTCATTATCGGTAAAGACCCGAACCGGTCGGTCGCCGTCCTTCACTGCTGCGTCGAGCCAGCTACCGACCCGTGCCCCGAGCGGGGCGTCGTCTATGGCGATTACCAGGCACACGCCAGCGGGAACATCAATCAGCACATGCAGAAAGGCCGGGTCGCCGCCTGGTAGACGTATGTTCGTGGACAATACGAGCCACAAGCCTTTATGCCAAAGTTCGGGGAGTGCCTCCGCAAGCTCCGCATGGGCGGCTGCTTCGGCGGGTGACCGACGGCTCATGGCAACCCTCCAGTTCAGTATGCATTTCAAGCAGATGCCGGGAAGCCGGCTTCTTCTTCTACAGCCACAACGGCGCCATAAGCACACTTTAGTCAAATCAAATCGGCCTGCGAGACCAGGAGTCGTCAATGAAGGCGAGCGCTTCAGACATAGTGGCTGTGGCCGGCGTAGACATCGGGGGCGCAAGGAAGGGATGTCACCTTGTCATCTTGCGAGGCCGCGACGTTGTCTGCGTTGTGAAAAGCAGCAATCCGGTAGATTTGTGCCAGCAATGTCTTCAGCACGAGGTTGCAGCCGTTGGCATCGACTCACCATGCCGCTGGAGTCTGGATGGGGCGGGGAGGCTTGCGGAAAAGGAACTCGCCAGAGAGAGAATATATTGCTTTTCGACTCCGACACAGGAGCGAGCCCTGGCAAGCACCAGCGGATTCTATGGTTGGATGTTCAGCGGCGAGAGGGTCTTCCAGACTTTCGCCCCGAGTTACCCGCTGCTGACCGAGAAGCTCTACCTCGGAGGAAGGGTCACCTTCGAGACGTTCCCGCACGCTATTACTTGTTCGCTTCTCGGCAAGGAGGTCGCCTCGGCCAAACTGAAGCGCGTTCAGCGACGCAAGTTGCTGGAAGATGCGGGCATCGATTCCAGGTCTCTAACCTCTATTGATGCCGTGGATGCTGCGCTCTGTGCACTGACAGCACAGCTTTTGCTCCGAGGGAAAACGCGAGCCTTCGGGGACGCCCTTGGCGGATACATCTTCGTACCTGATGCTGACTTGTGGGAAACACGTTCCCTCCTTTGAGCTGGGCACCGCGGAACGCAGCCTCTACGGTACTGGGGCAATTCCAAGAGAAATAAGTTTGTGCTCACATTTAATTTGTTATGCGGCAGCATGAGCCAGCCACGTAGGGCGGCATCCTTTTACCGGCAACGCATGGGAGTGCCTACGCATAGGCGAGATTTTTCGGAACATAGCTCTCTCTAAGCAAAAGCTGGGTATGTTCGATATGCCGTGCGAGGAGTTCAACCGCCTTGGATACATCCCTTGTCATGCAGGCGTCCAGGATGAGGCGGTGCTCCTCCTGAGAGGATTCTCTCCCGAGCCGTAGAGATTGAATCGCCCGAAGGTGGAGGCCAATGCCTCGCTCAGTCTCTTCAATCATGCGAAGTAGGCGAGGACGCTGGCAGGGGCGGTAGAGCGCCATGTGAAACTGAAGGTTGAGTTCTGCCCACTCCGCAGGTGATCCGCTCCCATCGTACTTGTCGATGATTTCGCTCGCTTCCTCATAGTCGCGTACCGAAATATTGGGAATGGCGAGGGAAAGGGCACGCGTTTCTAGCGCAATACGTATGTCCAGGGCTTCGATGACTTCAGGAATCGACCTGGGCGCGACAATCGAGCCTTGATGCGGGGTATGCTCGACGAGACCTTCGGCTTCGAGACGCTTTAGTGCTTCACGGACAGGTATCCGGCTGACACCGAAGCGCTTCGCGAGGGCTTGTTGTTTGAGCTGAATTCCTATGCCGAGCGAACCCGAGAATATCAGGTTCCGCAGCGTGTTGGTAATGGCATCGGCGGACAGGCCCGACTCACCATCGGCCGTGACTGTGGGCAATCTTGTACTCCTCTGCATCTTCAGCGCTAGCGCTTGACAGTTGTGGGGAATCGCTCGTAAGGCATGACCTTGCTAGTATCCGGCGCGCGCTGTAGCGACCATCTAGCACACGCTGGACTCCTTAGCGTTGGGCGGGATGTGCCGCTGGAGTCCGCCGAATCCGCTTCGGGCCGGAAGTCCGTTCATTTGTTCTGAGAGAAGTACGGCACTACCTGCGGATAGTGTGAGGCCTAGCGTGCCGTGCCCAATGTTCAGCCATACGCTCTTGATGTGGGTGCTTCCGATGATGGGAAGGCCATCTGGGGTGGAGGGCCGAAAGCCGAACCAGGGTTTCACATCGGAGAAGTCGCAAGCGCCAGGAAAAGTGCACGACATTGCCGCGAAGCGCCGCCGTGGCCGTCCTGCTGGCGGCGGCAAGGCCAAGGCTGTGACGAAGGCTAAGTCCGAACTGCCGCCGAAATTTATGGACCCGAAGACTGGTGCGACCTGGTCGGGACGCGGGCGCGCGCCGGCGTGGCTCGGCAAGAATAGGACGAAGTTTCTGATTCCAGAAGCCTGAGAGGGAGTGTACGGCTGCGTGCGGACGGGACTTGGGAGCTAGTCGACGGGATGCTTCGACCTTCGATTAAAACCAAACCTCCGCACGAAATCAGCAGACAGACTTACCTCTTCGGGCAATTCGAGCTCAGGGGGTGAGAAATCATCGCCCCCTGCAGCAATAAGCACGGCCTTTGTATAGCCCTCCGCTTTGGCTCGCGTTAGAGCGGTGCCAACAAGGTGGGTGGTGATGTGTTGGCCATGATGCTCAGGAGTCACGGCCACAGACCGCACAACAACGGTTTCGTCGTATTGCTCTGTACAAGCACATCCGACCACCTGCTCGTCCAATACCGCGACTTGAAAGAAGTGTGACGAATCGCCGACGAAATCAGTTGGCAAGCCACAGCTTTCTAAAATATCAACGATTGAAGGCCAATCAGTTGCCTCTGCTGCCCGAACCTGCACGCTCTTTACCATTGCGGCAACTCCCGTGTTTCGTGCGAGCTCAAGACGGGAACGCAGCAGTTCGAGTCACTAAGGTTGCAGCTGCTACATCGAGTCCGTTGAGCTCAGCCAATGGGGTGCCAGCGAGCCGGTGCTGTTCGCCACCTGCTTCAGAATTGGCAAGCCCCTGTGTCGCCGCTTCTTGCTCTTGAACGCTGCAGCTATTTGTTCGACAAGGCTATCACTGCAGGGCGCCGCATCTTGTAAGTGATTGTAAGGCGTTCTGCTTGACGGTACTCGGAGCAAGAAAGTTCTTTGCAATCTGGAAGTGCTTCTATATTTTCCCAACCTGGGGGACTCCCCTTTCGTCGCGGTCGAGGCACCGGTAGTGAGGTGCAGCGGCCGAGGCGAAAGCCTCTCCCCCGTCTATAACCGTCGTCCTGTTTGGCCCGCAGGGAAGTCGAGCAGTGAAAGCCGGGTGGGGCAAACGACTGGGTCTGTCGAGACATTTATGCAGCCTGAGCAATCCTCTCCGCAAAACGAATTCTTGAACACAGCGCGCAAAGAGCGGAAGCGTGTCGAGGTGTACCTAGTCAACGGCATCAAGCTGACCGGTTCAATCGCGTCATTCGACCAGTTCGTGGTGATGCTCAGCAGCCCCGGCGGAATGCAGACTATTTACAAGAGCGCGATATCAACCATTCAAGTCCAAGCGGGGGTACGTCAGTCTGGCTCCCGTCTGGCCAATGACATTGAGTCCACGAGGCCTACTGTGGTCGAGCGTAAACGTCGGCCGAGGACAGCTGGCGGCGAAGGCAAATAACGCGGCGCTACACCACGCAACTCACGATAGTGAGGCCGCCGCTCGTGTTGGCAAGCGTACATCGTGTCGAATCGTCGTTCGGGCACATTTTATGGAAGCCCTGCCGGACGATAGTAAACGGCTGAAATTTGCAGAAGGTTGACCCGGCGCGCGCTGTACGACACGCGGCCGTGTTGGGAATTCACTGGTCTGGGGCACGAGCGGCCTGCCGGATAGTGTTGCCGCCGAGACTCTATGTTCTCAGTCTCCGATAGAGTATCTTCCCTGCGTCAACTCGAGAAGCACCATGCGGAAGAGATGGCGTGCCTGCGGGCGGAGATTGACCTGTGGCAGGTGCGCCACCGTACCTATAAGCTTCTAGCCGAACACTACGCGCTTGTCCTATTGCGTTTCAGTGCCGAAAAGCTATCCAAGCATCGCGACCGCTTGTTCCAGCACATTCGATTCCATAAGCGGCGGGGTCAACGGCTCTCCGAGATTGTCGCAGCTGAGATTGTTTCCATGCTGCGATAGGCTATGTGCGCCGGTAGCGCATGACGGCCGGAAATGAGGCCTACTAACGAGGGCGAATGGGTAAGCATGAAACGCCCACTTAAGTCACCAATTAAAGGGGCGAGAAAACTTGTGAACACCACCGGTTCGGTCGGGAGCCGATGCTTGCCTTTATCAATATGGTAAGGTTTCTGGGGTATTTTCCAATAGAATTGCGTTTTACAGAACCTTACCGTTTGTTACGCACGTCTAATTCCAGTCGGAATATATTAACCATTGATAATCTTCGATATCTATAAGGGGACGTAATGTTCAAGAGAGCACTGGTAGTTGCAGTTGGAAGTCTGCTGATTGGTTTGAGTTTTTCGGCCTCGGCGCGTGGTGGTGGCGCAGGGGGTGGTGGTTTTGGTAACGGTGGAAATTTCGGCGGCGCAGCGTCAGGCCATGCAAGCAACGAGGCTGTAATGAATTCCAATGGCTCATTTGCCGGCGACCGTGACAAAGGCTTGCAGCGTGCTGGGGACCGGAGAAGTTCGCAAGGGTCTAGTCATGAGAAGGCTCAGACAAATCGCATGCATCGCAACAGCAAACACGCGCAGAAACACTGAGTGTTTGAGTAGACATACCTAGTCTGACCGGCTTGCGCGAGTATCCCCTGCGTGATGAGGAGTTTTGATTCGCGCAAGCCTAGGTCCAGCAAATTTCTGTCAGCTCGGGCAGCGAACGGGCCAGGCCGATGCCGACAGCCGACAGCAAAATTGATGTGAGCCGGCCGCTTGTCGGAGTTCTCCAGGTGAGTTGAATAAGACGCGGCCCTAGCTGGCCAGACCGAACACGCTTCGCATCCCGGGCTGAGGCAACCCTGGGGGCACTGGGTGTCACCAGAAGATATGAGTACCTACCTGCCAGCCCGGCTGAGTTCGGTTTGCGTTTCACGGATGAATCACCCGACTGCCTGGCAATGTGTTTCGGCTTATCCTACGCTTGAAGAGCTTCAGTAGTGGGTGTCTTTGCATGAGCGGCAATCTCCTTCTTATCATGGTCGGAAGACCAATTGATGGCGCCCGCTGAGTTCGCACCTCACGGGCCTTCTTTTTGCCCTTGCATAACGTCCCCAATGGCGAAGTTATGCGCCAGGCAGCCTCGCCTCAAGCCGTAAACAAATGAGCATTTTTTAATTGCTAGGAGCCGCCTCGGCACCGACCTTCGTCATCTCCACGACGTTCGAGAGAAACTGCGAACTCTGCAAGACTGAGCTTTCCCTCTGCTATGGGATTCGCGGTGCAGGGGCAAGACAAATTACGTACGCGGTATGACGCGGCCCAAGTAAGGGCGCCCCCTGCTACTTGCCGGTCTTCTTCTCTTTCTCTTTCGGCGACGAAACTGGAGTAGCGGGTTGGGCAACGAAGGAAATCGGGGCCACAGTACCAGGCGTTATTGCGCTTGTCTTGTCGATGCCCGGGGTCCGCCGGTTGCAACGGATTCCAGATAACCAGTTGGCCAGTTGGTAACTAGAGCGCGATAGGAGAGCCCCTGTCTGCTAGCTCACATAGTCGCATTCCAAGGTGCGTCCACGGGACATATTCTGTCCCGTAAAACTACAAGAGATAACCATGTGCGGACGCATTGCCCAATATAGCCAGTTTGAGGTATGGGAAAATGGATTGGGCTGGCGATGCGCTCGTCCAGGAGCAATTTTTCCGAGTTACAACGTCTCACCGAACCATAGTCCCCTTGTGCTGCATAGGCTGGGCGAGGAGGAGGCACCGAGCGCCGAGTATGTCCGCTGGGGCTGGAGGCCGAGTGGACCTTTTCCCGCCTGTTTTGTCATCAATGCTCGAATCGATAGAGTCGCGAAGAGCGAGTACTTCAAACTACTGTGGCGGAGGCGGCGGAGGGTAATTGTCCCTGCGGATGGGTGGTACGAATGGCCCATGATTCAAGGCATCAAGCGGCCTCAGTATATAAGTCGCAAAGATGGGCCTTGTTTCCTCGCGGCCTTGGCATATTGGGAACCTGGCGTATCCGTTCAGCGTGAGGGGGCGGGTTTTGTCCTCATTACCGACGATGCCAAAGGAGGCCTAACCGATGTCAATGACAGCCGGCCAGTGGTGCTGTCCGGCGTGAATGCCGCAGCATGGGTAGACCCAGAGTTAACGCCCCGGGGAGCGTCAGTGTTGATGCACCAGCAATGCCTCCCCGCCGAAGCCTTCCAGTGGTGGGAAGTCGGCGTGGCAGTCGGCAACGTGCTGAATCAGGGCAAGGAGCTGATACGGAGCGTTGCCGCAGTCTGACAAGTCCCTGGGGACAGATACGTTCGATGCGCGCCAGTTCGCTATGGGGAACTTATGGTCAGCTTCCCCCAAATCCGGAACGGAAAGACAAACGGCAGGTGCGTGTCATCCAGACAGCCCTCAAAGGCGCCGCCAAGGGGATGTCCGACGACCGAGAGCGTGATGCTGAATTTTGCGACGCCTTGGCCGCAGCCGATGTCTTCGCTCAAGTTGCTTGGCCACATTACCCAACCTCCGGTCACTTTGCCACGGTGGAGGGTTCCGTCATCTTGCTCCCAGAGCCATCTGCCGCCCTGAACGGATACCTGATGGCCGAGTCCGGCCGGTCCGGTGCGGTTGATGCTGGCAATCCAGGTGCCGCCAAGGCCGTTGGTTGTCCACTGGCACGGTTCAAGCAGCGGGTTGTCAGTTCCGGCGAACGTCACACCCTTGGCGCCGCCATTGGACTCCGTGCCCAGGAAGACCTCGACGCCGGAAAGGCAGACGACATTTAGGCTGCCATGTGCCCATGTGACATTCGATGATGCGAGCAACAGAACCAGCATCGCCGACGCCACCAAGTGGCCTAGTACATACGAGCTTGGTTTCATAGTGCACCCCCTCGCGAAGGAACAATTCGCCTACAGCTTAGGAAGTCAACGGGGGCGGACGCAAGCATGCAGAGGAATAAATTCGCTGGACGGTTGCCGTGTCAATCTCGCTTGAGTGCAGGGCGTATCTGCACAGGGTGCGTGCGGGATGACAAAGACCTACGAGTTCTTGGCCAAGCAGCTCTGCCGTCGAACGGCCCAGTCCAAGTTGCAGTCGACTTGTCGTTACCGTTCACGGGTATACCTTGATGAAGGCTTTTGGGCGTGCTACTGGAGGGGGTTGTTGGCTTCGGGCCGCCTCTCGATGAGGCAGGCATGACAGGTCCTCGTCACAAGGTGCTTCGCAAACATCGATTCACCGGACTTCGCCTCTGGCCTTCCACGGTTGGAGGTAGTGAGTCCACGTCACGCAAAGGACGTAACGTACAGCACCGAGAGGTTGCCTAAGCCTACTTGCTCTCTGGCACCAGATATCGCTTAGCTCCTTCCAAGGTCGGAGCCCTCGTCGCCCCGCCCGCCGTGCTGGCACCACTGCTTTTCTCTCTATCGGTTCTCGCCGCAGCCTCCACTTTTCGTTTATCGGAATCGTCAGTTGGTCCAGAGGTTGACGCGGAGCTTTGCTGGTCGCGTGGCCGATGTTGTGGTTTGTCCCTGACATTCTGGCCTAGGCAAACGGGGTAATACACTGCCATCAAGGCAACCAGCGCAACATTCAACAATATCTTGTTCATAACGTAGTCGCCATTGGAGACGTCGAGCCTATGTAGACGCTTTGTCCACGCTGAGCGCGAGTCCTTGGTAGGGCAGCAGGAATATGGAACGAGGAAAGCAATGGTGCCGTAACCGTGCCGCCGACCACAGGGCGGCAATGCGCTGCATGAACTCGGAACCAGTACCGCCGGCCCACATGATGGCCAGCCTGGCCGTCAGGATGATGGCTGATGGTGATGGTGACGGTTATGGCATTTGGCCGGACTCAGAGGGGCCGCGTTTGTCTTCTTGAATCGTCTCCAGCAAGGCAGACTGGTCGGAATATCTGCGCAGCATTGCTAATCTCAATGTGGTAGCTATCTGGATTCTAGGCGGGAGACTGACAGTCCCAAGAGGGATTCTTTCTTCGATGTAGGATGTGAAGTCGCCGTCGTAGCGGTCCAACGTTCCTGCGAGTAAAGCACAGCATTGGGTACTTCTGACGTGCCAATTGGCGCGAACCCAAAGCGCGAGAAATAGGTGGCAGCGGTTGCGGTACGCAAGACCACTGATTCAACACCCTTTTGGCGGGCGTCCGCCACAGCGGCGGACATCAGCAGCTCTCCAAGCCCTGCGGACCTCGCTTGCGGCGCGACTGCCAATCCCCTCAGGAGACCGATGGTCCCGTATTGTTCGACACTCACGCAGCCGAGAAGGCCTGAGTTATCCCGGACCACAAAGTATTGTTCGATATGCTCATGGAGCCCTTCGACTTCTAGGGCGCATGAACGCAGGAGTGCCTCGACCTCAGGCAGGTCCGCTCTGGTTGCATAGTGGGGACGCATGAGATTCTCCTTCGTGCCACGCTCGTCCTTGCATCCTACTGTCGTCGCCGTCGTCGCCGTCGCCGTCGCGCTCTCGCGCGTAGGGGGTTCTTCTTAGGTGAATCCGCTTATGCTTCGCAGGCCGACGACTGGGGGTTATCCGAGGCCACCGGGCGACTGCATATGCCTGATGCCTTGCGCGAGGCTGAGGCTGTGCCAGCGCCGATGCAAGTGAAGGGCGCTCGGCGCGGCAACCGTGCTCTGACGAGGGCAAGACTGAATCTTCTACTGATTGCTGCCGACGTCCTGCTCGCAATGGGCGCACTGGGCAATCACGCTCTGTCTTCCGGGCACCAAGTCAGAAAGCAAAACGACCGGCTGCAACGCAGGCCGTTTTGTTTTGTTATCCCGGGAAGCAAGCCGGAGGGCCTACCAAATCTACTTTTCACGACATCAGACGACTTGGAAGCCCTGGCACGGAACTGCGCCGGCCAGGGCTGCTAGCAAACGCGCGCATTTCGATTTTCATCCACGCCCATGCTGGCTCATGTCGCTGCAATTCCGAAAGACGCGTGCGGCGCTTTACATCTGCATCCTTTAGCAGTTCACTCCCTTGGCGTTTATAAATGTCCTGTTTGTTGTTCCCGTCGGACTAATGTCGATATGATTAGTCAGGTCTTGAAGCAGCACGTCAGTGTAACTCACGCAAGCCAGCTCGAGGTCCTGTCCGGAAGGGCAAGAAAAGCTTCCGGCATCCGGTGGCCCTACCGTGATACTAGCCCTGATACGCCCATTCTTTGGCTTTAGATTTGTTATATCCGCAGCGAGAGTGGAGGGGCCCACTTTGTTTAAGCTCTGAGGATGTTTTCCACCATTGTTGATACAGGCATACACCGCAGTTGCACTTGCCGTCAAATGATAGCTAACGTCATTGTTACCCAACCCACGCTCATCGAAAGCTACAACAAGCGCGCCATTGGCATCGACACTGGACTCGGCACTAAAGAAAAAAGCAGCCAAAGCCGTACCTGCGACAACGGCAAGAGCCGCCGCCAATATTGACTTCTTCATCTTCCACCTCAACTTGCCATCACCCCGGAAGATTAAGTTAGTATTCTCCAGTATCGATTTATTTTTTAATATTCAGATCTCATCCATTAAATATCCTCCTTTTTGGCAATGCGCATGACTGCCTAAAGGGACGTAGTAGGCGTCGCTCTTGCGAAGTGGAGTCCGACTTACCCGGAGAATTCGCACGTAAAAGTATAGATACTTGAAATGACCAGAGCAACTATTGCCAGGCCGTTTCCCGGAGTCCACAGCGCGCTCAGCGCCTGGCTCTTATTTTAGGATGCTCCGGTTTTGATACAAAATAGTCTTCGATTGTCACGTTTGCGTCGGCGGTGTTTCAATATTGAAACCAGCCTTGCCGGCTGAAGACTGAGCCCACGCTGCGGCGAGGTTTCATTTATGAAACTGTTTCCGCGCCCAATAACAGAGGGAGTTGACCCGTCTTGAGAAACTGCTCAGCGCGCTGGTGCTGCTCGAGCAGGTGCCGGCAGGCGGTTCATGCCTCCCAGGCCCGCGAATTCCCGATACAGCGGCGTGTCGTACAGCGCTTCCTCCATCGCCACGTCGGAGAGGCCATACCATTGCTGCGAGTTTTGAACACCATCCCTAGGCAGCCGCTCTGACTTACTTTGGCTCAATGCTCGTCCAGTGGCCGCACTGGTAGATGTCAGTTGGTTCAACGAACTATCGGGTTATGAGCAGATAGCGCGGTACGTCTCGCGGGCGGGGCAAAGGGCGGAGCGCTGGATTGCGATCGACGATGACGGCGAGGGTTGGCACCCTGATCTTCGTCGCTACCTGGTTGAGACCAATGGAATGATTGGACTGTCTAGTGCAACCGCACAAGCACAGTTGCGACTGCGACTGCAAGAAATGGCCAAGCGAAATTAATAGGGAGCTTTGGAGATGCTGCGTGTAACAGTTGAGCTAGTCCCGGACGGTGATGAAGGGCGTAGCCGACTCTTGGGGCGCCTTGAAATAGTGAACACCGCTGGTGAGTCACCGGCGACGGGCGATTACCAATTGATCGTGGACGAATTTGACGAACGTATCCCGGGCCGGCTATCCACCTTCCGCACAGTAGCAGCACTGGAAAATGTCGAGAGGGACGTAATTCGACCCATGCAGCTGATTGGGATGGCGCTAAACGTTGTAGCGCCCGTTAAGCAAACCATGCATAGCTGGCCGGAAGTGCCGCATGGCGTTGTTTTGAGCCGTGAAGCGATCTAAGGACCGAATAGGGCGCAGTAAGATGCACCGTTCGAACTCGAAGTGGTGATCGGGCGATGGTTTCGATGGTCCATGCATGACTGCATGGCGCCTCACCTCAATGCACAGAATAGTGCTTGCTGCGGCTGGACCTGGAAGCCGACAACGACGGGGACATGCCAACGCTGGAGGAATTCGTCGCGGCCGCGGGGCTCGAGGACTTCACCGAAACCGAGCAGCTGGCGCATTACAACGCGCGCTACGGCGATAGGCTGGATCGGGAGCGACGCCGCACCGCGCTAGTGCGGCGGCAATTGTTGGCGATTCACGCACTGGAGGCGCACTATGCCCGGCCGGTGTTGCCCGCCGACGGCTGCGAGGCCTAGTTGGTCGAGCCGCTGGCCCAACGGCTGCGTGCGGCCGGTATTGCGACACTCGGGGCGCTATACATTGCCAGCGGCGGCCGGTGGTGGCAGGACCTATCCGGCGTCGGCGTGGCCAAGGCCACGGCGCTGGCGCGCTTTGTCGCAGCGCACGCCGATACGCTGGGGCCATTGGTCGCCTTGGTATGCGATGACGCCGAGGCGCCCCCCCGGCTCCAGGGGTGCACGCGGAAGACACGCGCGCCGCCGAGCTTTCCCCGGTGATGCCGATAGATCGCTTGAGACTGCCGGCGCAACTCGACGGCCATGCGGGGCGCTTTCGCGGACCGCAAGATCGGTGCGTAAGGGACCGAAAAAGCCTTCCATCAAATGCGGCGACCGGAGCAGTATTCGATGTCAGTACACCGGTTCCGTGCAGCCACAGGATTGGCCTCGGTCAGGAATTGGAGCAGCTCTCCGGCAGCGTTCCATCAAGCAGGTGTGCGCAACGCAAGATTCAATTGGTCCACGGCCTGTGCCCAGTCTGCATCCTCGTCAAAATCGTCGCGCAACAAGGCTGCCTGGGCCGGCGTCCAGAATGGTGCTTCCCAAAGATTGATGTCTTGCGGCAGCGGCGAATGCTTCGCAATGAATGCAAGGATGTCCGCTTTGCTGGATGGCAAGCCGAGCTGGGCGAACAGGTCAGAAAACTGGTGAAATGGGGTGTCCATGGGAAACGTCCGGGAAGCAGGATTTTGGCGGATGAAATGAAAGTGTGGCCGTAGGACTGCGCTTTTCTTACAAGGGAGCGGCGCTCGCGTTAAAGGGCTGTTCTGCCCAGCTATGCATGGCCCGCGCAATCAGCGCGCAAACGGCGAGCGTGCCTGAGACAGCGCCCAGTGACGAAGACGTGTGGGCGTGTGCATTAAAGCCGGTAAGGAATGCAAACGCCGCCATTTCCCACTTTGTGGCGATCTTCTTGTCGTGTGTCATTTTTCAGTGAGCCGTGGTGGCGTTGCAGCCGAAGGTTGTATGGCGCCGAAAACTACACGGAGCTTTCGGCGCGGACTGGAGTTGTTTAGTTCTCGATCACCGGCGCATGCACGGGCGCGATCGACTCGTGCGTGGTTGCAGTACGTTGCGCGGCCTTGTGGACCATCGTGTAGGCGTAGTCCACGCCCATGCCGTAGGCGCCAGAGTGTTCCTTGACGAGCTTCATCACGGCGTCATAGGTATCGCGGTGTGCCCAGTCACGCTGCCATTCGAGCAGCACCTGCTGCCAAGTCACCGGTACCACGCCAGCCTGGATCATGCGCTGCATCGCGTAGTCGTGGGCTTCTTTGGTCGTGCCGCCCGAGGCATCGGCCACCATGTAGATTTCATAGTCGCCTTCGAGCATCGCACTCAGGGCGAAGGTGGTATTGCAGACTTCGGTCCACAGGCCTGCCACGACGATTTTCTTGCGGCCATTAGCGGCCAGCGCGTCGCGCACCTTCTGGTCATCCCAGGAATTCATCGAGGTGCGCTCCAGCGTTTCCTTGCCGGGGAACACGTCCAGGATCTCTGGGTAGGTATAGCCGGAGAACGACTCGCTCTCCACGGTGGTGATGGTGGTCGGCACGTCGAAGATCTTGGCCGCTTTGGCCAGGCCCACGACGTTGTTCTTCATGGTCTGGCGGTCCATCGACTGCACGCCAAAGGCCATCTGGGGCTGATGGTCGATGATGATCAGTTGGCTGTTGTGCGGGGTCAGGACCTGCAGTTTGGCGTTCGACATGATTTCTCTCCAAAAAATTTGATTCAATGATTCGAGTTTTGTTTGGCGGCGCAAATTCGCTCCATTGCGTTGCTGCGCTGTCTATGTGCAGAACTATACCGACCGCCACATCCCAGAGATCGGCCTATCTCCGCAATAGTTATTCAAAAAAATTGAATTAAGTTCGTCGAGACGCGAGAGAACTCTGTCCTAGTGGGTCCATCGCCCTTGGAAGAAGCGCAACATGAGTTCCGCGGCCTCGAGCGTCATCGTCTTGCAAGTGCGTACTTGTTCAGGTCGCTGGGTGACCAGCCGTTTGTTGAAAATCGCCGCGCGACCGATATAGCGCGACAAATAGGGAGCACTCCTTCAGGTCCCCACGAATGGACGACCGGCGTAGACCGCCCAATCACATGTGCGTATGCAAGGCACTGCGTGAAGACGGGAGGATGGCCAGAGTAGCCGCCGAAGAAGTGCAACCGGCCACCGGCGATGCGCCACGTCGAGAGCGTCGAAGTAGCGGCGGCAGAGCAGTGCGAAGGCCCCGTGCCGCGGGAAGAGGCCGCGGCGGCATGTTGCCCATCGGTCGCCGTCAGGCGACAGACCCCCGCTGGGGGCAATACCGTGCGAACGGGGTGGGAGTGCTTGTCCCTATTTGCAACACCCGCGTGGCGCCGATCTGCGCCGGATGTGCTTCGGGTCGGCGGCGATGGTGTGCCGGGTGTCGGCGGCGGCGATCTCGAACAACGAGCCGTAAAGTACTGCCTCGTTGTACCAGGCGATGGCGTTAATGGGTGGCGGCAGCGGCAAGAGCGCCCCCTGTGAGCCGCAGGGCGTACATCGTCCCACCGGCTCGTCTACAAGGCTCTCAGTGCCCGGCAAAGGAAGTGAGCGGCGCGAACCGCCAGGTCGAAGGACGGGTCACGCGCCAGCTCGCGACCGGCCACGCAAATGATCCAGTCTCCCCTTTTGCGTTCGCAGCTCATCATCTGGTCCTCCATCTGATCTGAGAACCAGCGCCACAACGTCGCGTCTTGTTCATTGGCATGGGCCGCTGCCTGGAGCTGGGCCATCTTTAAGCAGATGTTGCCATTCATGGAATCTCCGTGTTTGCTCATCCCGTATCTGTCTCAAGTGCCGGCCTAGCGCAGCCAAATGTTGACTTGGGGCTTGTGCACTTTATTCGGATGAGTCCACCGTTTCCATCGTCTTCTGGTATGACTGGCCTACACGCTTGGCGCGTCTGTAACGCATTCGGCATCCAGGCGGGCAAGCATGTCGCGATCTGCTTGAAGATATCAGCAGCCTTAATTCCTTCGGGGTTGGCGATGATAGTATGTTCTCCAGGCAGTCGTTTGACTGCAGGAAGGCGGGCGCTTTTCGAGCTGCCAGCGTCAATGGTATTTTCAGTAACGCAAGGTCGCCCGGTCGTGTCTGGCTTGGCGCGACGATCATGACTACCTGGCCATGCGACTCTCCACATCTACTCACGAATCTGCCAAGCCGGCCATTCAGCGCGACTCATTGGGGTGCTTGTCGGAGGCATTGCGATACGATCAGGCGCTTGCCGCCGGCGATCTCAATTTCTACCGCAAGAGTTCCGTGATTGAGCGGATGAGTCAGGTAGTGACCCCAGCTTCAGCACGAGGGTTTCTGGTTGGCGTCTCTCTGATGGAAGGCCATCGTCGACGCATTTTTCGTCCGAATCAGGCGAACATGCATGCCTTCGAGGCAGGTTCCATCTATCTGCGGAACTTCCAGGATGACTACAAGGCGGATATGTATGGGACGTTTGATTTCGTACTCATCGAACTGCCGCGCCCCTTCATGGAGCGTACAGCCCTGGAACTCGGCTGCCCCGCAGGTCTTGAACTGCGGCATGCCGCGGCGCAGACGGACGCCGTGCTGGCCCATCTCGCCCAGGCACTCTTACCCGCGCTCGCGCGGCCTGAAGGCGCCAGCAGGTTGTTTATCGATCAACTCGGACACGTGATCGGCACATACCTGGTCGAACACTATGGAGGTGTCAGTCGGGGACGCATTCACTCCATGGGCCGACTTTCGCCTCGCATACTTGCGCGGGCGCAGGAGTTCCTCACGGCACGGCTGGACGACGGAAACGTGTCCATTGCCGAGGTTGCTGATGCGTGTCAATTGTCCCGAAGTCATTTTTCCCGGGCATTTCGGCAGAGTACTGGCAAAACACCACACGAATGGCTGCTGGAGCGTCGCCTCGAGCGCGCGGCGGCACTGCTGCGCACCACGGACTTGCCGATAGCTGGGATTGCTGCGTCGTGCGGCTTTGCGGATCAGAGCCATCTCACACGCAGCTTCTCTAAGAAGCTTGGCCTGACGCCGGGTGACTGGCGGAGCGGTCGGCAGGACTAGGCACGCCTGGGTGCCAGCACTTGCAGCCATTATCTGGCGCGCGCTGAGCACAAGAAGACAATGGAGCGCACACGCGTTCAAGCCAAAGGGCTGGCGTAACACTACATTGCTGTCGGGCGCGTCGTATCTCACCTCATGGAGCCATGGGGTGATTCGCGCCTCTGATGTCGATGCTACGTGGAGGGCCCTACCGTGACTGCTGTATTACCGATGCGCGCCGAATCCGCGCCGCAGGACGACGCGGTGGTCCTTATTGTCGATGATGACTTGCAGATGCGAAACGCGCTGGGAAGCCTATTTCGCTCAGTCGGCATCCAAGCCGTGCTGCTCGACTCCGCGGCCGAGCTTTTTGCCATCGGCTTCCCGGATGCGCCTTGTTGCCTGGTTCTCGATGTGCGCCTGAAGGGGCAAAGTGGCTTGGATGTGCAAGCCCGCATGGCAGAGCTCGGCATTCATATTCCCATCATCTTCATGACCGGCTACGGGGACATTCCGATGACGGTTGCTGCCATGAAGGCGGGGGCAGAACACTTTCTTTGCAAGCCGTTCCGTGAACAGGAACTGCTCGATGCCGTCACGGAGGCACTACAGAAAGAGGGCTCGCGACGTGAGCGCTTGTGCCGATTGGCTGCGGTGCGCGACTGCTTCCGTTCCCTGACGCCGCGGGAGAGTGAGGTCATGGCGCATGCCGCATCAGGTTTGACAAACAAGGAGATTGCCGCCGCCATGTGCATCAGCGTGGTGACTGTCAAAGTTCATCGATGCCAGGCAATGCGAAAAATGAGGGCTCGGAGTTTCGCCGATCTGGTGCTTCTTGCGCAAACTCTCGGTCTCGTGCTGCTTCCCTCTGAGTCCGAAGCTGACGAGCAGCCTGCCATCCGGCTGCAGCCTCGACAGCTTAGCACCGCAACCGTAGCGTAGGGACGGCATCGGGCAGCGTGCAGAGGACGAAGGTCATGTAAGTACGTCTCATCGATCCACTGCACGACACACTCACGATGGAGGAGAGTCCGTCTTGCGAGGACGTAATGCTTTTTCAATGCATTGGATCATGTCCGTGTCCTGAAATGGCTTGTAAAGAACGCACGTTGCACCCAATGCCATGGCACGCTGATCGAATCCCTCATGCGCAAATGCTGTCATGAAAATGACAGGCATATCGAGATTGCGCGCGCGCAGCGCCTCTATCAAAGCGAAGCCGTCCATGCCGGGCATTTGCGCGTCTGTGATCACGCAGGACATGCAAGGCAGCGAAGTGCACCGCAGTAGCTCTTGACCGCCTCCGAACAGTTGCACGCCAAGATCGAGCGAACGCAGCAGCCCCCCCATGGCATTTCGGACGGCGACGTCATCGTCAACTATTGCGATCGTGGGGCGAGCTACCACACTGACTCCTTGTATACGCGCTGAGCGCTGGCAATGCTCTGCTGGAAGAGTAACGCCGAACCGGTGCACACCCTATCATACGATGGTATTGCCGATTCTTCGGGTGCACGTGCCACGCTACGTTGCGATGAAGTCACGCTGGCCAGGAAAATCAGTCCCCCCGCGATAGTGAGCCAGCCAGCTATTCTGTCCGACTCATACCAAGGTATTACATGCATAGCTGCGTCGAAATGGCGCCGCTCTGGGACTTCTGATTGTCGGTGACCGGTGCGCCCGCAGCCGTGGTGAGAGTGTCTCTGTTCATCGTGATTCTTCTTGTTGGTGAAGGAGATTGGGGGGCTTCGTGCCGGAGATCAGTACACGTATGCGAAACCAGAGGAGGCAGCCGATGAGTCACCCTTCCCCGCGCAGGACTGTCCTTCGCACAGTGCACTGCTCCGGCTACAAGGGACCTCGCTATGGCCAACCACTTGTTTGGTGGCGAACTCCGGGCCCGTACAGCAAGGTGACCGGACAGGCTTCCAAACGCCGATTCAGGTCAACGTCAGTTGCAGCGTGTCGTGATCCTGCAAAACCAGGAGAGATTAATTGGCGATGCAGGCTGTGGCCATTGTCTGTTCGTATTAGCTGGCTGGGCGAGGGCGTCTCGATTTCATTCGTCTGCCAATTCACTTCTGTTGGCTATTTACGCCATTGCGCCAAGTCAGGAAACTGAGCGCCGCCAGCAAGACGGCTGGCAGCATTACACACCAGAGCGAAAGCATCGAATAGCCAAGGGCGCCGAGAGCGGCGCCCGATGCGAAACCCGCGAGCGCCGGTACCATCTTTTTGAGCCGAGCGCGTATGGCTTTGCCTTCCGCCTCAGATGCGGATGGCAGGTCCACCAGGTCAATGACAATTTGCGTCGTATTTCCGGTCATGATCGTAGTGGGGCCAAGGTCTGACAAAGACGTCCTGGACAGTGAGTTCTGAATACCCATGGCCACTACGGCAAGCATGCCGGCGCCGACGGCTGCAGGCGTACTTGGATCGGAAATGGGAGAGGCGTGGACCCCGGCAACTATGAAGAGAACCAGCGCCACGGCCTCGGCAAACAGCAACAGCGAGGGTGCCGATTGTTTGTCCCGTACGATGCGTGACTCGGTCAGCCTGGCGGCCGCAACCGCCAAGGCAAAAGTCGGCAGCGCAAGCAGTTTGGCGAGCAGGCCCGCAGAATCACCGGCGATGTCGACGCCGATCATCACGAAGTTTCCTGTCACGTGCGCCGTAAATAGGCCGAATAGTGAAATGAACCCGACCACGTCTACATAGCCGGCGACGAAGGCCAGGATGCAGCCGAGCGCCGGTCCTGAAAGATCGGCGCGGCGACCGGCGTCAGGAAGCTGTGTGGGTGTCAATGCGGTCTCTCACGATGGTTGGCCAGCGGACGGTCAGAAGCTGTGCCGCATCGCAATGGCGAATGTCTGCGGGTCTGCGCCAGCCTTGATACCGAGGTTGTTGATGGCGAAGTCATAGGTCGCGTTGCTGCGGTTGTTGATGCGACTGTAGTAGGCGTATAGCGCGGTTCGCTTGGAAAGGGGGTAGTCATAGCCGACGGTTACCTGAAATGCGCCGGTATCCGAACCACTTCGGACGGATCCAATCGTTTCCATAGCTGTGCCGGTGCCATTGCCGACAAAGGCGAAGCCGGCGCGTATGCTGCCGGGGCCAAGCTCCTGTATCAGCGAGACATAGTAGCCATTGCGCGTAAGGTCTCCAGTGGCGGTACGATAGTGCAGGCGTTCATACAGGGCACTGATGCGCGTCGAGGGGAACTGGTAGGAAATTCCCGCCTTGATTGCGTCGTCGTTGCGTCCGCTGGTCTGATAGTGCTGGTGGATTTCATAGGCAAGCGTCAGGTTCAGGTTGCCGTGGCCATAGGCCGTGGCAAAGGAATACAACGCTGGATTGCGCGGCACCGTGGTCTTTTCTTCCGGCAATCCCCAGGCGATGGCGCCGCTCAAGCCGTGCCACGTCGGCGACTGGTAGTGCAACGAGTTCTTCTGCCGTCGATCAAATGAGCTGGTGTTCTGGACATTGTCGCTGCTAGAGGCAGCGCCATTGCCTATCAGCGCCATGTAACCCGCAGTGGTGGGGTAATACGGGTCGTAGCTCTTGGTTGCACTTGTGTATGGCGTGTCCCAGTTGCCCATGAAGAGAGTGCCGTACGGGCTCTGAAGGCCGAGCCGGGTATCCCGCGCGGCGATTTGCCCAGCGCCGTTGTCAATCGACAGGGCGCTTTCGATTTGCCAGATCGCCTTGATCCCATCGGCCAACTGTTCCTCGCCCCGCATGCCGAACACAGAGCGGTTATTCGTGAGCCGCGCCGTATTACCCAATCTGGTGCCGTCGGTTGCGGTGGTCACGGTCACATACTCGATTGCCGTGTTCAGCCGGCCATAGATCGCGACGTTGTTGTCCGCCACGGCAGGTGCCGCGGCGGCGGACAAAGACGCAGCCAGGGCGACGTGAATGCGCCGGGGCGCGATTGCGTTAGTGCGGCTGGCAGGTGCTTCGGGCTGCTTTCGGGAGCGGCTCATGCTGTTATTGGTTCCCTTCCTTGCTACGCGCGGGGAGGGATGCCGACGGTTCAACGGCCACGTCCGCATTGGGCGGTGTACCCGTAATCTTCGGGACGCATTCGCCGCGGAACCATGCAATGGTGACGGGCTCGCCGGCCAGCATGCGCTTGACCGGCGGCACAACCTGCTCGCCAATCAGCATGCCCAGCAGCCCGATCAAAGCAATTGCGGGCGGCGCAGGCGAGCGGACCTGCATCAGTGCATAGATAATGCCGACCAGGATGCCGGCGCCAAGGGAGATGAGATAGAGCTTCATATGTGACAAGGTTGGAGTGGGGGAAATCGGTGCGGCGTCACGCCGGCGGCAAGCCCAGGCCGAGCAGGTGTCTTACGTGGGGCGGCTCGGCGCCCACGTGGAAGCTGGCCACGTCGCGCTGCACATCGGCATCGGCGTGCGGTACGCGCTGGTGCTGGCGCAGGTGCTCGGCCCACGACTCAACCAGGAACCACTCGGTCAGCAGTTCGGGGTCGGCCGGATCTTCCATCACGCCCCAGCTGAACGCACCGTCACGCAGACGCTCTTCCGACAGCTTGTGCACCGCATGCAGGAACGCATCGCGGTTGGCGGGCGGGATGCAGTATTCGATCAGGATCATCACCGGACCACGGTCGTGCGCGATCTCGTCGGCCATCTCCGGTTCGGGCCAGTGACGTGCGGGACCGAGGTCTTCTTCGCCGCGCGGCAGCCGCATGCGGTGCAGGATCAGCGCGGTAACGACCAGCCCCGCCGCGGCGATCAGCAGCGCATGCGGTGTGCCCAGTGCCTGCGCCACAAAGCCCCAGACCAGGCTGCCACCGGCCAGCGCGCCGTTGAACACCATCTGGTAGACCGCCAGCGCGCGGCCGCGCACCCAGTTCGGCAGGATCGCCTGCGCCGCGCCGCCGAGCGTGGTCAGCGCCATGATCCATGCCGCGCCAAGCAGCAATAGCAGCGGCAATGCCAGCCATATGGGTGGTGCGCTCGACAGCGCCGCCATGACGACCGCCGTGACGATCGCGGACAACAGCACCATGCCATCTGCATCGAGCCGCTGTTGCAGTCTGGACATCGTCAGCGCGCCAAGGATCGCGCCAGCACCCACTGCGCCCAGCAACACGCCATAGAGGCCGGCACCGCCATGCAACAGCTGACGGGCTACCAGCGGCAACAACGCCCATACGCCGCTGCCGAAGGCAAAATGCACGGCGGCGCGCGCCAATACTACGTGCAGCTTGCTGTGCGCGCGCGTGAAGCGTAAGCCTGCTCGGAAAGCGCTGAAGAAGTGTTCGCGCAGCGGATCGCTTGGCTTTTCGGGACGCTTCCACCAGATCAGCGCAGCGATGACGAACACATAGCTGAGCACGTCTGCGCCATACGTGGCAGCCGCGCCGAATGCCGCGAGCAGCAGACCCCCGGTAGCCGGCCCAATCGCACGGGCGACGTTCACGCCCAGCGAGTTCAGTGCCACGGCCTGTCGCAGCGTGCTCGGCGGCACGAGCTCGGGCACGATCGACTGCCACGTCGGCCCCATCATCGCCGCACCCACACCGCCGACGAACGCCAGGGCAATCAGGATTTCGATCGTCAGTGCCTGGCGCCACGCCAGCAGCATCAGCGTGCCGCTGACCATGGCCAGTCCGATCTGGATCACGATCAGGAAGCGGCGGCGGTCGAGGATGTCGGAGAGCACACCGGCCGGAATCGCTAGCAGGAATACTGGCAGCGTGGCAGCCGCCTGGATCGTGGCGACCGCTGCCGGTGAAGTGGAAAGATCGGTTGCCAGCCATGCGCTGGCCACATCGCGCATGAAGCTGCCGATGTTACCGAGGATCGTGGCCACCCACAGTACCGCAAACGTGGGTTGGGCCAGCGGGGCAAACGTGCCTCCCGATGCAGGCTTGGCCGCCGAGACGGCAGATTGCGTCATGGTTGTCTCCGCGTGCGAAGGTCATCCCACGCCACGAGCAGGAACCCACCCACCAGGCCCAGATGTTCGAAGAACGCGTTAGCCATCATGAACTGCGCCTCGGGCGGTGCGCTCCAAAACCGGTTGGCCAGGAACGTGGCCATCAGCGTGAACGCCGCCAGGGCCAGTGCGCCTAGCCAGCGCCAGAAGCCGGTCAGGATCATTGCCGACGCACCAAGCTCCAGCGCAATCGTCGCCGCAGCCAGCGGCACGGCGGGCGACAGGCCGAAGTGCTGCATCTCTGTCACTGCGCTGGAGAAGTCGAAGAGCTTGACCAATCCGCCCTGCAGGTAGGCTGCGCACAGCAAAAGCAGGGCGATCCAGCGCAGCCAGCGAGGCAGCCGGTGCGTGTTGTTGCCGGCCGTGGCTAGCGGGGGCGTCGAGATGCTCATGGCCGCTCTCCGATGTGGTCAACGTAGATCAGAATGCCCAGCACGAGCAGCCCAGCGCGCCCCAGAACGTGCTTTCGTCCGACGTCGGCACGCTCGAGGTCCACGCATTGGCATGTGCATGGCCATGCACGCCGCACGAACTGGCGCAGCCGCACGCGGTGTTCAGCGCCAGTGCGCGCGCCTGGGCCTGCGGGCGCGGCTGGTACTGGCTGCCGTGGCGAGCCGGTGACCAGTCGGGCATCGCGGGCGGGATGTCGGGCGAATGCTTGCCGAATTCGCTGTCGCCATAGACCACCTTGCCGCCGAGCACGGTGAGCACCGACGTGATGTCCTGGATGTCGTCGCCCGGCACCGAGTAGTAGTCGGCCGACAACACGGCCAGGTCGGCCAGCTGGCCCACCTTGATCTGGCCCTTCTTGCCCACTTCGGATGAGAACCACGTGTTGGCCTCGGTCCACAGGCGCAGCGCCGTTTCGCGATCGAGCAGGTTGGCCTGTGGATACATCGACATGCCGCCGACGGTCTTGCCCGTGGTCAGCCAGTACAGCGAGACCCACGGGTTGTACGAGGCCACGCGTGTGGCGTCGGTGCCGGCGCCGACCTTCACGCCTCTTTCCAGCATCTTCTTGACCGGCGGCGTGGCTTCGGCAGCGCGTGCGCCATAGCGCTCGACAAAGTACTCGCCCTGGTAGGCCATGCGGTGCTGCACCGCGATACCGCCACCGAGCGCGGCGATGCGGTCGATATTGCGGTCGGAAATCGTCTCGGCGTGGTCGAAGAACCAGTTCAGGCCGTTGAACGGGACGTCCTTGGCGACCTTCTCGTAGACGTCGAGCGCGCGCGTGATGGTCTGGTCATAGGTCGCATGCAGGCGCCACGGCCAGCGCTTTTCGGCCAGCAGGCGGATCACCGGCTCCAGTTCGGCTTCCATCGACGGCGCCAGGTCGGGGCGCTCGACACGGAAGTCCTCGAAGTCGGCCGCCGTGTAGACCAGCATTTCGCCGGCGCCATTGTGGCGATAGAGGTCATCGCCCTGGCCTGGCTTGACGGTCGACGTCCAGGTCTTGAAGTCGCTCAGCTCTTCCTTGGGCTTCTGCGTGAACAGGTTGTAGGCCAGGCGCACCGTGAGGTGGCCTTCCTTGTGCAACTCCTCGATGATGTTGTAGTCCTCGGGGTAGTTCTGGTAGCCGCCGCCGGCGTCGATCACGCCGGTCACGCCTAGGCGGTTCACTTCGCGCATGAAGTGGCGCGTCGAGTTCTTCTGGTATTCAGGCGGTAGCTTCGGGCCCTTGGCCAGCGTGGCGTAGAGGATGGTCGCGTTGGGCTTGGCCAGTAGCAGGCCGGTGGGATTGCCGCGTGCATCGCGCACGATCTCGCCACCCGGCGGATTCGGCGTGTCCTTGGTGTAGCCAACGGCACGCAGCGCGGCGCCGTTCAGAATGGCGCGGTCGTAGAGGTGCAGGATGAACACGGGGGTGTCGGGTGCCACGGCGTTCAGTTCGTCGATGGTCGGCAGGCGCTTTTCCACGAACTGGTGCTCAGTGAAGCCGCCCACCACGCGCACCCATTGCGGTGCGGGGGTGCGTGCCACTTGATCCTTGAGCATGCGCATCGCGTCGGCGAGCGAACGCACGCCATCCCAGCGCAACTCCATGTTGTAGTTCAGGCCGCCGCGGATGATGTGCATGTGGCTGTCAATCAGCCCGGGAATGGCCCGCCGGCCGTTCAGGTCGATCACCCTGGTCTGCGTTCCCGCCAGCTTCATGATGTCCTGGCGCGTACCCACCCCGACGAAGCGGCCGTCCTGGATGGCCACGGCGTCGGCCTGCGGATTGGCACGGTCGAGCGTGGCGAACTTGCCGTTGACGAGAATGAGGTCGGGAGTCGGGTTCGGTGACATGGCGAATAGTTCCGAAGAGGCTGCCGCACTGAGGGCGGCAGCCGAGGCGATAAAGTGCCGGCGGGTATTGGACATCTCGGCTTATGCGTTCAGGAAGGCCAGCAGGTCGGCATTGACCTGGTCGGCATTGATCACGCACATGCCATGCGATGCACCCGGATATACCTTGAGCGTGGCGTTCTTGACGATCTTGGCCGACAGGCGGGCCGAATTGTCGATGGGCACGATCTGGTCGTCGTCACCATGCAGGATCAGCGTCGGCACGGTGATTTTCTTCAGGTCCCCGGTGTAATCCACTTCCGAGAACTCCTTGATGCAGGCGTACTGGCCCAGGAGGCCACCGGTCATGCCCTGTGCCCAGAACGCATCGATGGTGCCTTGCGAAACCTTGGCGCCGGGCCGGTTGAAGCCGAAGAACGGCGTGGTCAGGTCCTTGTAGAATTGCGAGCGGTTTTCCGCCACGCCCTTGCGGATGCCGTCGAACACTTCCATCGGCAGGCCGTTCGGATTGGCCGCGGTCTTGAGCATGATAGGCGGCACCGCGCCGATCAGCACCGCCTTGGCCACGCGCTTCGTGCCATGACGGCCGATGTAGTGCGCCACTTCGCCGCCGCCGGTGGAGTGGCCGACCAGCGTCGCGCCCTTGATGTCGAGGGCGTCCAGCAGCGCGGCCAGGTCGTCGGCGTAGGTGTCCATGTTGTTGCCCTGCGCGGGCTGGTCCGAACGGCCATGGCCGCGACGGTCATGGGCGATCACCCGGAATCCCTTCTGGACCAGAAAGAGCATCTGGGCGTCCCAGGCGTCGGCATTGAGCGGCCAGCCGTGCGAGAACACCACCGGGCTGCCCGTGCCCCAGTCCTTGTAGAAGAGGCGCGTGCCGTCTTTGGTCGTGACGTAGTGGCCCTGCTTCGTCGCGCGGCCGCTGGCCGGCGCGGCTTCCGCGGCCGTGGGCGTCAGTGCGGCAAGCGACGCCACCGATGCGGCCGCGGCGCCAACAGTGCTGCCTACCAGCAGTTGCCGGCGCGATGCATCGATGTTGTGGCCTTGTTCCTGGGTGTGTTCTGTTTGCATGATTAGGGCTAGCCGAAAGTTGGCTCGAAATCCTGGATGAATGAGATCGCTGGTTGCATCGGCCTATGCACGGAATTCGTGCGTAGGCCGATGACCATCTTCTTCTTGATCAGCTAGCTGTTTAGCGTGCGGGCACCGGGGCGATGGATTCGTGCCCCGTAGCCGTGCGCTGGGCGGCCTTGTGGACCATCGTGTAGGCGTAGTCGACACCCATGCCATAGGCGCCCGAGTGTTCCTTGGCCACCTTCATTACCGCGTCGTACGTGTCGCGGTTCTTCCAGTCGCGCTGCCATTCGAGCAGCACCTGCTGCCAGGTCACCGGCACCACGCCGGCCTGGACCATGCGCTGCATGGCGTAGTCGTGCGCTTCCTTGGTGGTGCCGCCCGAGGCGTCGGCGACCATGTAGATCTCGTAGTTGCCTTCGAGCATGGCGCACAGCGCGAACGTAGTGTTGCAGACCTCGGTCCACAGGCCGGCGACGACCACCTTGTTGCGGCCGTTGGCCTTGAGCGCATCGCGCACCTTCTGGTCGTCCCACGAGTTCATCGAGGTGCGCTCCAGCGTCTTCTGGTCCGGGAACACGTCGAGCAGTTCCGGATAGGTGAAGCCCGAGAACGACTCGCTCTCGACGGTGGTGATCGTCGTCGGGATATTGAAGATCTTTGCCGCCTTGGCCAGGCCGACGACGTTGTTCTTCATCGCCTGGCGGTCCATCGACTGGACGCCGAACGCCATCTGCGGTTGGTGGTCGATGAAGATCAGCTGGCTGTTCTGCGGGGTGAGGACTTCAAGCTTGGGGTTCGACATTGCGTTGCTCCTGTTGGGGGGGGCGAGAGTAAGGCTGCCGTGGCATCACCGCCGGGGCAGAGCCGCGTCGGGGCGGCTTGGCATAAGGGCCGCGACCGGCGTTTGTGTCCGGAACGCAACCTGAGGGAAGAATAGTCGGCGCTGTCGGCCGTCGCTATTGTCGATTCGTATTAGCCGTCCGCTGCCTTGGTTTCATCGCGAAGCCGCCAGGCTGTGCTACAGCAAATAGGGAGTGGCTTCGCCAACCCTTGCGGCGTAGGAAGGCATTGGGGCTGCGTGCGGGCTCGATGTGCGTTAGCCTGCAAACTGGCCGGCTGGGGCAGCCGCCAGCAGTCACACTGAACTAACCCCATGGTATAAGTAGTCCATGATCCCGGTTGTGTGATGTAATGGAGAGTTTTGCGGGGTCAGGTCATGGTGGCGGGAGTGGGCCTGCCCAGACCTCGCGCACCGATGGGTGCACTGGAGATAGACTTTGACAATCAACAGCTTCGTAACCGCGGACACCAGTGCGAGTGATGAAGCGATGGTGCTGATCGTCGATGACGACGCGATGCTTCGCGGTGCGTTGGAGAACCTCTTCCGATCAGTCGGGATGCGCGTCGCACTGTTCGCATCCGCTGCCGAACTGCTAGCATTCGCGTTCCCGGACGCGCCCACTTGCCTTCTGCTCGATGTCAGGCTCCGCGGGCAGAGTGGCCTGGACCTGCAGACTCGGCTGTCCCAAATGGGCATCCAGGTCCCAATCATTTTTATGACTGGTCACGGCGACATCCCCATGACCGTTGCCGCCATGAAGGCTGGTGCTGAGGATTTCTTGGCGAAGCCATTCCGTGAGCAGGACCTGCTCGATGCCGTGGCGGCCGCCTTGCAAAAGGATCAGCATCGCCGCCATGGCATGCGTAAGCTGGATGAACTGCGAGCCAGCTACCAGAGCCTGACGCCGCGCGAGGCCGAGGTCATGCGCATGGTGGTGGTGGGTCTGCTGAACAAGCAGATCGCCAGCGAGCTAAGTATCAGCGAGGTCACCGTGAAAATTCATCGCGGCCAGGCCATGCGCAAGATGAAGGCGCGCACCTTTGCCGAGCTTGTATTGATGGCACAGCAACTCGGCATTTGCGAGGCGCCGCATTGAGTCCCTGTAGCCTCCCGCGGTCGGCGGGAGGCATCTAGTCCCGAGGCGGCAGGGTGAACTGAAACACGGCCCCGCAAGGCACATTGGGGCTCGCCCACAGCCGCCCTCCGTGTGCCTTGACGATCAACCGGCAGATCGCCAGGCCCATGCCCAGACCCTCCGCCTTGGTAGTGAAGAAGGTCTGGAAAACCCGCTCCAGATCTTGCGGCTCCAGCCCGATGCCGGCATCCTGAACGGCAACCAGCACAGCCCCCGATGCGTCGAGGCGCGACCGAATCAGCAGTTCCCGCGGCCGCTCTGCCACCTCTTTCATTGCCTCGATGCTATTCATCATCAGGTTCAGGAGCACCTGCTGCAACTTCACCCGGTCACCCACAACCGGCGGCAGGTCAGGCGCAAGCTCCGTCCGGAGCAGGACTTGATGGCGGCCTACCTCTCCCTGGATGAGGGCAATCGTGTCTTCGATAAGGGTGTTCATGTCAAGGCGCGCCATGACGGCGGCCTTCTTCTTAAGCAGCGCACGCATTCCTCCAATCACTGCGCCAGCCCGATGGCCATCCTGAACGATGCGCCCCAACGTCTCTCGCACCTCGGCGAGATCGGGCGGCTGGCGAGCGAGCCAGCGCAGGGCCGCATTGGCGTTGGTGACGATGGCGGCCAACGGCTGGTTGACCTCGTGAGCGATCGAGGCGGTCAGCGCGTTCAACGTCGTCACGCGGGTAACGTGCGCCAGTTCGGCCTGTGCCTGGTGCAGCGCCTCCTCGGCGCGCTTGCGTTCGGTTAGATCAAGTATGTAGGAGACACCTTGGTCCCCACCCTCTTCGAATGTCGCGCACCCTAGCAGGACGAGCACGCGGCTTCCATCCTTGCGGAAGAACTCTTTTTCGAACGGCGGCAAGGTCCCGCTGATCCGAAGGTCCTGGAGCAACCGTGCGTCACGCTCGCGCCAGTCCGGGGGCGTCAGGTCCGTCCAGCGCAAGGGGCCCGAGGCGAGGTCCTCGCGGTCGTAGCCCAGCATGCGGAGGAACGCGTCATTGGCCTCGAGGATTCGGCCGTCCAGGTGCCAGATGCAGATCCCGATGATGTTGGCCTCGACCAGGCGCTGGATCTTCGCTTCGCGTTGTGCGAGATCCCGATACAAACAAGTAATCTCCAGGGCGATCGCGGCCTGCGAGGCGAGCATCTTCAGTACGGCGGTTCGGCTTGGCGCGAAGACGCGTGGCGAGAGGTTGTTCTCGAGGTAGAGCACCCCGATGAGCTTGGCCTGTGTGAGCAATGGCAGGCAGAGAATCGATCGGGCATGATGCTGCAGAATGTATGGATCGGCCGAAAACGGGTTCTGTGTCGCGGCATTGTCGAGAATGATGTTCTCGCGGGTGCGCAGGACATAGTGGAGCACCGATGCCGGCAGCGCAGTCGCAGTCACGCTCTCGTCGCGGAGCTGCACCGTGACAATATCGCCACCGGTCGTAGCCTCTGCTGCGATGCGCTGCTCGGCCCCTCGGGGCAGGATCAGCAGTCCGCGCTCCGCGCCGGCCTGTTCAATCGCGGTGCGCATGAGTGTGTCGAGTAATTTGTCCAGGACGATCTCGCCGGACACAGCTTGCGACACGGCAATCACGGTGGCGAGGTCGAGGTGTTCGACCGGCGCCCCGATCGTCGTCGTCGGTGCGGGTGCTCGCTCTTCCCCCCAGAGGTGCGGATACAACGCATCGAGTTGCCGCACCTTGCCGCCTGCGCCCCAGCGGAGATAGCCATGGCGGGCATCCTGCAAATACACGCGGGCAACCTTTTCAAAGCCACGCGCAGCATAGAATCGCGCGGCCAACTCGTTGGCGAGTGCCTGGTTATGGATGAAATCATTGTCCTGCGCGGAGCGGATGGCCTGCTCGTAGAGGCGCATTGCATCAACTTCGCGCCCATCGAGGCGGGCGATTTCCGCGCCAACCAATGCGGCTCTGTTCTCGAAATTCTCCGGACAATGCTCGGACCAGACAAGGAGCTGGCGATGATGTGCGGCCAATGCCTCCAGGTGCCGGGTCCGTTCTGGCGCGGCGGCCGTGCCGCAGCATGCGGCCCGCGCCAACGCTGCGTAGAAGTGGTATTCCGCCTGCTCGAAGAACGATGGCGATGTCCAGAGGAGACTTTCTGCCCTGTCCGCCGCCGTTATGGCGGCTGCGTGGTCGTCGGCGAGGAAGCGTGCCTGCAGTTTTCGGATCCAGTACCAGCAGGTGGCGAGGGCGGGGCCCGGAGCCTCATCCAGATACCGCTCAAACTGCTCCTCGTTGAAATCATCATCATCGAAGACGCCGAACACCGGGGTCAGTCCGCGCAGAGTTCGCGCCAGCTGGAGCTGGGGGGTAACCCGGTCGACGGCGAGACCGAAGCTCGCCCGGCGCGCGAAGCCGATCGTGGCCTCGGCTTCGTTCTGCACCTCGGCAAGCGGATCGCCGCAGGCGAGCAACTGCGTAATGAGGTTGTTGCGCGCGAAGGATGCGTAGGTAAGGTCACCAAGCTTGCTGGCCACGTCGAAAGCGCGCCGCACCAGGCTGCGCGCGGCACGGATGGGTTGCGTCCATTGCATCACGTGGCCGCCGAAAGCCTGGTAGACGCGGGCCCTGAAGCGGTCCAGCCCGCGCTGCTCGACCAGGTTCAGGCCGAGCTGGCCGAAGCGGAATGCCGCCTTGTAGTCGCCGGACCGAGGCCCCAGGAGCATGCCGAGCCAGGTATAGGCGAGGCACGACGCGTCGCTGTTGCCATGCTCGAGGCTGAGGTTTGCCATCCGTCCGATGATGAGCGAGCCCAGGTTCACGTCGGTGTACCAGGCCGGCAGCATTAGCGCGGTCAGGACATCCATGGTCTCGCACGCGACCGCATTGGTCATCATCGGCAGGTCGAGCAGCGCCTCGATCGGGCGATCGCCAAGTTGCCGCCACATCCGGTCGTATTCCTGCAGAACCTCCTCATCTGTCGGGTGTGCCGAACACTGGACGCCGGCGCGGTACAGGTAGTCGAGGCCCACCTCGACGGCGCGCTCGCGCTGGCCGAGGGCCAGAAACAGCTCCAGCCGCAGCTGGGTGACGGAGGCCAGATCGGGGAGGCTGGCGGTACGGCACGCAAGCTCGGCCAGGCGCGCGTCCGCCGCGGCCGGCGCGCCGGTCAGAAATTCGCATTCGGCGAGGTGGAACTCGAGCGCGAAAGCAAACTTGGGCCGGCGCTTCCAGGCGTCCCCCTGCATGAGCGCTGCACCGGCGGTGAGATAGGTCAGCGCCGAGGCGTAGGCCGTGGACGCCTTGGCGCGCTGGCCGGCGAGCAGATTCAGCTCGGCCACTTGCTCCCGCTCCTCGGCCGCGGTGATGAGGTCGGCGCCACGGTTGAACTGGCCGACGATCTCGAAGACACGCTCCGCTATTGCCTCAGGCGGCGTGCCCGCAGCGAGCCGTCTGCCAATCGCGAGGTGCGCTGCCGGCCGCGCGCCTTCAGGAATCAGCGCGTAGGCCGCCTCCTGGATACGATCGTGCAGGAATCGGTAGGTATTTCCCAAACGCAACACAAGTCCGGCGCGTACCGCCGGCCACAGAGCCGCGTCCAGCTCCGCCTCGCTGGCATCCTGGACCATGGCCAGGACAGCGATCGCCGCGTCATTGCCGAGACACGCCAACTGCTTCAGGGCCTTACGGGTTGCCGCGGGAAGGCGCCTCAGCTTGGCGAGCATGAGATCGACCACATTGTCGGTGAAGCCCTTGGCCCGAATCTGCTCAAGGTCCCAAGACCAGCGCGCGCCACGATGATCGAAAACGAGCAGCCCCTCTTCGGTCAGGGCGGTGAGGAACTGGATCGCGAAAAATGGGTTACCGCCAGTCTTCTCCTGCACCAGGCGGGCCAGAGGTGCGGCGTCCCCAGGTGCGCAATGCAAGGCATCGACGATGAGTCTGCTTACATCGTCGAACCCAAGGGGGGAAAGTGCGATGTCATTTACCCGCCCCCCGGCCTGGCGGATTGCCGGCAATCGCAGTAGCAACGGATGTCCGGGCTTGACGTCGTCATTCCGATAGGCTCCGATCAGCAGCACGTGGCGTACCTCCGGCTCGGTCGCCAGATACTCGAGCAGATCAAGTGTTGCCGCGTCCAGCCACTGCAGGTCGTCGAGAAAGAGTGCCAGCGGATGCGCGGGTTGGGCAAAGACGGCAAGCAGGCGCTGGAAAACCATCTGGAATCGGTGCTGTTCGTCGCGCGGCGGCAGCTCCGGAACCGGCGCCTGCGGCCCCAGAATCAGCCCGAGCTCGGGTATGAGCGGCACCATGAGCCCGCCATTCGGGCCCAGCGCCTCCGCCAGTGCGGCGCGCCAGGGCGCCAAGTCGGCCTCGCTCTTGCCCAGTAGTGGGCGGATCAGATTCTGGAAAGCCTGTGCCAACGTCGCATACGGGATGTCTCGCTTGTACTGATCGAACTTGCCCGAGGCAAAGAGGCCGTTCCTGAGAGCCAGTGCGCTGCGCAACGCAAGCACGGCCGAGGTCTTCCCGATACCGGCGTAGCCGGAGACCAGCACAATCTCCGGCGTGCCCTGGGTTACTACCCTATCGAAGGCAGCGAGCAAGGTCTCAATCTCGCGCTCCCGTCCGTAGAGCCGTTCCGGAATCAACGGCCGATCAGGCAGGTCATGCTCGCCAAGCGGGAAGGTGTCAACGCGTCCCAGGCTTTCCCATGCGGTCAGGCTGCGCCGTAGATCGGCTTC
Source organism: Cupriavidus sp. CP313 (assembly GCF_054072015.1). Classification (NCBI taxonomy): domain Bacteria; kingdom Pseudomonadati; phylum Pseudomonadota; class Betaproteobacteria; order Burkholderiales; family Burkholderiaceae; genus Cupriavidus; species Cupriavidus sp. CP313. The sequence goes on along the minus strand of NZ_JBSVZB010000014.1, from coordinate 163,326 downwards.
CAGTCCGGCTGCCGTCTGGTAGCGCTCCTCCGCCGTCTTGGCGAGCAGCTTCATCACGATGGCGGAGAGCAAGGCCGGGATCGACGGTACCCGCTCCGCCGGCGGTACTGGCAGCCGGGCGAGATGACTGTGCAGCAGATCCATCGGGTCGTCGGTGGCAAACGGCAGCACGCCGGTGAGCATTTGGTAGAGTGTGACGCCAAGCGAATAGAGGTCGCTGCGCGCGTCGATTGGCCGGTTCATGCGTCCGGTCTGCTCGGGGGCCATGTAGGCCAGCGTGCCGGCGATCTCTTCCGGTGGCGCCAGTCCCTGGCGCTCGCGCGACAGGCGCGTGGCAATGCCGAAGCCTGTCAGCCGCGCCTCGCCAAGGGCATCATTCACCAGGATATGGGCCGGCTTGAGGTCCTTGTGAATAAGACCCCGCTGGTGGAGCTGGTCCAAGGCCGCGGCGATGCTGACGGCATGGCGCAAGAAACGGCCCACTTCCATGGGGGCACCCAGTAGCCCGGCAAGCGGCTCGCCGCCGGGGTCCTCAAGCAGCAAAACAGTCCGACCATGTTCCCCCACAAGCTCTAGCGGCCGCACTGCCCAACTGCCGTCCAGCTCACCCTTCAAGCCGTATTCGTGTGCGAGGCGAGCGAGGCTGGAGGGGGGCGGGTGCTCGGCTGCGGGCCACACAGCCAGCACAGCCTTCGGCTCGCCATCCGGACCGAGGAGCCAGCCTCGACCGACAACGCGATCGCCGTCCTCCCATGCGACCTGGAAGCCGACGCCCGTCTCAGTGCCGAAGGAAAACAATGAGTTCATCTGCCGTGTTCCGCTCTCAAGTCGATAACTGCCTTTGGTGTTTCTGGACCGGATGCATCGAACCAATGTCTCCGCAACTGTCGTACCGGTGAGCTGGTCACGGCGGCCGAGCGAAGCAATTTTGCCACGTGGACGCCTTACCGGTTCGCGTGTCTGCCTTGCGCCACATTTCTTCCATCAGGCACGCCACGGAACCCGATTCACAACGATTCCAGTGAGAACACGACCACCATGCCACCCAGAATCGAAATGTTCTTCTATGGGAAGTGATTGAGTTGATTCTGGAAGTTTGCAGCGTCCGCGCTCCAGAAGCCATGAAAGATTAGCGTCACGGGCACGAGGAACACCGCCAGGGCCAACGCCCCCATCGGGATTGCCAACCGGTGATCAGAGTGAGGCCACCGCCAATTTCAATCATTATCGTCAGCACGAGCAGCAGGTTGGCCAGTGGCAGTCCGGCGCCGGTGCTGTCGGACATGAAGACGGAGGGGCGCTGCCGAGTCGCCTTTCGGCCGCGCGTGAGCACAGACAGCCTTTACGCCCTGCGCACGGCCTCTTCCGGTGGCTTCAGCAGTCCAGGCCGAGTTCCTGAAGTATTTCGTCGGAGTGCTCGCCCAGCCGCGGGGCGATTCGTCCCGCCTGGAGTGGCGATGCCGACCAGCGGGCGGTTGGGCGCAGGCCGCGATACCAGTTGCCGTCGGCATCCTGGTAGCTGCCTGGCACGAATTCACCGAAGCAGCCCGAAATCCGTCAACTGCTTACTGAGCCGTTGTCCCGCGTGCCACTGCCTTGACCCGCTCTCAGCAGGTTGACATTGCCACGGCTTTCGCTTCAGTCCAGGCGGATGCCTGATGCAGCGATCAGCTCCGTCCAGTACTTCAGGTCGTCGCGATAGGTGGCAGCAAATGCGGCCGTCGTGCTTCCGGTCAGCTCCAGCCCGGTTTCCCGCACCCGTGCGCGCGCGCTGTCGGTCATCACGCGGTTCACATCGGCTTCGATCTTCCTGACGATTTCGGCCGGGATTCCCGCCGGTGCGAACAACCCCATCCAGCCGCGCCGCTCCAGGCCGGCGACACCCGCCTCCTGGAAGGTCGGGACCTCAGGCAGGAACGCAGTCCGCCGCGTTCCGGTCACCGCGATGGCACGCAGCTTGCCGGCGTGCTGGCGCGCATTGCCGGGGGAGATGATGCCCGCTGGCACTTGTCCGCCGAGCAGGTCATTGAGCAACGGTGCCTCGCCCTTGTATGGCACATGGACCAGGGAAGCACGCGTGTTCCGGGCAAAGCTCTCCATCAGCAGGTGCCCCGTGCCACCCACCGCATAGGTGCCATAGGGAAACGGATTGCCCTGCGCAGCGATATACGCAAGCAAGCCTTTGATGTCCCGTATGCCGACGCTGGCCTGCACCACCAGCACCAGCGTACTGGTTGCCAGTTCCGCCACCGGCACGAAGTCGCGCGAGGCATCGTATGGGGCCTTGCCGAACAGTGCCGGCGCCTGCACGAGATTGGTCAGCGTGCACAGCAGCGTATAACCGTCCGGCGCCGACTTGGCCACGATGTCCGCGCCGAGCATGCCGCCCGCGCCCGGGCGATTGTCTACCAGCACCGGCCGGCCCCAGGCCTTGCCCAGGCCGTCGGCGATGATACGGATCACGACATCCCCGGAGCCGCCCGCAGAGAAGGGATAGACGATACGGACAGGTCGCGCCGGATAGCCGGCCGCCGACTGCCCCAGGGCCCCACGCATGCCCAAGCCAGGCAGCATTGCGCCACTGGCCAGTGCGAGCGCTGCCCGCTTCATGAAAGCGCGCCGTTGATGCCGCATCTTTGTCCGCCTTGTAGTGTGAGTGTTCGATGAAGAAGGCTGTCACGCCACCGTCAGCGCGCAGGTACGAGTGCCACTAGACTAGTCCACTGAATCACTGAAATTGGTCGGTGCCTCGTGCCTACAACCGTACCCGGGACTTCAACTTTTCCCTTGACGGGTTTGATGGGATTCGACTTCTACGGCAAGACTGTCGCCGTAGTCGGCACCGGAAAAATCGGGCGCGTGTTCGCCCGGATCATGCTTGGCTTCGGGTGCGATGTCATTGGCTACGACGCATATCCCTCGCCCGAGTTTGAGGCCCTGGGCGCCCGCTACGCGCGGGAGGGCGAAATTGGTGCCAGCGCGGACATTATTTCACTGCACTGTCCGCTGACCCCGCAGACGCACCACATCATCAATGCCGACACGCTGGCCCGCGCGAAGCGGGGGGGGTTGTTGGTGAACACCAGCCGTGGCGGGCTGGTCGATACCGAGGCCGCGATTGATGCGCTGAAGAGCCGGCAATTGGGCGGCCTCGCCATCGATGTGTACGAGCAGGAAGCGGACCTGTTTTTTCGCGATCTCTCCAGCACCATTGTCACCGACGACGTGCTCCAGCGCCTGGTCTCCTTTCCAAACGTCATCGTGACCGGACATCAGGCCTTTTTCACGCGTGAAGCCATGACGACTATTTGCCAGACGACCGTGCGCAGCATGACGGAATTCGAGTCAGGCCAGGCGATGACCAATGAAATCAAGGCATAACATCCAGCGTGGGACGATCAGCCAAATATATGTCCCGTTTTGTCAAATGAAGGCGAGAGCCCTTTGGTAGAATCCAGCGCCCTATGTAGCCAGTTCCGCCGGCTGGTCACGCCGCCCCGATCCACCCAAGCGTGCTGCCGGTCTGAGTTAACGCGCATGCCGCCACCTATCATCTCCGTCGTGATCGCCGACGATCACCCGGTAATTCAGCTCGCAGTCAAGGCTACCTTGAGCGAGATTCCGAATGTCCGGATTTCCGCAATATGCTCGTCAGGAAAAGAGCTCTTTGCGGCGCTACAAACGCAACAACCTGACCTTATCGTCACCGATTTCACGATGGAGCGTTCCCAGGTCAATGATGACGGTCTTCGACTGATCCACCGTCTCAGGCAGTCGCGTCCACATACACCGATCGTGGTTTTCACGATGTTGACCAATGGTGGACTGCTCACGCGCATCAAGGAGATGGGCGTTGAGGCCATCGTCGGGAAGAACGAGGAGCCGGGCATCCTGAGGCAAATCTGTGTCGATGCAATAACAGGTACTGGCCAGCGCCTGTCACCGGGCATAGCGGCCAGGATGTCAAGTGCGGGGGCGTTGGTCAACGGCACCGCAAGCCCGCTGTCCCCGCGGGAGATCGAAGTTGTGCGGATGTTCGCGACTGGCAGCACTCTCACGGAAATCGCGGGATATCTCCATCGATCGCTCGCTACCATTGCGACGCAGAAGCGCTCGGCAATGCGCAAGCTGAATATCACCAGTAATGCGGATCTTGTCACGTACGCACGCGACAACGGTCTTACCTGATGCAGGACGAACGCGAGCGCTCGCAGCAATCGCCACTACACACCGAACACTCGGTTAAGCGGAATCTGCAGCGGGAGCGCCGTGTGTTCTCGATGGTGATCCTGCTGCTGGGGCTGGTCGCCATCGCGATCGCTTCGGCAGCCATGCTTGCCCGCCTGAATGGATCCCTGCGTGCCCAGGAGCAGGTCGCGCGCCTGTACGAGCAAGGCGTCGTCGATGCGGTGCTCGAACGCCGCAGCACCCTGACGGCGACGAACTTGATCCTTGAGTTGCGCGGCAATGGCAAAGTCCCCGTGGCGTACCGCGGGCATGCCGGCAGTCTATGCACGCAGGTGTCTCCGTCTGCGCCTCCCGATCCGGTGTTGGAGCAGAGTTGCGACCAGGCTGTCCGGACGCTGACTGCCGCAAGCCAGAAGCCTTCGATCGAGATGATCTCGATTGCGAACGGGGCGACGTATCGGTATGAAGCGCCTGACGCATCGGGATCCGGCGTGGGTGCGACCCTTCCGCCGCTGTCGTCATCAAGCATCACTACGATGATTCTTGAACGGTTCCAGAGCCGCGACATGGATCTCTTGCAGGCAGCGCGGGAGAAGCGTGTCGTATGGCTGGGCATCCCGGCGAATGCGGCCGGAGGGAGTCCGGAGATGGTTGGCGCATCGCTGGTCGCGAAAGGCGACGCACTCTACGCCATCGTGTTGACGCGGATCCCGCTGCAAGACTTGCTTCGGCCAGCCTGGCCGAACTTGTCGATCCCGGAGCCAATTGTCGTCGATCGCCTAGGCACGCCACTGGTTGCTTCAGGTGCAGGGGCCAACGCACGGCGCCTGGACGCCAGGCTGGAGGGACTTCCGGAGGGGCTGTTTCACTGGGTCCAGGACTATGGATGGGCCCTGCGACGTCCGCCGCTCGTTGCGGATTTCGGCCACCTGGTCTTCGCACTGCCGCTAGGGCAGCAGTTCCGGGAAATGCGGGAGGAACTGCTTGTTACCGGCCTGATGACGGCCGCGCTTCTCGCCTTGCTGTTTGCGATGTATCGATACTGGAACTATCGCTTCCTGACCGGCACATATGCCGAAGCGGCACGCGCACAGCAGCTATTGCACGAAGCGAGACTCGCCAGCGAGGCTGCGGCCAAGGCCAAGGTGGCGTTCTTTGCGTCGATGAGCCACGAGATACGGACGCCGCTTTCCTCGCTGCTGGGGAACATGGAGCTCGTGGCCCTCGGTACGCTGGAGCCGGAGCAGCGGGCGCGGGTAAGCGCCATGCAGGTGTCGGCCGAGGGGTTGCTGCAGATCGTCAATGACGTGCTCGATTTTTCGAAGCTCGACGTGGGAGCGATGCGCCTGGCGGAGGAGCCCGTCGTCGTCACGGAACTCCTGGGTCGCATTGCAATCTCGCACGCGCCGCTTGCGGCGCGGCGTGGGCTGAGCTTCTTCGCGGTATATGGCAAGGAGATTCCGGCGCGGCTCAATCTTGACCCGGTGCGCCTGACCCAGATCATCAACAACCTGCTTGGCAACGCGTTCAAATTCACCGAGGCGGGGAAGATTGTCCTGCGCGCGCAATGGGTGGATGCAAACCTTGAGATCGTCATCACCGATACCGGCGTTGGCATACCGGAGGCGTACAAGGAACGGCTCTTCCAGCCATTCTCCCAGGTCGGCAACAATCGTCTCGCGCAGGCCGGCGGGACCGGGCTTGGACTGTCAATCTGCATGCGGTTGGTGGAGCGGATGAACGGACGTATCACGCTGGACAGCGTACTAGGCGTTGGCACGCGCGTCACGGTTCGCCTGCCGCTCAGCCCGCCGGGTGGGCATCAGACCCCGGCGCAATGGCGCTTGGCGCCGCACCGCGCGCTGGTCCTGTCCCGTGAGCCAGAGTGCCTAGAAGGAATGCTGAACCATTTCGACTGGGGATCATGCCAGCCATCTTTTCGGTCCAGCATCGACGAGCGCATTGACGGGGACAGATTCGACTGCCTGCTCGTGACCGAGTCCTTGGATCCGGCCCAAGTCATAGCGTGGTGGCGGAACCCCGCCACGATCGTATGGCTCAAGCAACTGGGCCCGCTCGTCCCGACCATACGGCCGGATGGCAGCCGGGAGGTGTCTGCCTACAGCCTGGCCGGTATCCATGCCGCTGCACAGGCGGTCCTCAATAAAGCTCCGGAGACTAAGCATGTCGACGAAGACCGTGTCGTGGTTGCCATACACGATCAGTCTGCAGCTCCGTTCGCGGGCCTTTCCGTGTTGGTCGCGGAAGACAATCTGCTGAACAGGAAACTGCTGCGCGACCAGCTTCACCTGCTAGGTGCGCGCGTTATCGAAGCAGGCAACGGCAACGAGGCCTTGGCAGTGTTGTCGGAGCAGGGCGTGCATGCAGTGCTGACGGATGTGGACATGCCCGTAATGAATGGATTCGACCTGCTTCGTGAAATCAGGCGGTGCGGGCCGGAGATACCCGTCTATGCCGTAAGCGCAAGCGCAAGACCGAAGGATGTTACCGAGGGGCTGGCAAGCGGGTTTACCGGCTATCTCACGAAACCGGTGTCGCTGGCGACGCTGGCTTCGATGCTCAATGCTGTTGCCGCCCCGGCCGACCTGCCACACACGGATGATGTAGCGGCGGCAGTGCAGCTAACCGATGACGATTTCCCTGAACTGCCGTCGGTCGCCGAAGAATACGCCGAAGCGTTCCTGGCGCAGACCATGGTTGACCTGAACGAATTCGAGGCGATCCGGGCAGCGCGGGACATCCGCCACCTGGAACGGCTGCTGCATCGTATCGCGGGGACTCTCGGGGTCGTCGGGCGCTCAGGACTGTCGGAACTCTGTGCTGACCTGCACGGCCACGTGGCCGAAGCCAAACGCTGGGACGATGAGATCGAACTGCAGTCCGCCTTCATCAGGCAAGGCCTGAAGAGCGTATGCGAGCGCGGGCGTGATGAGACCGGGGTCGCCTGCGGTTCCCGTCCGCTGGCTTTCTAACTTCTATGATTGTGAACACTCCTGCGCGCGGTCAGCATTGAGGGGACGGCTGGACGCCTGCTTAAGGCACCACCCGTCTTGAGTACTGCCCTCTTGCGAGGCCCTTAGTTTGCCCGCCTGTACGGCGGGCATTTTTCTTCTGTGCCCCGGCCGGGCGCATCGGCTAGCGCTGATTGCCGCCACACCGAGGCGCGAATCCCTGCCACCGGGGACAGATGGCGCAATGCCCCGGAATGGCACCTCCTCAGGAGAGTTCATGAGCAATCGTAGAAGTCTTGCTCTTGCCGCGTGCACGGCATTGGTTCTGATCTCGGGTGCGGCCAATACGGCGCAGGCTCAAGCCTTGTTGCTGAAGCCCGTTGCCTATCCGCTGAGAGGACAGTCGGCCTACCAGCAGGCCAACGACGATGGGGCCTGCTATGGCTGGGCCCGGCGGGAGACCGGCGTCGATCCGGCCCGAATAGCGAGCACGCCAGCGCCGGTCATCCTGCCCGGCGGCGAGAGGATACGGGGCGCAGCGGGCGGGGCGGCTGCCGGGGCAGTGGTGGGTGCGATTGGCGGTGACGCGGGCAGGGGGGCTGCTGCGGGCGCGGCGGTCGGCACGGTCGCTGGTGGCGCCGCCCATCGCCAGCACCGCCGGCAGGCTGCAGCCATCAGCGTACAGGCGCAGGCCAGCAACGACTGGGCCATGACGTCGTACTGGCAAGCCTGGCGTGCCTGCATGGCGGGCCGTGGCTATTCAGTGCAGTAAGGACCCCGGAAGGTGGAGCGGGCTGGCGTCAGCCGGTCCACCCCGGGAAGCAACACGTCGGAGGCGTCCTAGAGTACGGCGCAGGCTTCTGCGCTGGCGGTAACGGCAAGATCTACCCGCGCATCATTGCGCAAGACCACGCAGAGGAAGTTGCCGATGGGTTTGCCAGCGTGAGGATCTTCCCGCCACAGGTGTGGCAGGGGTGCCGTCGAGGCATGCAGCTCGCCCCGTTCGGACGCGGCATCGGATTCCGTGCCGGCTATGGCATCGCTCCAGGTTATCGCGAAGGGCGCGTCCGGCTTGGTGCCAAGGAAGCAGAAAGACGGCGCCGACAGCGAGTGCCGCGGCGCGGGTCCGGTCTCGCAAGGGCCGGCGCGTAATGCCAGCACGTCATGATCGGTCTGATTGACGGTGACGATCTTTGTCCACGGCCAGGGCTCCTGGAACGGACTCCACGTCTCAGAGGTAGGGATTGCACATCCGGAGATGGCGCTTGCTGTGGCAATGGCAATGACACAGGCAGAAATCGAGGAAACAGCATTCATTGGATAGTCAATTCAGGTGAACCTGATATTCACCTGGGAGGGCATACGACGGCGCACAGGGTAAGCCGGCCTCGCCGTGGCGGCTATCAAAGGAATTCGAAATACCGGGCGACGCTTGGGGCGCATCGATTCGACGCGCCCTCACTTTCTAATTTCTTTGATAGCCCTGCCCGCGCCACCGGCATAAGGTGTGCACATTCACGGAGATGTGACTGGCCGCGCCGGTTTGCGTCGACGGTATCTGATCCACTTCGAAGGAAACTACAGGAATGATCAAGCACTGCCTTTCGGCTGTCTCGATAGCGGGCGCCGGCGCGCGCGGTCGTGGGGTGCCCAACCTTGTCATGGCCCTGCTGATTGCCGGCGCCGCGCCATCGTACGCGCAGATCCTGCCCGCTCACGGGCAGCGAGACACCGCCGCGCGGCCGGAAGCCTGCTCCGGTACCGGCGCCGGCCTGCAATCCGCGGCCTGCCGTGCCGCCAGCAATCCCGGCCAGAGCAAGTACAACCTCCTGTACGCGGACGATGTGCCAGCCGGCAACAGCGAAAGGTCAACCGGGCCGGTTTCAGCCAGCCCGTGCCGGAGCTGCCCGACGGATGCGCAATCCGGCCAGCAAGCCGGGCGCATGCCGGACAGCACCGCCAGGAACAGCCGCAGCGAATCAACGGGTACTACGCCGACCAGCACACTGTAGTTCTCAACGCAACCGAGTACCTGGCAAGTCAAACACCGGGCCCTGGTGCCCGATCTCTCTATTTCCCCGATGAAACTGCATCAATATCTGCTGGCGGGCCTTGGCCTGCTGGCAATGCATGAACCAGCGTTCGCCTCCTTCCTCAGCGGAAAGGCCCTGGAGAGCGCCGCCAATGCCATCTCCTGGGTGGTGATGATATTCGTGCCGCTTGCAGCCATCTACCTGTTCTGGATGCTGCATATCTGGCCGGATAAGGTCGCCCACCGGAAGCAGCATCCGCAAAGGGAAGCCATCCATGCGCTATGCCTGCTTTCGCTGTTCTTCGGCGGACTGCTGTGGCCGATGGCCTGGCTCTGGGCACACACCAAGCCGGTGTTCTACCGGGCGGCCTATGGCACCGACAAACTGCCGGAAGACGAAGCGGCGCGAGGCGCGGGACATGCGCCCATCGGCCGGCCCGGGAACGTCGCGTCCCTGCGGGCGCCGGCACGCAGCGCTACGTCCGGCGCAGGGGAGCAGAGCTGAATGGATGCGCTGCTGCTTGCTATCTACGCGCTGGCCGTCTGGCTGATCTTCTTCAAGTTCAAATGGCTGCCATGGAACACGACGTCCATGGTCATCGTGGTCACGATTCCGGTGGTTGCCCTGACGCTGCTGGTCCTGACGCTGAACGTGGTGGCACCTTCGTCCCATGATGTCAGGGTGGTCGGCAAGGTGCTCCAGGTGGTGCCGCAGGTGAGGGGGCGCATTGTCGAACTTCCGGCCGAGGGTAACCGGCGCTACAAGAAAGGTGATGTCCTGCTGCGCATCGACCCGACGCCGTATCAGGCCTCGGTCAAGCAACTCGAGGGCAGGTTGATGGCGGACGATGCCGGGTTGGCTGAAGCGCAGGCAGCGGCGCGCCAACTCAGCGAATCCGTGCGCGGTGCGGCCGGCAAGATTGCCACGGTGCAAGCCAAGCTATCGCTCGCCCGCCAGCGCCTCAAGGAACATGAGGCCCTGCTTGCAGCGGGGGCCGGTTCGAAGTTCGACCGGGAAGATGCCCTGGCCCGGCAGCACGAGTTGGAAGGCGAACTGGTCAGTGCGCAAGCTGTCGAGGACGAGGCGAGGCAGAAGCTGTCGGCCAGGAGCCAGGGGGAATTCGCCGCCATCGCCACGGCGCGCGCCAAGCGCGCGGAAACCGAAGTCATGCTCGAGAACGCCCGATGGGAACTTGGCCAAACCGAGTACCGGGCGCCCGCCGACGGCAAGGTCGTGAACCTGCAGGTGCGCGTGGGCACGATGCTGGTCCCGTTTCCGTTCTCGCCGGCATTCAGCTTCGTTGAGGATGAGCAGGAGGTGGTCGCCTTCTACAAGCAGAACGAGCTTTACAACGTCAAGGCGGGTGACGTCGCCGAGATCTACCTGCCGACGCATCCGGGTGAAATCATCAAGGCAAAGGTGGACTCGATCGTCTGGGCGCAATCACAAGGCCAGTTCGCGCAGGGTGGAATGATCCCGAACACTGGTGCCACGGAAGCCGTGCCGAACCGGTTCGCGGTCAAGCTGGACTTGCGCGACGAATCGAAGGGCCAGATGCTTCCGGTCGGGGCTGTCGGCGCGGGTGCCATCTATACCACGCATATGAAGATGTTCCATATCGTTCGGATGGTCTTCCTGCGCGTCAGTTCCAAGCTGAACTATCTGGTATTCAAGCTCCATTAAAGGCAAGCCTGTGTCGTCATCTCTCAACAAGACCATTCCGGTACTGCTGGCGCTGCCGCTCGCCATGCTCTTCGGCTGCGCCTTGCAGGCGCAGCCGGATAGCGCCAGCCTTCGAGACCAGGCCGTCCCGGCGCTTGAAGGGCAGCGCAGCTGGGCAAACACGGCCGAAGCAGGCGAGCCCGCGGACGACTGGCTTGCAAGCTTCGACGATGCCGAGCTGCAGCGACTGGCCCGGGAAGCGATCGCGCACAACGGCGATCTCAGGCTCGCAGCGGTGCGCGTCGAGCAGGCGCAGGCGCTCGCTACCATCCAAAGCAGCGGCCTGTTACCGAGCGCGGGCGTGAAGGGCAGGGCCGGCCATTCGGAAACCCAGTTCCTCTCGATTGGTGCGAGCTGGGAGATCGATCTCTGGGGCCGCATCCGCGCACAATCGCGCGCGGCAAAATCCCAGTATGCCGCTACCGTGGACGATTATCTCTGGGCGCAGCGCGTCGTCGCAGCAGCCACTGCCAAAGCATGGTTCACACTGATCCGGTCCGCAAAGCTGGAGGACCGGCAGCGGCAAGCCGTTGTCGTACAGGAGCAGCTGGTGCAGATCACCGAGCGGCGGGTTGCCATCGGTGCGGCGCCGGATACTGAACCGGTGGAAGCGAAAAATGCGCTGCGCACGCAGGTGGATGCGCTCCGGAAGGCTGAACTGGCCAGGAGCCAGGCCGCGCAAGCCCTGGAGCTGCTGCTGGGCCGCTACCCTGCCGGGGAAATCGGGGATAGTGTGGCGAAGCTGGAACTGCCGGCGATGCCCGCAGCCCCGCAGGCAGGCCTGCCTGCAAGCCTGCTCGATCGCCGCCCGGACTTGACGGCCGCGGCACACCGCGTCGCCGTGGCCTTCGACCTGAGGCAGTCCGCCGAGGCCGCACGGCTGCCAAGCATTTCAATCAGCGCGGCCATTACCGGAATCCGTAGCGACGTGCTGCTGCTCAACCAGTCCGGCACTCCGATCAAGGGACTGAATGGCGCGATCTTCGCGCCGCTGTTCACGGGAGGAGAGCTCAAGGCCAGGGCGGACTACTACAGCGCCGAGCAGAAGGCCGCCATGATTGCCTATGGCAATAGTGCCCTGCAGGCACTGGGCGAAGTCGATGCGGGGTTGCGTGCTGAATCGAATTTTGCAGATCGCACCAGGCAACTGCAGGATCGGGTGAACGAGAGCCAGGTATTGGTACTGCGCGAGGAGGCACGCGTGAGCATTGGTGCTTCCGACCCGCGCGGCGTCCTGAAGGCTCGGCAGACACTGCTGGCTGCCGAGATGGATCTGATCAACGTGCGGGGCGATCATCTCAACCAGCGTATTGCGCTATTGTTGGCGCTAGGGGGAGACTGGAGCAGGAAAGCCAGGGAAAGCGCTTGACAACACTCCCACTCTGGCACATCCATGCCGTTTCGCGATGGGGGCCCCGCCCCTTCCTGTGATGCGTCCCACCATGCTTGCCGAGTTCCGCGCCATTGACGGGGGGGCGGGGCGCGTTCATTCCATCTTCTTGCTTTGAGAATGCGCGTCAAAGCGCGCGACTTCTTCGAGCAGCATTGGCGCACCCATGCTGTTCGCGTGCAAGCCTAGAACGCTAACGCCTTGAAGGACAGCGGCGATCTCTTCCTTGGTGGCGCCGAGCTCGAGCGCGCGGCGGATATGGCGCCGCGTACCAGGACCGTACATGTGCGTGCAGGATACATCGACGGCTATGGAGATGAACTCCCAGACCTTTGGCTCTATCAGCCCCTTGGTCATCGGATGCATGGCCATGTCGAGGAATTTCTCGGTCCAGATGGGGTCGAGCTCCGTGAAGCTGTTCCACTCCGGATTCCAATAGCCGCTCGCGCGCAAGCTGTCGCTGATGGGCGTGGCTGGCAGGGTGCTTGTACCGGTGTACTTGTCGTCGTGCATGGCGGTCAGTTCAAGGAGGGCTTGTAGTTGATGGCACGTAGTGCCTGACCTGTCCGCTCGTTCTCCCGCTTGAGCGTCTTCTCCAGATCGGCAGTCGTCTGCGTGGGACTCCCTGCGTTCATTCCAAGTGCCGCAAGCTGGCTCTTCACCGAAGGGGATGAGACGGCCTTGAGTAGCTCCCGCTGCAGCTTGCTGCGGATGGCAGCCGGCACGTCGGGCGTGGACCAGACGCTGGTACCCATGATCTGGCTGAGATTTGGGTAGCCCGCTTCCGCCATTGTCGGCACATCGGGCAGGAACGGCGAACGCTCGGCCGATGTCACCGCCAGCGCCCGGACCTTGCCGGGTTTCACGAGCGCAAGCGCGGTGCCCATGCCGTCAAACATGAACTGAATCTGGCCGCCCATCAGATCGGTGAGCGCAGGGGGTGAGCCTTTGTAGCCGACGTGCTCCATGTCCAGCGCGGCCGCCTTGTTGAACTGCATGCCTTTGATGTGAGAAAGCGTACCCGGGCTGTAGGACGCGTAGGAGACCTTTCCCGGATGTGCCTTCACGTAGGCCACCATCTCGCTGACATTGGTGACCGGCAGACGAGGGTCGGCGACCAGCACCAGCGGCACGCTGGCCACTTCAGCGACCGGTACCACATCCTTGAACGGATCGAAGCGGAATTTGTAGCTGTACGGGTTCTCCGTCACTAGCGAGTTGGGAGACAGCACGAATGTGTAGCCATCGCGTGGCGCGGCGAGCATTGCCTCCGTGGCAATGATGCCGCCCGCGCCGGGCTTGTTTTCAACCACCACGGATTGTCTGAGGTTCTGGCGCATGCTCTCCGCAATCGTACGTGCGATCATGTCGGTTGCGCCTCCCGCCGGAGCTGGAACGAGGATGCGAATGGGGCGATTGGGCCAATCCCCTTCCGCCAGCGCGCTGGAGAGGGGCAGGGCGGACAACAGCGTTGCAAGGCAGGTACGGCGTGCAAGTCGGATGATGTTCGAGGTCATTTGGCCCTTTGCGTATGTGTTGTTACGGCGTCGTATGCGGTGGCTGTGCGAATGACAGGTGTGTCTGGCATGAGCAGGGGCGCTCAGACTTGCTCCTCATGACTGACGTCAGCAGGAGCGAACAAGACAAAGCAGATCGATCCAGTTGTCGCGATCCAGGCTGGAGTGCACACATCAACTGGACCGACTTCTCGTCTGTGCCGTAGTCGACTCAGGCTGCGCGGCGCAGCGGCACGTTCTTGACACCAGGCTTGCGGTTCGGGGTCATGCCGTTGGCGGCCAGGGTTTCATCGACATCGTTGTACCAGGTGCCAATACGGTAGATTTCCCGCGCTTCCTTGCCATCGGCGATCTCGCGGCCCAACTCCTTGGCGATTCGCACGAGCTGCTGAACCTGCTGCACCGAGGTGAAGCGCTTGCCATGCTGATCGATGAGGGTGTCCTCAATGCCGCAGCGCACATGCATACCCATCGCCAACGCCATCGTGTTCCACGGAAGTACGTTCTTGAACAACGACTCGGCGGTAACGGTGCAGCCATCCGGTGCACGTTGGATGAAGTCGAGCAGGTTGTACGGATGCGGTCCATGGTGGCCGCCACCGATGCCGATGCAGGTCAGGTTCAGCGGGCCCTTGTAGACCCCCTTGCGCACCATGCGGTCCAGCGTTTCGAGCGCGTGCATGCCAACCAACTGAAAGTGCGGCTGGATGCCGGCATTCTGCAGGCGGCGCAAGTGTTCTTCCGCCCAGGTCGGGCCTGCCGGAACGATCATTTCACGGTAGGCATCGTACGTAGCCGGATTGGCGAGGGACGTGCCTTCGTAGAATTCGGGATAGATCAACTCCATGATGTTCATCTGGATGGTGTTGAGCGCTACCGTCACCTGGTCCGGTTTCGGGTCCAGTTCGGCCAGTGCGTGTCGGGTGTCGTCCGACAGCCACTTGGCAGCCTGGCCATCGTCTTCCGGTGCAAACGAAATCGAGCCGCCGACCTGAATGATCATGTCCGGCACCGCCTTGCGCACGCCGGCGATCAGTTCGTTGAACATGGACAGACGCTTGGAGCCCTTGCCATCCGGTTCGCGCACATGCAGGTGCAGCACGCTGGCGCCGGCCTCATAGCAATCGACGGCCTTCTGGATTTGCGCTTCCATGGTCACAGGGATGTCTTCGGGGAAATCTTCCGGCATCCACTCCGGACCGTAGGGGGCCACCGTGATCACGACCTTGTCCATGTTCTCCGGGTGTAGCGAATCATCCAGAAATTGCATTTCGTTCTCCTTGATAGGGGGTTTAGCTATCGGCGCCGCAACGAATTGTTGAGGTCGAACCGGGATTAGTCTAGTAATCCCGGGGCGGTCGCTTTCTCTCATTTCATGACATTCATGTCTCATTTCATGACAGAATATTTGGAATACCCGGGTTTCCCCTGAACGAACGGATCCGGGTGACTCCCCGGGTAAAGGAGAAACGATGGGCACATTGATTCGCACTGGCGTGCTAAGGAACTACTTCAAGGTTGCGCAGCAATTGGGCCTGGAACCGCAGCCGTTGCTACGGAAATTGCGGTTGAGCAGCGAGATGCTTGCGGACCCGGACCACTGGATTTCCGGGAGTGGTGCCGTTACCTTGCTGGAAGAGTCAGCGCGGATCACGCAATGTCCGACATTCGGGCTGCGTATGGCGGACCTGTGGCAACTGTCTGATCTCGGTGTCGTCAGCGTTTTGCTCACGCATCAAAGGACCCTGCGCGACGCTGTTGGAACGTTGATTCAGTTTCGGCACCTGATGAATGAGTTCCTGGTCATCCGGATCGAGGAGGTCGGCAAGAAGGTTTTCGTCCGGGAGGACGTCGTCGCGGATGACGCCGGCCCATCCATACAGTCAGTTGAGCTGGCACTGGGCACACTGTCACGCATGTGTAGCACGCTTCTGGGCACCTCCTGGTGCCCTCTTAGCGTCAATTTCACCCATGACGCCCCACCTGATCTGCGGCTGCACCGCCGTATCTTCGGGGGGAAGCTGGAGTTCGCAAGCTCGTTCAACGGTCTGGTTTGCCGAGCTGCCGACCTGGAGATTCCCAACCCTATTGCCGACCCCGTCATGGCACGCCATGCCCAACGCTTGCTTGAAGGGTTGCCGGGGGCTAACGAGCCGTCAGTTGTGCTCGAGGTGCGCAAGGCGATCTATCTGATGCTTCCGATAGGGCGCGCCACCATCGAGCAAGTTGCTCAAGGCGTGGGAATGAACGTGCGCACGCTGCAGCGCCAGCTCGAAAGCACCGGAGAGGTCTTCTCCGACATGGTCAATAGCGTACGGCGCGACCTTGTCATCCACTATATGGACAACGGAAGCCTCTCGCTGGGCCGCATTGCCGAGTCGCTCGGATACTCCTCTTATGGCTCGTTCGTCCGTTGGTTCACGGCGCAGTTCGGGATGACGCCGACGCGGTGGCGCAACACTAAACCAGCAGACAGGGGAAGGTGCGACAAATAGCCGTTGTTGGAGACAGCGTGCCAAAGCGGGGGCAACGACGAAGTTAGCCGCGGTCTCCGGAGGAGAACCCCGGTAGTCCTTGGCCGCGTGAAGCGCTTACGCTAGCACGTGGAACGGGCGTTGGAAGGCTACGGACCCGGCGTCTTGCTCGGGCGGGGCTTCCGCAGAGGGCGGAAGGTCCAGCAGCGCGCGCACGTCCCGTTCGACCGTTGCGAGCGAAGCGGACCTGGACAGGGAGCGGGCAAACCGGCTGTCGAGGCCTGGCGGCAGACGCAGCCACATATTGCCCGAGACCAGCAGCAGGCGCCTTGGCTTCAGCACCAGGCTGGCCAGGCGCAGCAGGTGCCAGCCGTCGGCAAGATCCGGCGGCATGCCGAACACGAGCAATGCCGGAGCCGGCAGGCGCGCATTGCGTGCCGCCAGGGCGTCCGTTTCCACGAGTTCCACCCGGCCAATGCCCGGCATTTCGCCGAGCAGGCGCATGACCCCGTGCCGGTACACCGGCAGTCGTCGATCACCACGGTATGTGCCTCGCGGCTGCGTCCCAGGACTTGCTCCCAGGCGGCCGCTCCACGGTTCGTCCAGCTCATCCTTATCTCCTCCGGTTTGCCGGCGTTGGCTGCGTGGCCAGCGCCTTGCACCAGAACCAGCAAGGGCAATGCCAGCTCTGGCAAGGCAGCCTCGTGCCATCGCACGCAAGCGCGGGAGCCAGGCCCGCTGCGGGTTTCCGGGAGGTTGACGCGGCCTTTGCGGACGGCCGGCAGCCGCGGGGAGGTGTTACGTGTAACGTAACGTGTTCCTGGGCCTAGCCCGGCCGGAAGTCGGAGGCTGTCGAAACCATGGTGCCGTGCAGAGCAAGACGCTAATGAGCGAAAGCTGGTGCTCAATTGCGATCGATCTCAATTCGCCTTAACCTGTCAAGGAGCCCCAACCTGGAACCGCGCGATGCAAGCACATCCCTTACGCCTCTCTCCCGGCGACGATCTGCGTGTCGCACTCGAAGACGTGCTGAGTCAGCTCAAGTTGCACGCGGCCTTCGTCATCCAGGGCATCGGGAGCCTCAGCGTTGCCCAATTGCGATTTGCCGGGGCCGAAGACCCTACCGAACTGCGTGACAACCTGGAAATCCTGACCCTCGCCGGATCCCTGTCATCGGATGGAGCGCACCTGCACATGTCGGTTGCGGACTCGCGCGGTCGAGTGTTCGGTGGTCACGTGGCACGCGGTTGCACGGTCCGTACCACTGCGGAGGTATTGCTGGCGCTGCTTCCCGAACATCGTTTCGCCCGGGAGTACGACCAGAGCACAGGATTCATGGAACTGGTGGTACGGACTAAACCGCCCCTGGAGTAGCAGCGTGGACGAAAGAGGTCTTTCGACTGCGGATTCAGCCAGTCGGTGCGAGTGTTCGGCCGATCACCTTACGCATGAAGCCTACGCCCTGGCACACTTGATGACTGTATCCAGCGTGCGAGTGGTGATGTCCTTCCCGAACGAGCGTTCGAGCAGGCGCATGAACACCGGGCCTTTCTTCGGGTCGGGCACGTAGGCGCTGAAGACCTCCGTGGCATTGGCCTTGACGATGCTTGCGCCGTCGCGCTCTATGGGGAGCTTCACGTCTGGCGGCACCGGGCTGCGGAGAAAGGTGACAACCCGCTTGGCCGAAGGCGCAAGGCCGAACTCGGCGAAAGGGTCCGAGTCGATGATGTCCTGGAGATAGCGGGCCGGCCGGACGAAGGTGTCGAAGCTGTGGCCCAGTTCAGACTGCATCGCCTTCTCGGCGCGCCGTTCCAGGCTGGCCAGTGACGACGATCGCGCGTCGAACATGACATTGCCGCTGGAGAGCAAGGTTTTCACTTCGGAGAAGCCGGCCGCCTCGAAGCAGCGCTTGAGTTCGGGCATCCGGGCGTTCATCGGGCTGACGCCGCGAAGAAAGGCAACGTATCGGGACATGGCTATCTCGTGATTGCTGGCGAACCGCCACACAGCTCGCGGTCAACGGTAAACAGGCTGGTCAATGATAGACGAGTGCCGGCTAGCGGTTCAGCCCACCCACGTGTCGGCGCATGAAACCTGCGTTGTTTGCCGGATGCTCCCACCGCGGCGATCAACTCACGCGCGGCGCGGGAACTCGCATTGGCGAAAACATAGAACCGCACATCAGGCAGAGCCTGGATCTGTCCCTTTTCCCCCTGGCCAACAAAGAGCCATTGGTTGTCGCGATGGTGCGTGCACTTATCGGTGGTCGCTGGCGGAAGAGTTGTTGCCTAGCCTAGTCAATGGTGCTGAACACACCTCTCACAGCGGCTCAGCCACGCTCGACAGTCCGTGGTTTGCGTCCATAGCTTTCGTTAAGGCCGGGTAGCGCGCAGTCATACAAGACCCGTAAGGGGAAAACTGCGGGCCGTCTGTGAGCGGTGTTCAAGTACCTGGCCGCCCTATGAACAGGGGCGAATTAACACTCACAGGAATTGGCTATGGCGGGCGTCAGCCCGCGCGCCCGGGCGCCAAAAGCGGCCGACAAGCGTTTGCAGAATTATGTTCCGCCAACGAGAGGTTTGCCTCCAGACGAAAATTCTTGCGCCAACTCACCCTCTTCAAGAGGGGGTGTGTTGCGCCCCTTCGTCCGGAAAGCCGCGTCAATACTGGGATTCTGAACCAGCGATCCGCTGGGATACCATTCTTTGCAGGATTCTGCTTCCGCATGACATCCGTGCATCCGCAATAAAGTCGAACGTCCTTCTGCAACAAAGTCATGTAAGCGCGGCAGCCGTCCACTCGAACCGCAGCGCTGAAGTGCCTTCGCTCTGGACTGCGAATATCGCGTGAGGAAGATTCTGCCGCGGCGCATGATCGCCATCAAACCATGACTTCGGGCGATTCCGCGGATGTCGATCCGGCTCTTCCGGCAGCATCGGAAAGTCAGCCATCGTCAGCCACTGGCTGATGAACCTCCCCATTGCATTCAGCAGGACGTCCGATGCCAGGCCGGCGGCCCCCGCCACCGCAGGGCAAACCACCAGGTGCGTGCCCTGGTCCTGATAGACGCGGAGCATCCGCGTCTGATCGGCCGGCTTCAGAACATGCTCGGTGCATGGCAGGCCGCGCATGCCGAAGGCGTGCAGATAGTCAGCCTCGTGGCGCTCGCCCAGGCAGACCACCACCTTGGGGCGGTGGCATTTGCGCAAGGTCTCAATGAAGCGGAAGCGCCCGCCGTCGCGGCACAGTGCCAGGTAGTTGTCCTTGCGTTTGAGTTCAGGCTGCATGCCATACAGCTGCTTCCAGGGCGGTCCCCGGTCCGGGCGCATCGGCAGCGGGAACAAGCTCAGTTTGAATTCCCATCCGCGCGCACGGTAGAGATACTCGGCAAGATAGCGCTGCCAGTCGCCTTGATCGTGCTGGCCCGACAGCACCATTTCCCTGGCTGCAGACATGATGCGAGCAATGCGCTGGTGTGTCTGCCACCTTGCCATGTCTCGTGCATGAACGGCACGAAAGTTGGCGTCCCAGGCTTGCGGCACATGCGCTGGGGCCAGCGGCGCCGCTAGCGGCGAACCCGCCGTGGCGGGTGCAGGATCGCATATCCAGACCGCTGCGGCCGGGTTTCCCCCGTCCATGCCCACATAAGAAGAAAAATAGGCATCGAGCTGATCCCGGGTAAAGACGTTTCCTTTCATTTCCTGCTGCATCCCGCGCAAGGATGCTGTGACAACGGCCTGCTGCGGTGCCCGCCGATTGCTGAGGATGGGCCGGGGCCTGGCTGTAGCCGAACGAAGTCGGCCGCGGAATTTTCCCACGCAAGCGCTTGCCGAAGCCATGACAGCGGTGAAGAGAAATCGTTGAGTAAATTGCAACACTACGGACATTCGCGCCGCCTCAATCCGCAATGCCTGCCAAATAACCGACACGTCCCGAGCCCTATCGCATACGTGATATTTGCCGGCACAGGTTTCATCACGACCACCGCGTATGGCAAATTGGACAGCACTCGCCGAGTACCGCGCGATGCCTGCCAGTGAGGCATATCGAAAATGGAAGGCCGTTTGGGGGAGCTGGATGTCAACTGTTCGCTATGGGCGCAGGCTTGCGTTGTTGCTTGCCGTCATTGCCATGACCGTATCCGCACCGGGTTGGGCGCAGGGCACAGGCTGGCCGGCTCGCCCGATCCGGCTGCTGGTGCCGTTTCCGCCTGGTGGTGCCGCCGACATGATGGCGCGCTATCTCGGCAACGGGCTGGCAAAGCGCCTGAACCAGGCCGTGGTGGTGGAGAACGTGCCGGGCATGGGGGGCGTGCTGTCATTGCGGCGTCTCGCGCATGCGCCGGCAGACGGCTATACGATCGGGCTTGCCCACGTCGGAGTGCTGGCCATCAGCCCCCATCTCTACGCGAGTGTTGGCTACGATCCGCTCAAGGACTTCACACCGGTCGCACAGATCAGTGAGTACGAGAATGTCCTGGTGGTCAACAGCAAGTCCCCTTATCGCTCCCTTGGCGACTTGCTGGCCGCCGCGCGCGCGCAGCCTGGCGTGGTCAGCTATGGCTCGGCGGGGAACGGGTCGTCCAATCATCTCACCGGGGCCATGCTGTCTAGCATGGGCGGGCTGAGCTTCAACCACATCCCCTACAAGGGCAGTGCTGCTGCGATGCTCGGTGTGATGTCGGGCAATGTGGATTTCATGTTCGATGTCATGAACACTTCGCGCGAGCCCATCCGCACGGGCAAGCTCAAGGCACTGGCCATGACCGGGAAGAAACGGTCGCCGGAATACCCGGACGTGCCCACGGTGGCGGAGACGATTCCCGGCTTTGCTTTTGAGGGGTGGAGCGCCATTGTTGCTCCGGCGGGTACGCCGCGAGACATCGTGCAGCGTGTCAGCACTGCCCTGCAGGCGATCATCCAATCCCCGGACGGGGGCGAGCGGCTGCGGGCGCAGGGCGCAACGCCCAGGTACGGTAGTCCGGACATCGTGGATGCGCTGATTCGCCGCGACCTGCAGAAGTTCGGCGAGGTCGTCAAACAAAGCAACGCCCGGATCGATTGACCGGCCGCGCCCCGATCCTGTTCACTGACGGAAGAGACATGCACAAGCCTGAGGAAGATGGCAAGCCAAGCGAAACACTGAGCGCGCTCTTCGAGCCTGAGTCGGTTGCTATCATCGGGGCTTCCGACGATAGCACCCGGATTGGCGGGCGCCCGCTGCGCTACCTGCTGGACGCCGGCTTCGCAGGGGGCATTTATCCAGTCAACCCCAACCGGGAGCAGGTCCAGGGCATACCAGCCTATCCGGATATCCGCGCGGTTCCCGTGCAAGTGGACCTGGCCATCATCGCATTGCCAGCCGACCAGGTGCTGTCGGTACTGCCTTCCTGTGCCGAGCAGGGCGTCAAGGCGGCCATCATCTTCTCGGCGGGATTCGCGGAAACGGATGAGGCCGGCGCGTCCCTTCAGGCCGACATGCTCGCGATGGCGTGGCGCCTGGGATTGCGTGTCCTGGGACCTAACTGCCTTGGGGCATTCAATGCGCATACCGGGTTCATGGGCACCTTCACCCAGGCGCTGAAGCATGGCTTCCTGGCACCCGGCGGCGTCGCGATCGCCAGCCAGAGCGGCGCGTGCGGCGGGCATCTGGCCTACCTCTGCAGGCAGCGCGGGATCGGCGTGGGCTACTGGATCACCACCGGCAACGAGGCGGATATTGGCTTGCCTGAGTGCATTACGTGGCTCGCGCAACACCCGACCGTACGGGTGATCGTGGCTTATGCCGAGGCCATTCGCGATGGCGAGAGCTTCGTCAAGGCATTGAAGCTGGCGCGCTCGCATGGCAAGGCCGTCGTCGTGTTGAAGGTCGGGCGCTCGGCTGCAGGGGCGCGCGCGGCAGCGTCGCATACCGGGGCCCTGGCGGGGGAGGACGCGGTCTACGATGCAGTGTTCAGGCAGTATGGCGTCTATCGTGCAGGCAGCGTCGAGGAACTCCTGGATATCGCCTATGTCTGCGCACACGGCGTCTATCCGGCGGATCGCAGCCTGGGCATTGTGACCGTCTCAGGCGGGGTCGGCGTGCAGATGGCCGATGCCGCGGCCGAGTACGGCTTGGAAACGCCGCTGCTTCCGCCCGACGCCCAGGCCAGCATCAAGGCGATGATCCCGTTTGCGGGCGTGACCAACCCGATCGACGTGACGGCGCAGGCCGCCAACGACAAGAGCCTGCTAGGTCGATGCCTGGAAGTGGTGATGACCGAGGGCAGCTTCGGTGCGGTTGTGCTCTTTGTCACCAGCGCGCCGGCCGATCCCGACTTCGCGCAGCGGCTGCTGGTCGTGCTCGGTGAGATGCGCCAGCGCCATCCAGGGCGTCTGGTCGTGCTGTCCTTTGTCGCACCGCAGGCAGTGGTGAGGGCGTTCGAGGCAGCGGGCTACCTGGTGTTCGAGGATTCGAACCGGGCGGTGCGCGCGATCGGCGCGTTGGCCGCTTTCGCACGCAGCTTCCGGCGCGGAGCCACCAGCCCTGTCGATGCCCCGGCATCCGCCGACAGGACATACGCGCTGTCGCGGGGCGACATCGAAGGGTTGAACGAGCAAGGCGCCAAGGCGCTGCTGGCAGCGGCCGGCATTCCCGTACTGGACGAGGTGCTTGCCGCTAGTGCCGAAGCCGCCGGAGAGGCCGCCGCGCGCATCGGCTGCCCGGTTGCCTTGAAGGTGGTGTCGCCGGACATCACGCACAAGACCGAGGTGGGCGGCGTCGTCCTGGATATTCCCACACCGGAACTGGCCGTGGCAGCCGCGCGCGACATGCTGGCGCGGGTGCGCGGCCAACTGCCCGCGGCGCGGGTGGACGGCGTGCTGGTTTCGCCGATGCGGCGGGGCGGCATAGAGACCCTCTGCGGCGTGTTCCGTGATCCGGTGTTCGGGCCGGTACTCATGTTTGGCCTGGGCGGCGTGCACGTGGAAGTGCTGAAGGATGTCGCGATGCGCCTGGTGCCGCTGGATCGGGATGAGGCGCGTTCGATGGTGCAGGAACTCCGTGGCAAGGCCATCTTCAACGGGGTACGTGGTGCCCCGCCGGCCGATGTGGAAGCCCTGGTTGGCGTTCTGGTGTGCTTGTCCGCCTTCGCTGACAGCCAGCGCGATGTCGTCGGCGAGGTGGATATCAACCCGCTGCTATTGATGCCGCAAGGGCAAGGCGCGATCGCGCTGGATGCGCTGGTGCTGCCGGTTTCCGCGCCGGACTCAAGGTAGGCGGCCAGATCCTGTATGCTCCCCAGACAGGATTTGCGCCAGACAGGAGGCAGGCAGATGGAGCGCGGCATGGTGAAGTCGGCGACCCGGGTCTTTGATTTGCTCGAGCTCTTTGAAAAGGAGCGCCGGCCGCTGCGGGCCGTGGAAATCGTCGCCATGCTGCGCCTGCCGCAATCGAGCGTATCCATGCTGCTGCAGACGCTGGTCGCGCGCGGCTATATGGAATTCGACGCAGAAACGCGCGAGTACTGTCCGTCGGTCCGCGTTTCTTTCCTCAACGAATGGGCCACGCGCAGGCAGGGCCCGGGCAATACCGTGCGCGATGCCATGCGGCGCCTGTCTGGCGAGACCGGCGAGACCGTGCTGCTGGGGCGGCGCAGCGGCATCATGCTGCAATACCTTTCCGTGGTCGAGTCGCAATATGCGCTGCGGCTGGCGGTGTCTTCCGGCACGCTGCGGCCGATGCACCGGGCGGCGATCGGCATCATGCTGCTGAGCAAGATGGATGATGACGACATCGGCCGGCTGCTGCGCCGCTACAACGCCGAGCACGCAAAGGACGGGGCGCCGCCGGCCAAGCCTGCCGAAGTCATGCGCGCCGTCGAGTCGGCGCGCGAGCGGGGTTACTATGAATCGGCCAGTCTTGCGACGGCAGGGGCCGGCGTGATCGCCACACTGCTGGCGACCCCGATTCGCGGCCAATGGATGGGCATCGGCGTCGGCGGGCCGGTGGCCCGCCTGCATGAGCGTCGCAAGAAGCTGGTGACGGC
This sequence comes from Cupriavidus sp. CP313, assembly GCF_054072015.1. Classification (NCBI taxonomy): domain Bacteria; kingdom Pseudomonadati; phylum Pseudomonadota; class Betaproteobacteria; order Burkholderiales; family Burkholderiaceae; genus Cupriavidus; species Cupriavidus sp. CP313. The sequence continues at coordinate 139,004 of NZ_JBSVZB010000014.1, read as the reverse complement.
GGTGCTGGCGGTCGGCAAGGACCACTGAGTCCCTGCTGCGTGGCCTATGCGGCGCGCGATGCGTTGCGCGCCTGGATGGCGTCGTGCAGTGCCAGCAGGCGCGTGGCCTGCTCCAAGTGCAGCCGCTCTACCATGCGGCCGTTCAGGTTGATCACACCCGCGCCGGCATGCTCCGGTGCTGCAAAGGCGCCCACGATCTGCCTCGCAGCTTCCACCGCGAGCGCCGACGGCGCGAAGGCCTGGTTGGCCGGTTCCACCTGCGACGGGTGAATCAGCGTCTTGCCGTCAAACGCCATCTTCACGGACTGTTCCACTTCCCGGCCGAAACCCGCCTGGTCGGCGAAGTCGTTCCACACGCCATCCAGCACGGCGACGCCGTGGCGCCTGGCCGCCAGCACGACCGACATCAGCCACGGCAGCAGGTACTGGCGCTGGTCGCCCGGAAAGACGCCGGTCTCCTTGGCAAGGTCGTTGGTGCCGATCACCAGGCAATCCAGTGCAGGCTTCGCCGCACGGCCGGCGCAGAGGATGTCGTCGATATGATGGATCGCGTCGGCCGTTTCGATCATGGCCCACAGGCCGCAAGCGCGCGTCCAGGTGTGCGCGCTGCACGCCGTGCGCAGGCGTTCCATGTCTGCACCGCGGTTGACCTTGGGCAGCAACACGGCATCCGGGCCGCAACGGGCGGCGACTTCCAGGTCGGATGCGAACTCGCGGGTGCCAAGGGCGTTGAGGCGAATCACGGCCTCCTGGCCCGCGAACGCCCCGGCGGCGAACGCTTCGATCAGGTTGCGCCTGGCCGCGTCTTTCATGGCCGGTGCCACCGCCTCCTCCAGGTCGAACACGATGGCGTCGCACGGCAGGCTGCGCGCCTTGCCGAGGGCGCGCGCATTGCTCGCCGGCACGTAGAGGACGGAACGGCGTGGGGGTCTCTGCTTTTCTGTCATGGCATCTGATGGATAGGTGGGGGTATCTGGCGCGGGATGCCCGGCATGCCGGTAGCGCAGCGCACGTCAGCAGTCTCCGCTGTCCGCGCCCTGGTTTAAATCACGTACGTGATGGATCCGCCGTGTCCGGAATAATCACATATGTGATGCCATGGCCCGGAAGCCTGCCCGATACTTGGTTCACAGGAACCGAGGACCGCCGGGGAAAGCCAGGCGGAAAACCGAGTGGAAAACAGGAATCAGGGTGGGAGTGAGGCCGCCGGCTTCACGCAAATGCTGGCGCAGTGGATCAGCGCGGTGGACGACGAAGCCATCGGTCCCGATGCCTTCATCTGGGCCAGGCACGTCATGCTCGACTGGATTTCAGTCAGCCTGGCCGCCGCCAACGAGCCGCTGGTGGAGATGCTGGCGGCGGAGTATGCCGGCTCGCGCGACTTGCCCTGCAGCCTGCTGGGCAGGACTGCGCGCGCGAACCCGCTCGAGGCCGCGTTGATCAACGGCGCGGCGGGCCATGCGCTGGATTTCGATGATGTCGCCTCGTCCATGTACGGGCACCCGACGGTGCCGGTGGCGCCGGCTGCGCTGGCCCAGAGCCAGGTGCAGAACGCCAGCGGACGGGCGCTGCTGCGCGCGCTGATCGTCGGCCATGAGATTGAAAGCCGGGTCGGCGAAGTGCTTGGCGCCAGCCACTACCAGCAGGGATTCCACGTCACCGGCACCGTCGGCACGCTCGGCGCCGCCGCGGCGTGTGCGGCGCTGCGCCAGCTTGACGCCACCGCGACCTCGCATGCACTGGGTCTTGCGGCCACGCAGGCGGCCGGCCTGAAATGCATGTTCGGCACCATGGCCAAGCCGCTGCACGCCGGCAAGGCGGCCATGAACGGGCTGATGGCGGCCCAGCTTGCGGCGCGCGGCTTCACGGCGCACGCGGACGCCATCGAGTGCGAGCAAGGCTTTGCGCGCACGCAGGCCCCGGCGCCCAATGCATTTCCCACGACGCTGGACACCGGGCGCGGCATGGCGATCGAGCGCACCCTCTTCAAATATCACGCCTCCTGCTATCTCACGCATTCGACCATCGAGGCGATCGGCCAGGCCCGCCGCAATCACGGCGTGGGCCTGGATGACATGGAGTCGGTGACCATCGTCGTGTCGGGCCAGCACCGCGGGGTCTGCGACAACCCGAACCCGCAAACCGGCCTGGCGGTGAAGTTTGCCGTGCAGCACCTTGCCGCGCTCGCGCTCGACGGTGCAGCGACCTCATCGCTTGCACTCTATGCCGACAGCACCGCGCTGGACCCGCGCTACGTGCGTGCGCGCCAGCGCATCGCGCTGGTGGTCGAACCGGGCGGGGACCGCAATGCCGCCACGGTGACCATCCGCACCCGTGACGGGCGCGAGCTTAGCGAGCAGGCCAATGTGGCCATCCCGGCCACGGATCTCGGCGCGCAATGGGAGCGGCTGGTGGCCAAGTCGCGCGCCATCGTCACGCCGGTGATCGGGCCGGGCCGTTTCGGAAAACTCATGGCGGCGGTGGAAGCGCTGGACCGTTCGCCCTCCGTCAATTCCTTGTTCGAGGCAATGCAATGACATCAGATGCCATGACCGTTGCCCGGCTCAAGTCCGAGGCAAAGCTGCGCGCGCGCGGCCACCGCTTCGAGGATTTCGAGGCGGGGCAGTCGTACACCCACCACTGGGGACGCACCGTGACCGCGGCGGACAACACGCTGTTCTGCGTGCTCACGCTGCACTACAACCCGCAGTACACCAACGCCGCGCTGGCCACGGCGCAGGGGCACCCGGACACGCCGGTCAATCCACTGCTGGTCTTCAACACGGTCTTCGGACTGTCGGTCGAGGACCTGTCGGAAGGCGGCGGCCCGTTCCTCGGCGTGGATGAGCTGACCTACCTGAAGCCCGTCTATCCGGGCGACACGCTGTACGCAAGCTCGGTCGTGGTGTCGGCCAGGCCGGCCACCAACCGGGCCGGCTACGGCATCGTCACGTGGCACACGCGCGGCACCAACCAGCAGGGCGACGAGGTGATCACGTTCAAGCGCTCGAACCTGGTCAGGACCAGGAACCAGTAACAGAGACCAAACAAGGGGACAAGCATGTCGCAAGACGGACTGGGTTACATGACGGAGCAGCGGCGCATGATTCGCGACGCCGCGCGCGAGTTCACGATGAAGGAAGTGCTGCCGGTCGCCAACGCGCTCGATGGCCCGGACGGCGAGATCCCGATGGCGCTGCGCGAGAAGCTGGCCGAGATGGGCTACTTCGGCATCACCATCCCCGAGGCCTACGGCGGACTCGGGCTGGGCATCTTCGAGTACTGCCTGATCTGCGAGCAGCTCTCGCGCGGCTGGATGTCGGTGGCGTCGATCGTGGCGCGTGCGCAGGGCGGGTGGATCCAGAAGTCCATGCCCGAGGAGATGCGCAGGGAGTACCTGCCACGGGTGGTGCGCGGCGAGTTTCTCGGCGCCAGCGCGCTGTCCGAGCCCGATACCGGATCGGACCTGGCGTCGATCTCGTGCCGCGCCGTGCTGGAAGGCGATGAATGGGTGCTGACCGGCAACAAGTACTGGTGCACGTTTGCCGACGGCGCGGACTACCTGACCGTATTCGCGCGCACCTCGGCGCCGCCCAGCCCTGAGAAGCGGTGGCAGGGGATATCGAGCTTCCTGATCGAGAAGGAGCGGGGCAAGTTTCCGCCCGGGATGATCGGCAAGCCGATTCCCAAGATCGGCTACTTCGGCTGGAAGACCTTTGAGCTGGCGCTGGACGGCGTGCGAGTGCCGAAGCGCAACCTGATGGGCGAAGAGGGCAAGGCCTTCTTGCTGATGAGCAAGGGACTGGAAGGTGCACGCGCACACACTGCGGCCCGCGCCATCGGCCTGGCACAGGGCGCGCTGGAAGACGCGATTGCCTATGCCACGGAGCGCAAGCAGTTCGGCATGCCGATCGCCGAGTACCAGGCCATCCGCTTCAAGATCGCGACCATGGCCACCGAGATCGAGGCGGCACGGCAGTTGCTCTACTACGTCTGCAACGAGATCGACAGCGGCCGGCGCTGCGACAAGGAAGCGTCGATGGTCAAGTACTTTGCCTCGGAGATGGCCGAGCGCGTGACCTCCACCGCGCTGCAGATCTTCGGCGGGGCGGGCTACACCACCCTGTTCCCGATTGAACGCTACTGGCGCGATGCGCGGCTGACCAAGATCTTCGAAGGCACTTCCGAGATCCAGCAGCGTGTCATTGCCACCAGCCTGCTGGGCCGCTCCGAAGTCGAAGCGATGATCGCGGAACGCGCCTTTGCCGGCCAGGCGGGCAAGCAACGGGAGGCGGCATGACTACCGACATCGCCACGCTGACCAGCCCGGACGGGTACTTCGAGGACTTCGAGGTCGGCATGCTGATCCGCCATGCGCGCGGCAAGACCGTGACGGAAATGGACAACGTGCTGATCACCAACATGGTGATGAACACCGCGGAGGGCCATTTCAACGAGGACGTGATGCGCCAGAGCCCGGGCGGCATCTTCTCTCAACGCGTGGTCTTTGGCGGCATCAACCTGTCGATGGTGCTCGGGCTGGCCGCGCAGGACACGGCCGAGCAGTGCCTGCGCGAGCTGACGCTGGACAAGATCCGGCTGTCGCATCCCGTCTTCCACGGCGACACGCTCTACGCCTATACCGAGGTGCTGGAGAAGCGCGACGCCGAACAGGACGACGCCGGCATCGTCTGCTTCCGGCACTATGGCCTGAACCAGGACGACAAGCTGTGCGTGCAGGCCGAGCGCACCGCGCTGATCCGCCGCCGGCCGAAGCGGAGCGCGCCATGAGTTCCACGGAACGCGTGGCGGGTGCGCTCGACGGCCTGGTCGTGCTGGACCTCACGCAGATGCTGGCCGGGCCCTATACGTCGATGATGCTGGCGGACCAGGGCGCGCGCGTCATCAAGGTCGAACCGCCGGGCGGCGACCAGACGCGGCGCACCGGGCCGCACCTGGATGGCTCGGTGAAGATGGCGGAGGGCGGCTTTGGCAGCTACTTCGGCTCGATCAACCGCAACAAGGAGTCGGTGGTCCTGGACCTGAAGCAGCCCGCCGGCCGCGCCGTGCTGCTGCGCCTGGTGCAGGGCGCGGATGTGCTGGTGGAGAACTACCGCGCCGGCGTCATGGACCGGCTCGGCCTGGGCTACGAGACCCTGGCGGCCGAGAACCCCAGGCTGGTGTACGCGGCGCTGCGGGGGTTTGGCGATCCGCGCAGCGGCGAGAGCCCCTATGCGTCGTGGCCCGCTTATGACCCGGTCGCGCAGGCGATGGGCGGCATCATGGGCATCACCGGCGGCAGCCGGGGCGGCCCCCCGACCAAGATCGGGCCGGGCGTGGGCGACATCGTGCCGGCCATGTTCCTGGCCTATGGCGTCGCGGCCGCGTGCTGGCAGGCGCAGCGCACCGGCCGCGGGCAGTTTGTCGACGTGGCCATGGTCGATGCGATCCTGGCCGTTTGCGAGCGGGTGGTGTTCCAGTACAGCGCCACGGCGCAGGTGCCGGGCACCGAAGGCAACGGCCATCCGTTGCTGTGCCCGTTCGGCCTGTTCCCGGCCCGCGACGGCTTTGTCAGCCTGGGGGTGCCCAACGACCGCTTCTGGCGCTTGCTGGTGGCGCAGATGGGCGACCCGGTACTGGCGGCCGATCCGCGTTTTGCCACCAACGAGGCACGGGTCGCGCATCGCGAAGAAGTCGAAGCCGCAGTCGGTGCCTGGACCGCACGTCATACCAAGCGCGAGCTTGCCGGGATGCTCGGCGGCGAGATCCCGTTCGGCCCGGTCTTTGGCGCCAACGAGATCTTCAGCGACACGCACTTCCGTGTCAGGGAAATGCTGGTCGATGTCGACCAGCCGGGCGCCGCCCGCCCCCTGACGATCGCCGGCAGCCCGGTGCGCATGAGCGACACCCCGGGCGGCGTGCGGCGCCGCGCGCCGATGACCGGCGAGCATACCGACAGCACGCTTGCCGATTTCGGCTTTGACGAGCGCGAGATCGCGGCGCTGCGCACCGATTGCGTCATTCAGTAAGTACACCCAATCCCAGGAGGAGATCCAGATCATGCAAGAACGAGTGAAGAGACTGCGACGCTGCCAGCTTTCCGTGCCCGGCTCCAGCGAGAAGATGATGGCGAAGGCCGCGGCCATGGACGTGGACTTCGTGTTCCTCGACCTGGAGGATGCCGTCGCCCCGGCCGAGAAGCGCCCTGCGCGGCGCAAGATCATCGAAGCCCTGAACGGGCACGACTGGGGCAAGACCACGCGATGCGTGCGCATCAACGACCTGACTACCGAATACGCCTACGAAGACATCATCGAAGTGGTCGAAGGCGCCGGCGCCAATCTGGACGTCATCATGCTGCCCAAGGCCATGAGTGCCGCCGACGTGCTGTTTGTCGACAAGCTGCTGGGCATGATGGAGAAGAAGCTTGGCTTGGGCCGCCGCATCGGCATCGACGTGCTGATCGAGGAGGTGGAGGCGATGATGCATGTCGAGGAGATCGCCGCGTCCACGCCGCGGCTGGAATGCCTGATTTTCGGCATGGGCGATTACTCCGCGAGCCAGGGGGTTTCGATCCGCGACATCGGTGGAACGGGTGGCTATCCGGGCGACATCTGGAACTACCAGCGCCACCGGCTGACCATTGCCGCGCGGGCCAACCGGCTCGATGCCGTGGATGGGCCGTTCGCGGACTTCCGCAATCCGCAGGCGTATGCGGAAGAAGCCCGTCGCGCGATGATCCTGGGCATGGTGGGCAAATGGGCGATCCATCCGGCGCAGGTGGAACTTGCGCAGCAGACCTTCTCGCCGGCCGCGGCTGACGTCGCGCAGGCGCGCGAGATGATCCGTGCCTACGACGAAGCCCTGGCGCAGGGTCTCGGAGCCGTCCAGTACAACGGCAAGATGATCGACATCGCCTCGGTCCGCATTGTCCGGAACCTGGTCGAGCGCGCCACGCAGATCGGCATGTAAGACGTTGGAAGGCGGGCAATGCCGCAGCGGGACAACTGCCCGGCACACCTCTCACAAGCGCGCCCGCCGCTGCAATCCACAGGGCGCCGACACGGCTGGAGACGCCATCATGGATACACCGCAGCAATCCCCCATCGCTCACATCGACCCACGGCGCCGCCGCCTGCTGGCGGCCGGCGCCGGCCTTGCCGTGCTGCCCTGGCTGCCCGGCGCGGCGCGTGCGTCAGCATGGCCTGACCGCCCGATCCGCATCGTCGCGGCGCAGGCGCCCGGCTCTTCCAATGACTCCACCGCGCGTGCCCTGGCCGAGTACTTCGCCAACAAACTGAACGTCTCGGTGGTGGTGGAGAACAAGCCCGGCGGGGTCGGCATGATCGCGGCCGAAGCCGTGGCCCGTTCCGCGCCCGACGGCTATACGCTGCTGTTCACCCTGCAGAGCCAGCTGGCCCAGGCGCCGGTCCTGCTCAAGAAGCCCCCCATTTCGCCGTCCCGGGACCTGGTGCCGATCGCGGCGACCAGTACCGGCGTCGGCGTGATGGTGGCCACCAAGGGCCTGCCCGCGCGCAACTTCAAGGAACTGCTGGCGCTGGCGCGCAAGCGGCCGGTCAGCGTGGGCAACTACGGCATCGGGTCTGGCTGGCAGCTGATGGTGACGCAGCTGGCCCGGGACACCGGCGCGCAGTTCGACATCATCAACTACAAGGGCACCGGTGCCATGGTCGGCGACCTGCTGGCCGGCCATATCGATATCGGGGCGGGGTCCCTGCTGGGGCTGGCGGGCGGCATTGCCAGCGGCGGGATGCGGCCGCTGCTGGTGATCAATGGCGTGCGGTCGGCCAAGCTGCCCGGCATCCCGACCTGGGCGGAAGAAGGCATCAAGGGCCCGGCCTTCGAAAACCTGACTGAGTGCAATATGCTGCTCGGCCCCGCCGGCCTGCCTGCGCCGATCGTCTCGCGGCTGGCCATGCTGGTGACGGATTCGGTGTCCCAGTCGGAACGGGTGCGGACGGTGCGCGAACAGCTGGGCAGCGAAGACGTGCCGTTGACGGGCGCCGCCCTGCAGAGTTTCATCAATCGGACCTGGCCCACGTTTCAGGCCATGACCCGTTCGATCGGGCTGACGGTGGAGTGAACTGCCGTAGTCGACTGGCGTGACGGAGACATGCAAGCGTGCTCCGTCACGCCGCACCGATCGTCAGAAGATATGCCGGATGCCCAGCGCCGCGCCGATCTGGCGATCCTTCCCCGCACCAAGGTAGTAGCCGGTGCCCAGGCCGCCCACCGAGGTGTCGAAGTTGAGCCCGGCGTTCTTCGAGAACGCGGTGGTGAGGTAGAGGCTGGTTCGCTTCGACAGGAAGTACTTGGTGACGAACAGGACTTGCCACGGATTGCTGATGTTGCCCAGCCGGCTGCCGTTCACCGGATTGGTGACCTGGGTGACATCGTCATAGTAGTAGGCCAGCGTCGATTCGATGGCCGCATTGAACTTGTAGCTGCCGCCGATCCAGTAGTAGTTGTCGCGCAGCGTCTCGACGTCCGCTGCGTTGGTGGTGCGGCCCCAGCGGTAGCCTGCCACCAGCTTGACCTTGCCGGCGGCGTACATGGCCGCGGCGCTGGCGCGCTGGTTCTTGCCGGGAGCGCCCAGCGCCGTGGCGGCCGGGCGGACCTCGTCATAGCCCAGCGCCACGCCGAACGGGCCGGTCACATAGCTGGTCGCGGCGCCCCAGGCCGTTCCCGAGCGGAAGTTGCCGGGCACCTCGCCGGCGCTTCCGGTGGTGGCCGTATCTGCGCCGGTAGACCAGTGCGTGACCGCGGTCAGCGGCCCGAACTTGCCGGTGTACTTGAGCATGTTGTCTTCGCGGTAGAAGCGGCCGAGGAATGCCACCACCGGCTCATACTGCGGCTGGTAGGCAGCAGCCTGGAAGTTGGCGAAGACATCGAACAGGGACGTGTACTGCCGCCCGAAGCTGACCTTGCCGTAGGCGCCGTCCAGGCCCACGTAGGCCTGGCGGCCGAACATGCGGCCAGCATTGGCGATCTTGCCGTCATCGGCAGCGAAGCCGCTTTCCAGCACGAACACGGCGTCAAGCCCGCCGCCGAGCGGCTCCACCCCGCGCAGGCCCCAGCGCGAGCCGCCGGCGCCGCCCGACAGCATCGCAAAGCGGTGCGTGGGCGCACCGGGCGGGACGGTGGCGCCGGTGGAGGACATGTTGTTGACGTACTCCATGTTCACGTCCACCACGCCATAGAGCGTGACAGACGACTGCGCGCATGCGGTGCCGGTGGCCATGACCCCGGCGACGGCGAGCGCGCAGGGGTGCGCCTTGATGCGATCTGCAAACTTCACTATGTCTCCTCTTTTTTTGTTCTGACTGATGAAGGCCATGCTGGCTGGCATGCGCCGGCCAACTGGCCGGGTTGCCTTACTCCGCCTTCACACCAGAGGTCTCGATCAGGTGCCTGACTACGGGTTCGGTCTTTTCGAATTCCTGCCGGAACTGCGCGGAGGTGCCGCCGACCGGCTCCGACGAAGAAAGCTGGAGACGTTTCGTCATCGGCGCCGAGTAGGCCGCTGCGCGCGCCTCCTGCTCCAGCCGGCCGACCACGGCTGCCGGCGTACCGGAGCGGACCAGCAGCCCGATCCACCCTGCGGGGCGGTAGGCGGGATCGTCCAGTCCGGCCTCGGCCATGGTGGGAACATCGGGCATGGCCTGCGCGCGGCGGTCTCCGAACACGGCCAGCGGACGTATCCGCCCGCTCTCGATCTGCGGCTTGAGCGTGCCGAGCGAGATCACGCCCCAGGCGATATTGCCGGCGAGCACGTCCTGGGCCACCTGAGCCTCACCCTTGTAGGCAACGTGGACCATGTCGAGCCCGCGCGTCTTGTTGAGCTGGACGCCCACCAGGTGCCCGAAGGTGCCGACACCATAGGAGCCGTAGCTGACCTTGCCCTTGTTCTGCGCCGCCCACGCCAGGAACTCCTTCATGTTCCTGGCCGGCACGTCCCGGCTGACGGCCAGCATGACCGGCCCGACCGCAACCTGCGACACGAAGGCCAGGTCGCGGCGCACGTCATAGGGCACCTTCGGCGACAGATGGGGGGTGTTGATGATCGGCGCGGCATGCGTCACCAGCACGGTGTAGCCATCGGGGGCGGCGCGGGTGACGGTCTGCACGGCCAGGATCCCGGCTGCGCCGGGCTTGTTGTCGACAACGATGGGCTGTCCCAGCCGCTTGCCCATCTCCTCGGCAAGGGTGCGGGAAAGGCTGTCCAGCGCGCCGCCCGGCGGCGCCGGGACGACGAAGGTAATGGGCCGCGCCGGGTATGCCTGGGCGAAACACGAGGCATGGACGGCGAGTGCGGCGACGGCAATCAGGCTTCGGGTAAGCATGAAGATGGCCTCTACTGGTATGGGGCGGTGCGCCCGGCCGGCGGGCCGGGCGGCCTGCTTATTGCGGCGCGCCGGACACGGCGATGATCTGGCCGGTGATGTAGTTCGACTCGGGCGAGCAGAACAGGTAGACCCCACCGGCGGCTTCGGCGGTGGTGCCGCCGCGTCCGAGCGGATTGCGCTGGGCCACGGTCTTGAGCCGCTCCGGGTTCAGGCCGACGCGGATATCGCGGCCTTCGATGTTGATGGTAGCGCCGGCGTGCGCGTCGGCGGCCGTCATGCGGGTATGGATCAGGCCGAATGCGACGCAGTTGACATTGACATTGAAGCGGCCCCACTCGCGGCTCAGCGCGCGCGTCATGCCGATCACGCCGGCTTTCGCCGACGAGTAGTTCACCTGGCCGGCATTGCCGTTCAGCCCCGAGGTGGACGAGATATTGACGATCTTGCGATACACCTCGCGCCCGGCCTCAACATCCGCCTGGTGCAGCGCCTTGATATGTGGGTGGGCGGCGCGCAGGATGCGGAACGGCGCGGTCATATGGCAATCGACGATGGCGTGCCACTGCTCGTCGGTCATCTTGTGGATGACATCGTCCCAGGTATAGCCGGCGTTGTTGACGATGATGTCGATGCCCTCGAAGGTGCGCATCGCCGTGCCGATGAAGCGCTCGGCGAAGTCGGGCGCGGTCACGTTGCCGACGCAGGCAACGGCCTCGGTCCCTTCCTTTCTCAGCAGTTCCACCGTCTCATGCGCCGGTTCGGCATCGAGGTCGTTGATGACCAGCCGTGCGCCTTCGCTGGCGAGTTTCATTGCAATGGCCTGGCCGATGCCGCGGCCCGAGCCGGTTACCAGGGCAACCTTGCCGTCAAGCTTTCCCATGTCTTCCTCCGTGGATGTAATTGGATTCAAAACGCGACCACAGCGTCCCCAAGGACCCGGGTTTCGCCATACTGGTTCGCGCTCAGGACTTCCAGGGCGACGCGCTGCTCGCCGTCCTGCTCATACTTGCGGACGACGCGCCCGCTGCAGGTGATCTGGTGCCCGAGATGCGTGATGCCGGCAAAGCGCACGCCGAACTGGCGCAACTGCCGCTGGTCGACCCACTGGGTCAGTAGGCGGCCCAGCCAGGCCATCGACAGCATGCCGTGCGCGAACACATCGGGCATGCCCGCGCGGCGCGCGTAGTCCAGGTCGATATGGATCGCGTTATGGTCACCGGAGGCGCCGGCGAACAGGGCGAGCGTGGTGCGGTTGACCGGTGCCAGCGTCAGGGCCGGCAGGGTCTGGCCAACCTCGATGTCGTTGAAGTTCAGTGGGTGCATGCTTGTTCTCTCTTGCTCAGTTGCGATGCACCAGCACGCCGCGCAGGTCCGCGACGTGCTCGCCACGCTGGTTGGTCACGCGCGTCTCGCGCACCACGAAATCCAGCGCGCCGTTCTTGCGCGCATAGATATCGGCGATGCGGCTTTCGAAGCGCAGCACGTCGCCGGCATAGGCCATGCGGTGGTAGGTGAAGGATTGCTCGCCGTGCAGCACCCGCGCCGGCTGGATCCCGATCTCGGCACGCCAGCTCCGCGCCGGTTGCTGGATCTCGAGCGAGAACAGGAAGGTGGGCGGCAGCGGGATGCCGGGGTGTCCGGCGGCAAGCGCCGCGGCTTCGTCGAAGTAGACGGGGTTGCTTTCGCCGGTCGCCTTGGCGAAGAAGCGCAGCTGCCCCGCCTCCGCCGTGGCCTGGAACGCGGGAAGCTCCATGCCAATGTATTTCTTGTCGATCATGTCTGTGTCCGGTGTGTATGCCGTCAGGCGCTGGCCCAGGCTCAGGCCGCCTGGTAGATGGTCACCACGCACGCGCCGCCCAGGCCGACGTTGTGCGCCAGCGCAACCCTGGCGCCGTCGACCTGGCGCTGCGCCGCGGTGCCGCGCAACTGCTGGGTCAGCTCGTAGCACTGGGCAAGGCCGGTCGCGCCAAGCGGATGTCCTTTGGACAGCAGGCCGCCCGAAGGGTTGACCACCCACTTGCCGCCATAGGTGTTGTCGCCATCGTTGACCAGCTTCTCGGCGCCGCCTTCGTCGCACAGGCCCAGGCCCTCGTAGCTCAGCAACTCGTTCTGGGCGAAGCAGTCGTGCAGCTCGATCACATCCACGTCGGCGGGGCCGACGCCCGCCTGCTTATAGGCCTGGGCCGCCGCCGCGCGGGTCATGTCGAAGCCCACCACGCGGATCATGTCCCGGGTCTCAAAGCTGCTCGGCGTGTCGGTGGTGACGGACTGACCGGCAATCAGCACGTCGGTGCGCAGCCCGTGCTTGCGCGCGAAGCGCTCGGACACCACGATCGCCGCGGCGGCGCCGCAGGTGGGCGGGCAGGCCATCAGGCGGGTCATCACGCCATCCCACAGCATCGGCGCGGCCATCACATCCTCGGTGGTGAGCACGTTGCGGAACACGGCCAGCGGGTTGTTGGCGGCGTGGCGGCTCGCCTTGGCACGGATGCTGGCGAAGGTCTCGAGCCGGGTGCCGTACTTCTGCATATGGGCCTGGCCGGCGCCGGCAAACTGGCGGATGGCGCCGGGCAGGTCAGGGCGGCCGATCAGCTCATTGGAAAGCTTGCCGGCGCGCTCGGTGGCGCGGGGGCGGTCGGTCCAGACCGACTTCAGCGCGCCCGCGCCCATCTCTTCGAAGCCCACCGCCAGCGCGCAGTCCACGGCGCCGCTCTGCACTGCCTGGCGCGCGAGGAAGAGCGCCGACGAGCCGGTGGCGCAGTTGTTGTTCACGTTCATGACCGGGATGCCGGTCATGCCGACGTGATACAGGGCCTTCTGGCCGCAGGTGGAATCGCCGTATACGTAGCCGGCATAGGCCTGCTGCACCTCGGCGTAGTCCAGGCCGGCATCGGCCAGCGCCTGCCCGACCGCCTGGGCGCCCATCACGTCGTAATGCTCGCTGGTGCCTGGCTTGCGGAACGGGATCATGCCGACGCCGGCAACGAAGACGCGACTTGTCATGTCAGTTTTCCTTCTTGAGATAGAGATGAAGTTCGGGTTTCGACGGGGGCGCCGGCACATGAGCGCACGGCGCGCCAGGTCGCATCAGAGCTTGCGTGAGATCAGGTCGCGCATCACTTCGCTGGTGCCGCCGTAGATCCGCGACACGCGCGAGTCCGCAAACGCGCGGGCCACCGGGTACTCCAGCATGTAGCCGTAGCCGCCATGCAGCTGCACCATCTCGTCGAGCGCCTTGCCCAGCGTCTCGGTGGCGAAGAGCTTGGCGACCGCGGCCTCTTCCAGCGTGAGGCGGCGGCGCATGTGTTCGCCGAGGTAGTGGTCGATCATCAGCCGCACCGCGATCGCCTGCGCCTTGATGTCGGCCAGCTTGAACTTGGTGTTCTGGAAGTCCCATACGGTCTGGTTGAAGGCCTTGCGCTCCTTCACGTACTTCAGCGTGTGCTCCAGGCAGACCTCCAGCTTGGCGGCGGCCGTGACCGCGATGGCAAATCGCTCCTGCGGCAGCTCTCCCATCAGGTAGGAGAAGCCCATGCCTTCCTCGCCGAGACGGTTGGCCACCGGCACGCGCACGTCGTCGAAGAACAGCTCGGAGGTGTCCTGTGCCGCGCACCCGACCTTGTCCAGGTTGCGTCCGCGGCGGAAGCCCGGGCGGTCGCCTTCCACCACGATCAGGCTCACGCCCTTGGCGCCGGCGCCGGGGTCGGTCTTGCAGGCCACGATGATCAGGTCGGCGTTGAGTCCGTTGCTGATAAAGGTCTTGCTGCCGTTGATGACGTATTCGTCGCCTTCGCGTACGGCGGTGGTGCGGATGGCCTTCAGGTCGCTGCCGGTGCCGGGTTCGGTCATGGCAATCGCCAGGATGTATTCGCCGGAGCAGACCTTGGGCAGCCAGCGCTGCTTCTGCTCTTCGTTGCCGATCCGGTTGATGTACGGCGCGATGATGTCCGAGTGGACCCGGAAGCCCGGGCCGCTGACGCCGGTGCGGGCGAACTCCTCGGCAAAGACCGCGGCATGGCCGAAGTCACCGCCGCCGCCGCCGTAGCGGGTCGGCAGGGTGACGCAGAGCAGGCCCTCGCGGCCGGCCTTGAGCCAGGTCTCGCGGTCGACCTTGCCGGCCTTGTCCCATTCGGCCTGCTTGTGTACGCATTCACGCTCCAGGAAGCGGCGTACGGTGGTGCGGTACATCTCGTGATCGTCGCGGAAGATGCTGCGGGTGATTTGCATGGAAGGCTCCGGATAGGATGGGGTCTGTTCCTGTATGGCGTCGGCAGCGGTCAGGCGCTGCATGCTGTCAAAGGTAGCCATCCGGTGCGCGCGTCGAGCCACCCGCGGCGGGTGGCGCCGACCCGATGGCAGGCCAGGCGTGGGGGGCGCTACCCGAGACGGGTGGCGTCTGCGCCCACCGGTGGCTGCTTTACTTCAGTCAAACGACACCGGCGCCCCGGAGCGCAGCAGGCTCCCGCCAGGCCATGGTCCGGAGCGGCGCCGATAACAAGCAGACCAGGAGGTAGACGATGGAGTCAGGTTTCCCGACGAACGCTGGCGTGGTCGAACGGCCGCAGAGCCCGCTCAGGCTCGACAGGCAATATGCCCGCAACGGCGTGCCCGAGTACCTGCACGTGCCGCAGACGACCCTGTTCGACAACCTCGAGATGTCGGCGCGGCGCTTTCCCGACAAGACGGCCATTTATTTCTACAACGCAGCGGTCAGCTATGCCGCCTTGCTGCAGGAAGTGGAGCGCATGGCGGGCTACCTGCAACGCAGTTGCGGCGTGCAGCGCGGCGACCGCGTGTTGCTGTTCAGCCAGAACTGCCCGCAGTTCATTGCCGCCTACTTCGCCATCCTGCGCGCCGACGCGGTGGTGGTGCCGGTCAATGCCATGCTGCGGCGCGAGGAAGTGCGGCATATCGCGACGGACAGCGGCGCGGTGGCGGCCTTCTGTGCGCATGAACTGGCCGGGGAGATCGCACCGCTGGTCGGCGAGACCACGCTCAGGCACCTGATCGTGCACGCCTATGGCGATGCGCTGCCGGACGATGCCGGGGGCTTTAACATTCCCGACGCCGTGCGCGAACGCCTGCCGGCCGCGGGCACCTTGCCCGGCACGCGCTGGCACGACGCGCTGGCGCAGGGGCAAGTGCCGGCCGCGCCGCAGGCGCAGCCGGACGACCTGTGCCTGCTGCCCTATACCTCCGGCACGACCGGGGCGCCGAAAGCTTGCATGCACACCCACCGGACGGTCATGTCTTCGGTGGCGGGTTCGCGCCTGTGGCGGCACATCAACGCCGAATCGACCGCCCTGGCTTCCGCGCCGTTCTTTCACCTGCTCGGACTGCAGGGGAGCATCAACGGCGTGTTCTATGCCGGCGGCACGGTCGTTATCCTGCCCCGCTGGGACAAGGTGACCGCCGCGCAGCTGATCGAACGCTACCGGGTGACGCTGTTCGGCGGGCCGCCGCCGATGATGGTCGACTTCTTCTCGCAACCGGACCTGGCGCAGCGCGACCTGAGCAGCCTGACCCTGGTGGCCGGCGGCGGCGCGGCCATGCCGGAGGGTACGGCCCGGCTGATGCGCGAGCAGTACGGCCTGGAGTACGCGGAGGGCTATGGCCTGACCGAGACTGCGGCGTTCCTGCTGGCCAACCCGCTGCACCGGCTCAAGCCCGGCTGCCTGGGGGTACGCACCTTTGGCGTTGATGCCCGCATTGTCGACCCCGCCACGCTGCAGGAGCTGCCGCAGGGCGAGACCGGCGAGATCGTCGCCCATGGCGCGCAGATCATGCTGGGCTACTGGAACAAGCCGCGCGCCAACGAAGAGAGCTTCGTGGTGATCGACGGCAAGCGCTTCTTCCGCACCGGCGACCTGGCCTATGTCGACGAGGACGGTTACTTCGTCATGCGCGACCGGCTCAAACGCATGATCAACGCCTCCGGCTACAAGGTCTGGCCCGCCGAGGTCGAAGCCATGCTGCACGGCCACCCGGCCATCCGCGAAGCCTGCGTGATCGCCAGCCGCGATGAGCGCCGGGGCGAAACCGTCAAGGCCGTGGTCGTGCTGATGCCGGCCATGCGCGACACCACCGACGCCGACATCCTGGCCTGGTGCCGCGAACGGATGGCCACCTACAAGGCACCGCGCATCGTCGAGATCGTCGACGCGCTGCCGCGCACGGCGACCGGGAAG
This sequence comes from Cupriavidus sp. CP313, assembly GCF_054072015.1. Classification (NCBI taxonomy): domain Bacteria; kingdom Pseudomonadati; phylum Pseudomonadota; class Betaproteobacteria; order Burkholderiales; family Burkholderiaceae; genus Cupriavidus; species Cupriavidus sp. CP313. Next base: position 122,449 of record NZ_JBSVZB010000014.1, on the reverse strand, counting down.
ATCGCGTGGCGCGAGCTGCAGGAGCTGGAGCTGCAGAAATAGCGGCGCCCTGCATCGCCGTGCCTGCGCGATACGCATTCACACGGCAGCCGGTCGCCACGACCCGCCTGCCGGCAATTCATCAATCCATGAGGGAGACATCAAGGTGACCAGCAAGACTATGGAAGGGAAGGTCGTCGTCGTGACGGGCGCAGGCCGCGGCATCGGCCGCGCGATTGCCATGCTGATGGCGGCGCATGGCGCCAGGGTGGTGGTCAATGACGCCGGGGTGTCGGTCAATGGCGAGGCCGGTGCGGAGAACCCCGCCGACGAGGTGGTCGGCCTGATCCGCGAGGCCGGCGGCGAAGCCGTGGCCAACGGCGACAGCGTGGCGCAATCGGACAGTGCCCGGCACATCGTGGAGGCGGCGGTGGACACCTTCGGGCGCATCGATTGCGTCATCAACAACGCCGGCATCCTGCGCGACCGCATCTTCCACCAAATGACCGAGGACGACTGGGAGTCGGTGCTCAAGGTGCACCTGTTCGGCAGCTTCTACATGAGCCGCGCCGCGGCCGACCATTTCAAGGAGCAGAAGGGCGGCAGCTTCGTGCATATGACGTCCACCTCCGGGCTGGTGGGCAACTTCGGCCAGGCCAACTATGCCGCGGCCAAGATGGGAATTTTGGGTTTGTCCAAGTCGATCGCGCTCGACATGGCCCGCTACAACGTGCGCTCGAACTGCATCTCGCCGTTTGCCTGGAGCCGCATGGTCGGCAGCATCCCCAATACCGGCGACCAGGAGAAGCGGCTGGAGAAGGCGCAGAAGCTGTCGCCGGAAACCATCGCCCCGGTGGCGGTGTTCCTGGCCAGCGACGCGGCACGCGACGTGACCGGGCAGATCTTCGCGGTGCGCCGCAATGAAGTGTTCCTGATCAACCATCCCCGGCCGGTGCGCTCCATGCACCGCGGCGAGGGCTGGACGCCGGAGACGCTGGCCGACCACATGCTGCCCGCGCTGAAGGCCTCGTTTGCGCCGCTGGACCGCTCGTCCGACGTTTTCTCCTGGGACCCGGTCTGACCATCGGAAACCGACATGACGAATACTGAACTGCAAGAAGAGGCGTTGGTCGTTGCCGACTCGCTGATCCGCTTTATCGATCGCGAGGTGCTGCCGCTCGAACGCGAGCACAAGGAACTGCTGGCCAGCGAACGCACCATCTACGGTGCCGACGGCCGCTTCACCGCGCCCGTGGTGGCGCTGCGCCGGCAGGTGCGCATGCGCTCGGCGGAGCTGGGCTTCTACAACCTGTTCGCGCCGGAGGAACTCGGCGGCGGCGGGCTTGGCGCCCAGGCCGCGCTGGCGATCCAGGAGGCGGTGAACGCCCGGTACGGACCGGCACGCACGCTGATCCAGAACGTGATCCTGCCGTCCTCGTTCACCAACGGGCTGTCGCCGGTGCTGCGCCATCTCGATCCCGCGGTGCTGGCGTTGTATCGCGACGGCCTGGCGCGGGGCGAGCAGACCATGTGCTTCGGGCTGAGCGAACCGGACGCGGGCTCTGACGTCTTCGCCATGAAGACGCGTGCCGTGCGGGACGGCGACCACTGGGAGGTGACCGGGACCAAGCAATGGATCACCAATGCCCCCTATGCCGACCTGGCCATGGTCTTCGCGGTCACCGACGAGGCCCTGGCGCGCGAGCGCAAGGGCGGCATCTCCGGCTTCCTGGTGCCGACCAGCACGCCGGGCTTCAGCGTGCCTAGCGTGATCCCGACCATGGGGCACCTTGGCGCCGAGATCGGCATCGTCACGCTGGACAAGGTGCGCGTGCCCGACAGCCATCGCCTGGGAGAGGTAGGCAAGGGCCTGGCCGTGGCGCTGGGCGGCGTCAGCGTGGGCCGCCTGTCGATGGCCGGAACCTGCGTCGGGCTGGCGCGCTGGGCGCTGGACCAGGCGCTGGAGTATGCCAAGGTGCGCAAGACCTTCGGGCGCCCGATCGCGGACCACCAGGCGATCCAGTTCATGCTGGCGGAGTCTGCCATGGACATCTATGCCGCCAAATGCATGGCCCAGAACTGCGCGGCCCGTGTCGATGCCGGCGAGCCTGCCACCAAGGAGGTCTCGATGACCAAGGCATTCGCCACCGAGATGCTCAATCGCGTGATGGACCGCTGCATCCAGATCCATGGCGCCATGGGTCTGACCAATGAGCTGCGGCTGGAGGCAGGCTTCCGGCTGGCGCGGACCATGCGCATTCCGGATGGCACGGCGGAGATCCAGCGCCGCACGGTGGCCGGCCGGCTGCTCGCCGGCGATACCGCGATCTGAGGCGGCATTGTGGAACAGACGGGAGGAACTGCTGAATGAGCATCAAGCGACGTGCCTGCATCGCAGGCGCATTCGAACACCCGACCCGCAAGGCGCCGGACAAGACCGTGGCGCAGCTGCACGCGGAATGCGCGAGGGGCGCGCTGGCGGATGCCGGCCTGACCTTGCAGGACGTGGACGGCTATTTCTGCGCGGGCGATGCGCCGGGCCTGGGCGTGCTCAATATGGTCGACTATCTCGGCCTGCGCGTGCGGCATGTCGATTCCAGTGAAACCGGCGGGTCGTCCTATCTGATCCACGTTGCCCATGCTGCGCAGGCGATCGCGGCGGGCAAGTGCAATGTCGCCCTGATCACGCTCGCCGGACGGCCAAGGAGCGAAGGATCGAGCGGACTGGTCCCGCGCACCGCCAGCACGGCCACGCCGGACGTTGCCTTCGAAAGGCCCTACGGCCCGCTGACCGTCAACATGTACGCGCTGGCCGCGGCACGGCATATGTACGAGTTCGGTACCACCAGCGAGCAGCTGGCCTGGATCAAGGTCGCCGCCGCCGCGCATGCCCAGCACAACGTCAATGCCATGCTGCGCGAGCCGGTGACCGTCAGCGATGTGCTGGCGTCGCCCATGGTGTCCGACCCGCTGCACCGCCTCGACTGCTGCGTGGTCAGCGATGGCGGCGGGGCCCTGCTGGTGGTGCGCCCGGAGATCGCCCGCTCGCTCGGGCGCCCGGTCGTCAACATCCTGGGCGCTGGCGAGACCGTCAAGGGCCAGAGCAACGGGCAGGTGGACCTGAGCTATTCGGGCGCGGCGGTGTCCGGGCCGCTGGCCTTTGCCGAGGCGGGAGTGACGCCCGCCGACATCCAGTACGCGTCTATCTATGACAGCTTCACGATCACCGTGCTGATGCAGCTGGAGGACCTGGGCTTCTGCAAGAAGGGCGAAGGCGGTCGCTTCGTTGCCGACGGCAACCTGATCTCCGGCGTCGGCAAGCTGCCGTTCAACACCGATGGGGGCGGGCTGTGCAACAACCACCCGGCCAACCGGGGCGGCATCACCAAGGTCATCGAGGCAGTCAGGCAGCTGCGCGGCGAAGCGCATCCGAAAGTGCAGGTGCCGGACTGCCGCCTGGCACTGGCGCAGGGAACCGGCGGGCTGCTGGGGTCGCGGCATGGCAGCGCGACGCTGATCCTGGAACGGGAGGGTTAAGGCATGACCACGATCTATCAGGACCGCCCGCTTGGGGCGCCCGTCATCGATGCCGCCAACGGGCCCTTCTGGCGCGCGGCGGCGCAAGGCAGCCTGCTGATCGGGCATTGCCCGGCCTGCGGCAAGCACCACTGGTATCCCCGTCCGCTTTGCCCCTATTGCCTGAGCGATACCGAATGGCAGCAGGCCAGTGGCCACGGCACGGTCTACAGCATCAGCGTGACGCGCAAGGCCGGGCCCATCGCCTATGCCATTGCCTATGTCCGGCTGGAAGAGGGGGTGACGATGCTGACCAATATCGTCGATGCCGACCTCGATGCGGTGCGCATCGGCGACCGGGTCAGGGTTTGCTTCAAGCCCGCCGAAGACGGCCACATGGTTCCCATGTTCACGCCGGCCTGACGGCAACGCCCGAGGCGAGCGCCTCGGGCACGGCTACGGCTGCGGTGCCCCGGCCGGCGAGCCGAGGTCCAGCTCCAGGTGGCGCGCGCGCGCCACGGCTTCATCGCGCGTGGTGACGCCCAGCTTGCCGTAGATCTTCTTCAGGTGCCATTTCACCGTCTCGGGCGACAGGCCGAGCGCGCGCGCGATCTTCTTGTTCGGCATGGTTTGCGCCAGCAGCCGCAGCACGTCGGCTTCGCGCTCGCTCAGGTCCAGCGCCGGCAGGCGCAGCGCGCCCTGGCGGTCGCCGGCAGCTGCCAGCGCGGCTGAGCTGGCCTGCTGCGCGGCCTGCAGGCGCGCCACATAGAAGCTGAGCACCGGGTCTTGCTGCTGCTGCGACATGTCCTGCAGGAGCCTGGCGATCAGTGGCATGGCCGCCGGGTCGGCATCGAGCAGGCTGCGCACCAGGCCGAGCCGATGGCCCAGGCGCAGCGCGGCCAGGGCTTCTTCGCGCGCCGCGTCCGGGCGTTCGCGGCGGCTCTCGACCAGGGCATTCTGCAAGCGCAACTGTGCCACCTGCCGCTGCCAGCCGCGGGCCTCGCAGCGGGTAATCAGGGAGGTGAGCCGGATATGCGCGCCGTGGAAGTCCTCATGCGCGATGCAGCGGCGGATATGGGCCTGCTGCGTGACTGCGCGGATCTCGTCCAGCGCACTGGGGCCGGGCTGGTCGTAGCGCGCATCGATGGCATCGAGCCGGGCCAGGCAGGCGTCGGCCGCATCCAGCTCGCCGCCTGACAGATGGCGCGAGACCCGCGCGGCCAGCGCATGCGCGAGCAGCCGGTCCAGGCCCAGCTGCGTGGCATAGTCTTCGAGGCGATCGAGGTAGGCGAACGCGTCCAACGGGTGGCCGCAGGCCCAGTGCGCGGCCGACAGGGTCGCCAGGACCTTCAGCACGGAGTCGGGGATCGACACGCGCTCGAGCACATCGACCCGCTCTTCCAGCAGCCGGATGGCGCCCGCGGCGTCGTTGTGCTCGTACAGCACGTCGGCGAGCAGCGCTGCCGAGAAATAGGCGGCCTCCGAGCACAGCTTGCTTTGCTGTTCGGCCTCGCGCAGCACATCGCGGCTGATGCGCTCGACCTGCAGCATCTGGCCTTCCAGCGCGTAGCTGAAGCCCATCAGGCTGCGCCCGCTCAGGCTGCCGGCGGTGGAGCCGGTAAGTGGGGTGCCGTCGAGCAGCAGGGGCGGCTGGTCGCACTGGAAGCTGCGCGCGCGCTCGTATTCGCCCCGATGCATATAGAGCCAGGACAGCAGCGCACGGCGCGTGCCGGTGACGATGGCATCGTCATGCGAGGACGCCTGCAGCAGCTCCGGCAGGATCGACATGGCCGCATCCGTGTCGTCCCGTTGCAAGGCCATCACGCCGCGCAGCACGGTCAGCGTGACGCGCGACTCGGTATCGTCGGACGGGATCTCGGCCTGCAGGCGATCCATGGCGGCCGCGGCCGCATCGAACTCGCGGGCGTAGAGCTGCATGCGCAGCTTCCAGAGCCGCAGGCCGATGCGCGCCTGGATCTGCTCGGGCGGCAACAGCCGCACCAGCTGCACCACCCGGCGCAGTTCGCCCCGGCTGAACAGGTTCCGGGCGCTTTGCAGCACCAGGTCGGCAGCCGCGTCGGCTTCGCCGCCAAGCACGGCGTGGCGCACGGCCTCTTCGATATGGCCATGCGCGCGGAACCAATGCCAGGCGGCTACGTGGACCTGTCGCTGCTGGATCTCGCTCCAGGCATGGAAGCGTTCGAGCAGGGTCTCGCGCAGCAAGGGATGGAGCCGGTACCACGAACCGGGTTCGGCGCCCTCGACCGGCACGATGAAGAGGTTGTCGCATTCCAGGCGCGCCAGCAGCGCTGCCACCTCGGCCAGCGGCTGCGGTGGCTCGGTCAGCGCTGCGCACAGCGCGGTGCAGAAGCGGTCGCTGCTCGCCACGCGGATCAGCAGCGCGGTTTCGCTCGGTGACAGGCGCGACAGCACCTCGCGCTCGAAGTATTGCGTGAACGCCCCGGCGTTCTGCACATGCGCGCGCACCATGCTGTCAGCCAGCGAGGCCCCGCCGGTGGCTTGCTTCCTGCGCTTCCAGTGCGCGGCGAAGAGGTGCAGGCCCGCCACCCAGCCATCGGTCAGTTCATGCAGGGTGCGGGCATCGCGCGGGCTGATGTGGTCGAGCTGGGCGTTCAGGAACTGCTCGGACTCCGGCAGCGTGAAGCGCAGGTCGCGCTGGTCCAGTTCCAGCACCAGTCCCTGGTCGCGCAGGCGGGCCAGGGACAGCGGCACCGCGGCACGGGACAGCAGCACGAGGTGGAAATTGGGTGGGGCGTAGTCCAGCAGCCATTGCAAGGCTTCGTGGATACGGGCGCTGGTCAAATGGTGGAAGTCGTCCAGGACCAGCGTCACATCGCGCTGATGGGCGGCAATGCCGTGCAGCAGCGAAATCACGGCGCATTCCACGGCCTCGGTATTGGTGGCCCGCCCCGCCAGCAGGGCCGCTTCGCGCGTGATGGCGGGATCGGTCTGTTCCAGGCTGGCCAGCAGGCTGTCAAGCCAGCGCCCCGGCTCGTTGTCGTCCTCGGTGAGGGTCAGCCAGGCAACGTCGAAATTCAGCCCCAGCAGCGCCTGCCGCCAGGCCACCAGCGTGGTGCTCTTGCCGCAGCCGGCGGGACCCTGCAAGACCAGGCAACGCTTGTGCCGTGATTCGAACAGTTGGGTCAGCAGCCGTTCACGCGCGAGGACGCGGGCCGGGCCGCGAGGGGGAAGAAACTTGTCGACTGCAACCAGGTCCGGCGCAGTGCTGTGGTGTAGACCTTGCAGCATATTGGACACATACCTTGTAGCCGGGATCGGGTAGGTCCGGATCGGTGGCGCGGTGTTCCGAAGTGAGCCTTGATTGTACGGGAAACCTCTTCTCTGTAGCGACTGAAGGGGCGGCAAGCGCCCCATACGTGCACAAGGAGAGTCGGCAGTGGCTACGCCTTGATGGTCTCGCTTGCAGCCTCGTCGATCAAGGCCGCGACTTCTGCTGCCTTTGACGCCAGCGAAGCATGGCTTGCCGCCAGGGTCATGACTTTCCTGGCATTGAGCCGGGCCGCCATCTTCTGCTGGTTCTCCGGGGCGATCATTCTGTCTTCGCTGGAGACCTGGTACCAGGACGGCTTCTTCTTCCACGCCGGCGCGGTGATGGTATCGCCAAAGGTGCTGGCAAGCGGCGCCTTCTGCGTCACCGCCATCACCAGGGCTTCGTCGGGCGACAGATCCTGGCAGAAGCTCTCATGGAACTTGTCGGGGTTGAGCCACAGGTAGCCATCGCTGTCGGGCACCAGGTTCGGCGCTGCGGCAGGAAGATGCTGCTGCGTGATTGCGCCGGGGCTCTCTCCCGCGTCGGGAGCAAAGGCCGCGATATACACAAGCCCGACCACATTCGGCTGGTCACCCACCTGGGTAATCACGGCGCCGCCGTATGAATGCCCCACCAGCAGGACAGGGCCTGCCTGCTGGGCAATCATCTTGCGGGTACGCTCGGCATCGTCAGCCAGCGAGGTCAACGGGAGCTCTACGGCGCGCAGGGACGTATAGCCCTTGCGTGCCAGCTCAATGATGACGTTGCGCCAATGCGCGGCGCCGCCCCAGAACCCGTGCACCAACACAACCGTAGGCTTGTTGCTCATGACCTGGACTCCTGTTCGTGGATGAATACGGCTCGCCGATCATGGCGGCACGCCGTGGGTCTTCGGCGGAGCGGCCCGTGCATCAACCGATGCCACGAAGGCTCGGCCTGGTGCCCCATACGACTATAGGAATAATGATGCGGCCGAGCGAGCTCATATTCGTGAGCCTTGGCGTATGCGGGAAACGGCACCTTTGGCAGGCTTCTTAGGCGGCTTCTTTCAGCTCCGCCAGCACGCGCCGGCCGGCGACCAGTTGCTGCGCCACTTCGGCCACGCGGGCGTCCAGGTGCTCGGCGGTGCGCAGATCGGCCAGCGGCGGCGCCACCTCGGCGCTCACATCCGCATCGGACTGCGCGGCGGCACCCAGGGTTAACCTGGGCCTGCCCCCGGGCCACAACAACTCCAAGTCGACCGAAGACACGCTCAACCGCCACGGCTTCGTTCTGCCAGGCAATTCTTCCGCATTGTTGAAGAGTGTTTTCCGGACGGACTATTTCCTTTCTGCGCACGGAAAGATAGCGTTCTGCTGATCCGTACCAAGACCTGAAGGAAGCCATGCAATCGTCGCAACCATTCATCCATGAGGCGCATGCGGTCCGCGTCGTGTTCGGCGCCGGGACGTCGGACCAGGTTGCAGACGAGGTCGGGCACCTCGGCGCCAGGCGCGCCCTGGTGCTCTGCACGCCCAACCAGGTTGCCGAGGCCCAGCGCATTTCCGACTTGCTGGACTCGCTGTCGGCCGGCATCTTCCCGGGCGCCGTCATGCACGTGCCGGTTGAGAGCGCCCGCGAGGCGGTGGCACGTGCCCGTGCGGCCGGCGCCGATTGCGTGGTGGCCATCGGCGGCGGTTCGACTACCGGACTGGGCAAGGCCATTGCGCTGGAAACCGGCATGCCGATCCTGGCTATTCCGACCAGTTACGCCGGCTCGGAGATGACGCCCATCTACGGACTCACGGAGGCAGGCCTGAAGAAGACGGGCCGCGATCCGCGCGTGCTGCCACGCACCGTCATCTACGATCCGGCACTGACGGTCGGGCTGCCCGTCGGGCTGACCGTGACTAGCGGCCTGAACGCGATCGCCCATGCCGCCGAAGGACTATATGCCCGCGACGCCAACCCGGTGATGTCGCTGATGGCAGAGGAGGGCATCCGGGCGCTCGCCGCCGGCATCCCCGCGGTCTTTCGTGAACCGGCCGATCTCGACGCGCGCGCGCAGTGCCTGTACGGCGCGTGGCTGTGTGGCACCGTGCTCGGCAGCGTCGGTATGGCGCTCCATCACAAGCTGTGCCACACGCTGGGCGGCAGCTTTAACCTGCCGCATGCCGAGACCCACGCCATCGTGCTGCCCCATGCCATGGCGTATAACGCGGCGGCAGCACCGGAGGCGATGGCACGCATTCAGCGGGCCACCGGCGCGACCGGGGTTTCGGCGCCAGCGGCATTGTTCGACCTGGCCGCGCGCCATGGCACACCGGTCGCTCTGCGCGATATCGGCATGCGCGAGCAAGACCTCGAGCGCGCCACCGACATCGCCCTGGCCAACCCCTACTGGAATCCCCGCCCGATCGAGCGCGACCCGATCCGGGCTCTGCTGCAGGCCGCCTATGACGGCGTGCGTCCGGCATGAACCCATGAATGCAAGTTCACACACGAGAAACTGGAGAGAGACCATGAAGATTGGCTTTATCGGAACTGGCAAGATTGGCTTGCCGATGGCACGTCATCTGGCCGCGGCTGGAAATGAGGTCCTGGTATTCGACGTGGCTCCCGCGCGGGTGGCGGCTGCGCAGCAGGCGGGCCTTTCCGTTGCGGCGTCGCTTGCCGAAGCGGTCGCCGAGGCAGAGGTGGTGTTCAGCTCCATGCCAAACGATGCCGCGTTCACGGCCGTTTCCGGCCAGGTCGCTGCCGCGGCCAGACCTGGCGCGCTCTACATCGACACCAGCACGATATCTCCTCCAACGTCGGCCGCCGCAGCGCCGGCGCTGGCTGCGCGAGACATCAGCTATCTGCGTGTGACCGTATCGGGCAATAACCACATGGCCGAGGCGGCCCGGCTGACGACGCTTGCATCGGGGCCAAAGGAGGCCTACGAACGTGTCACGCCGCTGCTGGCTGCACTGGGCCCGGCACAGTTCTATCTTGGCGAGGCCGAGGAGGCGCGCCTGATGAAGCTGGTCGTCAATCTGCTGATCGGCCTGACCAGCGGCATGCTGGCCGAAGCGCTGACGCTGGGCAAGAAGGGCGGCCTGGACTGGGCCGCCATGTGGGAGGTGATCACCGCGAGCGCCGTGGCCTCGCCGATCGTCAAGGCAAAGTCCGCGCAACTGGTCGCGCATGACTACACGCCCACCTTCACGGTGGACCAGATGCTCAAGGATGTCGGGCTGATCCTCGACGCCGGCGCGGATCTGCGCGTGCCGATGGGACTGACCGCGTTGCTTGGACAGATGCTGCAGGGCGCCGCCGCGCAGGGTATGGCGGGCCACGACTATGCCGCCGTGATCAAGTCGGCGGGACTGGCCGCGGGCATGCAGCCTGGCTAGTCAATGCCCGGTGCCCGTAGGCCAGCCGCCCCCGGCGGCCTACGAGGTCCACTTGCGCTCGTAATCCATGCGCTGGAAGTGGCTGACCAGGAACTCGATGAACAGGCGCACCCGTGCCGGCAGGTGATGCCTGGTCTGGAACGCGATATTGACCGTCAGCCTGGGCAGATCCCAGTCGTCGAGCACGGGGATCAGCCGGCCCGCGACGATGTCGTCGTAGATGATGTACTTGGGCTGCACCAGGATGCCCATGCCTTCCAGCGCGGCCGCGCGCAGCACCTGGCCCTCGTTGGACTCCATCTTGCTCCGCACCGTCACCACGCGTTGCTCGTCGCCCCGCGTGAACGCCAGCTCGTTGGGCCGGTTGGCGTAGGCGTAGATCATCATCTCGTGATTGACCAGGTCTTCCACGCTGCGCGGTGTGCCCTTGTGGTCGAGATAGCGCGGCGAGGCTGCCAGCACCCGTCGCGTCTCCGCCAGGCGGCGCACGGTCAGGTTGGAGTCCGGCTCGAACTCACGCGTGCGGATCGCCAGGTCGATGCCGCTGTCCATGATGTCGTAGTAGCGGTTGGCGGTCAGGATATTGACGTTCACCTTCGGGTAGAGCGCGGTGAACTCCGGCATCAGCGGCGCCAGGTGCTTCATCGCGAAAGACACCGAGGCCGTAATGGTCAGCGTGCCGCTGGGCTCCAGCACGGTGGCGCTGACGTCGGCCTCGGCCTCTTTCATCTCCGCCAGTACCCCCTTGCAGCGCTTGAGGAATTCCTCGCCCACCTGCGTCAGGAAGAGCCGGCGCGTATTGCGCTCGACCAGCCGCGCGGACAGCCTTTGCTCCAGGGAACTCAGGTAGCGGCTTGCTGCCGCGTTCGAGATCTCCAGGCTTTCGGCGGCCTTGGTGATGCTGCCAAGTTCGGCGGTTTGTACGAACAACTCAATTTCGGTCCAGCGGTCCATGCCTTGTCTCCACTTCTTCCCGGTTCGCCTGACTTTCTCGGGCAGTGGAAAGAAGATTTCCTCATTCGCCGTTTTTTTTCATTTTTTGCCAGTATAGACTCCAACCCATGCGCAGTCAGCAAACGTTTGCAGAGCGTACTGACCAGCACAAGGCAAGGAACCGCTGAAAGAAATGCGTAGGCGGCACCGCAAGGGCCAGCCACCAGGCAAAGGAGACAAAAGGTATGACGCGTACCCTGATTCGCGGGGCGCTGCTCGTCACGATGGAGGCCGCCGATGGCGAGTTCATCGGCGACCTGCTGATCGAGGGCGAGCGCATCGCCGCCATCGCGCCGCATATCGACGCACCCGATGCCGAGCAGATCGATGCGCGCGGCTTTATCGTGGCGCCCGGCTTTATCAACGCCCACATGCACACCTGGCAGAGCGCCCTGCGCGGCGTGGCCGCCGGCTGGACGTTGACCGAGTACTTCCGCCAGATGCATGCTGGCCTGGCAACGCGCTTCGCGCCGGAAGATATCCATGTCGCCACGCTGGTCGGCGCGTGGAACCAGCTCGACTGCGGCACGACCACACTGGTCGACTGGTGCCACAACAATCCCACCCCCGCCCATAGCGACGCCGCGCTCGACGCGCTGGAGCAATCCGGAATCCGCGCGGCCTTCCTGCACGGCTCGCCCAAGCCGGATCCCAGGCCCGGCGTTGCGCCGTTCTGGGAAACCCCGCATCCGCGCAGCGAAGTCGAGCGCCTTGCGCGGCGGCTGCAGGGCTCCAGCCTGGTAAGCCTGGGCCTGGCCATACTCGGCCCGCATTATTCCACGATGGAGGTGGCGCTGCACGACTTTGCCCTGGCGCGCGAGTTCGGTCTGCTGGCCAGCATGCACCAGGGCGGCGGCGGCGCGCGCACGCCCGATGGCTGGGAGCGGCTGGAAGCCGCCGGCCTGCTCGGACCGCACATCAATATCGTGCACGGCAACAACCTGAGCGACGCGCAACTTGCACGCTTCGTCGACGCGGGCATGAGCTTCTCGCTGACGCCGGAGAACGAGCTGACCCAGGGCCACGGTTTTCCCATCACGGGCCGGCTGCGCAAGCTGGGCGCAGCGCCTTCACTGGGTGTGGATCTCGAATCCGTCCTGTCCGGCGAGATGTTCATCGCCGCGCGCGTCGCGCTCGGGGTGCAGCGCGCGCTGGACCATGCCGCCTTCCGCGCGCAGCAGGGCGAGATTGCCGCCAGCCACGAAGTGAGCTGCCGCGAGGCGCTGGAATGGATCACCGTGGCCGGCGCGCGCATGCTTGGCATGGCCGACCGCATCGGCTCGCTTGCCGCAGGCAAGCAGGCCGACCTGGTGCTGATCGACGCGCGGCGGCTCAACATGATGCCGCTGCACGACCCGGTCAGCGCGGTAGTGATGCAAGCCAGCCTGGCCAATATCGACAGCGTGTTTGTCGGCGGCGTTGCACGCAAGCGCCACGGCCACCTGCTGGTCGACGGGTTGCCGGCGAAGCTGGAGGCGCTGCGCGCGTCCGGCGAACGCCTGCTCCATAAGCCTGCCCACGCATAAGAGAAGACCATGAACGCGATCACCGAAGTGACCCCCCTGTTCGAGATGCGCGGCATCTGCAAGGGCTTTCCGGGCGTCAAGGCGCTGGACGATGTGTCGTTCGCGATCTACCCTGGCGAGGTGCACATGCTCCTCGGCGAGAACGGCGCGGGCAAGTCATCGCTGATGAAGGTGCTGTGCGGGGTGTATGTGGCCGACGCCGGCGAGTTCTACCACGGGGGGCAGCGCGTCCGCGTGGCCAGCCCCGTCGATACGATGCGGCTCGGCATCGCCGTGATCTTCCAGGAATTCTCGCTGGTGCCGTACCTGGATATCGCGCAGAACATCTTCCTCGGGCGCGAGCCGCGCGGGCGCGTGCCGGGCTCGGTGGACCATGCCAGGATGCATGCCGAGGCGCGCCGCCTGCTCGATATCCTCGGCATGGACCTTAGCACGCATATGCCCGTGCACCGCCTCGGCGTGGCGCAGCAGCAGATGGTGGAGATTGCCAAGGCGCTGTCGCAGGACGCCCGCATCCTGGTGCTCGACGAGCCCACCGCGGCGCTGTCGGACCGCGAGACCGAGAAGCTGTTCGCGGTGATCGGCAAGCTCAAGGCCGAGGGCGTGTCGATGATCTATATCTCGCACCGCATGGCCGAAGTGTTCGCGCTGGGCGACCGCATCACCGTGATGCGCGACGGCCGCAAGGTCGGCAGCTACCTGCCGGGCGAAGCGACGCCCGACGAGCTGGTGGCCCGCATGGTGGGCCGCAAGGTCGATATGAGCTACACCCGTGCGCGCGGCGGCCCCGTTGGAGAACTCGCGCTGGAGGTGCACCGCGTCAGCGCCGACAACGGTATCGAGGACATCAATCTGCAGGTGCGCGCCGGCGAGATCGTCGGCCTGGCGGGGCTGGTCGGCTCCGGCCGCAGCGAGGTGGCCAGGGCAGTGTTCGGCGCCGACCCGATCCGCCAGGGCGAGATCCGCATCTTCGGCAAGCCGATGCAAGGCGGCCCGGACAAGGCGCGCGCGCTCGGCGCGGCGCTGATCCCGGAGAGCCGCAAGACCGAGGGGCTGGCCCTGATCCGCACCGTGCGCGACAACCTGCTGCTGGCCGGGCTGCGGCGCGCCTTCCCCGCGCACTGGTATCGCAGCGGCAAGGCCGACACGCTGGCAACGCGCGAGATCGGCCGGCTGCGTATTGCCACGCCCGGCGGCGACCAGCTTGCGCAATTCCTCTCGGGCGGCAACCAGCAGAAGATCGTGATCGGCAAATGGCTGATCGCCGAATCCAGGCTGTTTATCTTCGACGAGCCGACCCGCGGCATCGACGTGGGTGCCAAGGCCGAGATCTTCGCGCTGATCGACAGCCTGGTGAAGGAGGGCGCGGCGGTACTGCTGATCAGCTCCGAGCTGCCGGAGATCGTCAACGTCTGCGACCGGACCTATGTCATGCGCGAAGGCCGCATCGCCGGCCAACTCCTGCATGGGGAAATGACCGAGGAGAGCATTTTGCAACTGGGGATGAACGATGCCTGATATGCCTGATACCCGCGCTCTGCCGCGCGCCGGGGCGCTGCCGCTTGTGACGGCGCTGATGCCGGCGCTCGGCAAGCTACCCGGCTCGGTCTGGGTCCTGCTGCTGCTGACGCTGGCTTTTTCCGCCAGCGGCCACGGCTTCCTGAGCCTGGCCAACCTGCTCAATGTGGGCACGCAGTCCACCATCCTGCTGCTGATCGCCTTGCCGATGACGCTGATCATCATGACGGAAGGGCTGGACCTGTCGATGGGCGCGGTCCTCACGCTGTGCGGCGTGGCTCTCGCCATGGTGATGGTGGCGACCGGCTCGCTGTTGCTTGCGCTGGCGGCGGCGCTTGGCATCGGGCTTCTGTTCGGCGTGCTCAACGGCGCGCTGGTGGCCGGCCTGGGGATTCCTCCCTTCGTCGCCACGCTCGGCACGCTCGGCGTGGCGCAGGGGCTGGCGCTGGTGGTTACCGACGGTCAGAGCGTGGTGGGCATCGGCGACACCGTTCCGCTGCTTTACTCGGGGGCGCTGCTCGGCATCCCGGTGCCGCTGTGGATCGCCGCGGCGTTCTACGGCCTGTTTCACTGGCTGCTCTATCGCACCCGCTTCGGCGCCTATGTGTTCGCGCTTGGCGGCAACCGTGAGGCGCTCAAGTTCGCCGGCGTGCGCATCAACCGCTGGCTGGTCACGGTGTACGCGCTGGGCGGCGTGATGGCTGGCATTGCCGCGCTGCTGCTGACCGCCCGCATGAACGCCGGCCACCCGACGGCGGCGATCGGGCTGGAGTTCGACGCCATCGCAGCGGTGGCGGTCGGCGGCACCACCTTCGATCGCGGCAATGGCTGGCTGCCGGGCACGGTGCTTGGCGTGCTGGCCGTCGGCGTGTTGCGCAACGGCCTGAACCTGGTCGGGGTGCAGTCCTCGATCCAGGTTGCGGCTATCGGGCTGCTCGTGCTGGTGGTGTTGCTGATCGAATCCATCAAGGGGAAAGCATGAATGCCGTGACCGCATGGGACCCGTTGTCGACGGACGCCCGCTCCTTTGCCTACCGCCTGTTTGCGCTCGGCCTGCTGTGTGCGGCGCTGGCGGTGGCGTCGGACGCCTTCCTGACGCTGAACAACCTGCTCAATGTGCTGCGACAGGCCAGCTTGTTGTTCCTGCTGGCCTCGGGGCTGACGCTGGTGATCCTGACCGGCGGCCTTGATCTCTCCGTTGGAGCCAATGTGGCGATGTCCGCCTGCCTGGCGGCGAGCGTCATGAAGGCCACCGGCTCGACGACGCTGGGCGTGGGCGTCGGCCTGGGCAGCGGCGTGCTGATCGGGCTGGGCAACGGCCTGCTGGTGGCGGTGCTGCGCATCCCGCCCTTTATCGCCACCTACGGGATGCTCTGGGTGCTGCACGGGCTGACCTACTGGTTCATGGCCGGCGAAACCATCCACGGCTTCGCGCCCGAGTTCCGCGCCATCGGCAGCGGCTACCTGTGGGGCGTGCCGATCCCGGTCTTCCTGATGCTGGCTTTCCTCGTGGCGGGCACCGCGATATCGCAGAAGACCACCTACGGCCAGGAGATCTACGCCATCGGCGCCAACCCCGTGGCCGCCAGGCTGTCGGGCGTGCCGGTCACGCGCCGGCTGGTGCTGGTCTATGTGGTGAGCGGCGCGATGGCAGGCCTGGCCAGCCTGGTGTTCCTGGCGCGCCTGAACTCCGCCGAGGGGGACATCGGCGAGACGCTGACCTTGCCGGCCATTGCCGCGGTACTGATCGGCGGCACGTCGCTGTTCGGCGGCGTGGGCCGGGTATCCGGCACGCTGGTGGGCGCCATCATCCTGACGCTGGTGCTCAACGGCATGAACCTGCTGACCGTCAGCGCCAACTGGCAGCCGCTGGTCACCGGGATCATCGTAGTGCTGGCGGTATTCCTCGACACCCTGTCGCGCCGCCGGCTTGGCACCAGATAAGAAGAACAGCAGCAACGCCGGCCCGTACCGCGCCGGCGATATCCCAAAACCAAGGAGACAGAACATGCAAGCGCGCAACCTGAAGCAGATCGCAGCCATGCTGGCCTTCGGCCTGCTGGCCATGCCGGCCGCCCACGCCGACGGCGAAAGGATCGCCGTCTTTACCAAGAACCAGACCAACCCCTACTTCCAGGTACTGCGCCAGGGCGCGGACGCGGCGGCCAAAAGCATGAATGCAAAGGTCACGCACTATATCCCGACCAAGCCGGACAGCATTCCGGAGCAGATGAGCCAGATCGAGGACGTCATCGTCAAGAAGTCCGATGCCGTGGTGTTCGTGCCGGTGGACTACAAGGCGATGGGTCCGGGCGTGAAGAAGATCAACGCGGCGAATATCCCGGTGGTCAACGTCACTGACCGCAGTGATGTCGGCAGCTTCGTTTCCTTCGTGGGCGCCAGCGACTACGAGCTTGGCCTGAAGACCGCCAGCCACCTGTTCAAGGCCATGGGCGGCAAGGGCAATGTGGTGCTGCTCGAGGGCGTCAAAGGCTCGCTGACCAATGTCGACCGCGTGCGCGGCGTACAGGATGCGCTCAAGGCCTTCCCGGGCGTCAAGCTGCTGGCCTCGCAGCCGGCCAACTACCAGCGCCTGCAGGCCTTGCAGGTGATGGAGAACCTGATGCAGTCCTACCCGCAGATCGATGGGGTGTTCGCCGCCAACGACGCCATGGCGATCGGCGCCATCGAGGCCCTGCAGGGTGCCAACCGCAAGGCGCTCGTCTCTGGCATCAACGGCACCAAGGAAGCAATTGACGCCATCAAGGCCGGCACCATGCTGGCCACCGGCGATTACAACGGCTTCGCCCAGGGCTGTCTCGGCACCATGGCTGCGATCCGCAAGCTGCGCGGCCTGCCGGTAAAGCAGGAGATCGTTCTCCCTGCCACGGTGGTCGACAAGACGAACTACCAGCCGCTCGACGTGCCCGTGGAAAAACGCACCTGCCCGCGCTGGGAAGACGGCGCGAAGGCGTAGCGCCTCGCAGGCAATCAAGGAATGACTACCATGCGCAATCTCGATGAAGAGACCATTACCCAGGCGGTACTGGCTCGCAATCTCGATATGAAGGACCGCCGCCTCAAGGAGGTCATGACCAGCCTGATCCAGCACCTGCACGCGTTCGCCAGGGAGATCAGGCTGACCGAGGAGGAGTGGGCCGCCGGCATCCGGTTTCTGACGGACGTGGGCCATACCTGCAACCCCAGCCGCCAGGAGTTCATCCTGCTCTCGGACACGCTCGGCCTGTCCACGCTGGTGACCGCGCAGAACCACCGCAAGCCGCTGGGCTGCACCGAGGCCACGGTGTTCGGCCCGTTCTATGTCGACGACGCGCCCGAGTACGAACTCGGCGCCGACGTGGGCAACGGCATGACGGGCGAGCCTTGCTACGTCAGCGGCCAGGTTAGGAGCATCACCGGCGAGGTCGTGCCCGGCGCGAAGCTGGAAGTCTGGCAGGCCGATGCCGAGGGCTTCTACGATGTGCAGGACCCGGAGCGTAGCTGCGCACAGGGCCGTGGCACGCTGCACGCCGACGCGGACGGGTGCTTCCATTTCCGGTCCATCGTGGCGCAGTCCTATCCGATCCCGCACGACGGCCCGGTCGGGCGCATGCTCGACGCCATGGGCCGCCACCCGTGGCGCCCGGCGCACCTGCATTTCATGATTTCGGCGCCCGGCTACGAGACGCTGGTCACCCATGTGTTCCGTGACGGCGATAAATACCTGGATTCCGACGCGGTGTTCGGTGTGCGCTCCTCGCTGGTGGCCGACTGGGTCCGGCATGAAGCGGGCAAGACGCCCGACGGCGGCAAGTCGGACACACCCTTCTTCACACTCGATTACGACTTCGTGCTCAATCCCGTCAAGCCCACCCAGGCCAACAGATAACGAGGCAAGCCCCATGCTTTACGTATTTCACCTGATCGACAAGCCCGGCGTAGGCGAACTGCGCCTGCGCGTGCGCCCAGAACACAAGGTCTACCTGCGCGCCGTGGAGAACCAGATCGCCTTCGCCGGCCCGCTGCTGGCCGAGGACGGCGAGACCATGGTCGGCAGCCTGCTGGTGATCGACTTTGCGTCCATCGGGGCCGCGCGTCGCTGGCTGGCCGAAGAGCCGTTCACGCGGGCCGGAGTCTACGCCACGAGCGCGATTCACGCCTTCAACAATATGTGGCAGCAAAAGACGGGTTTTCCGGCGGCCTGAGGCGCCGGACATTCGCAGAAACAAAGAGAGACAACGCTTCAGCCAGGGAGGCCATTTTGCCCATCGTCAAACATATCGTGATGTGGAACTTGCGCGGGGACAACGAAGGCGAGAAGCGGGATGCTATCGCACGGCTCAAGGGTGCCTTCGAGGGCCTGCGCGGCAGGATTCCCGGCCTGCGGCATATCGAGATCGGCGTCGACTCGAGTCGCGTCGACTATGCCTGCGACGTGGTTCTGTATTCGGAGTTCGACTCGCGCAGCGCGCTCGAGGGCTATGCCAGCCATCCCGAGCACCAGCGCGTCAAGCGTGAGCTCGGCGACCTGCGTATCGCCAGGTATCAGGTCGACTACGACGGCGCCGGGCCGCACGCTGAACCAGATCACTGACCACGTAGCGCGTTCATTCAGGTAGGCATGACCGGCCTCGACATGCGTGGCGTCGATTGACCGGCAGGCCAGCATTCAAAGGAGACGGATTGTGAAAGTCGCAGTGGCCGGTTTGGGGTGGTGGGGAAAGCAGATCATCCGCTCATTGGGCAACAGTACCAAGTTCAAGGTGGTCGTGGCCATCGACCCGATGGTGACCGATGACGGGCGGCAGTTCGCGCGCGAGGCGGGCGTGGAACTCGCCGCCGACCTGGCCGAAGTGCTGGGGCGCAGCGATATCGAAGGCGTGATCCTCGCCACCCCGCATTCGCTGCATGAGCAGCAGGTGTTGTCGGCACTCGAGGCCGGCAAGCATGTCTTCTGCGAGAAGCCGCTGGCGATGACGGCGGACGGCGCGCAGCGCATCGTCGATGCCTGCGCGCGGCAGGGCAAGGTGCTCGGGGTGGGGCACGAGCGCCGCTTCGAACCCGCCATCGTCGAGCTGATGCGCATGGTGCGTGCCGGCGAACTGGGCCGCCTGCTGCATATGGAGGCCAATGTCAGCCATGACCTGTTCCGCAAACTCGATCCGTCAAACTGGCGCCTGGACCAGAAGCATGCGCCGGCCGGCATGATGACGGCGGTGGGCATCCACATCACCGACATCCTTGTCGCCCTGGCCGGCGGCGCGAGCAGCGTACGGGCGCGTACCGAGTCGCTGGTCTTCCCGGAGCCCGTGCGCGACTTCACCACGGCCACCATTGCTTTTTGCTCGCGTGTGCAGGCCACCATCAGCTTCCTTTCGGTCACGCCGTTCCACGGGCGTATCGCTGTGTTCGGTGACAAGGGCTGGGTGGAGATCGTATCCCAAGGCAACGTCGACCAGGGCCTGCCCACTCGCCTGACGCATTGCAGCGGTACCGGGGTGCCGCCCATGGAACGCGGCTATGACGCCAATGACGCCGTGCTGGCCAACTTCGAGGCGTGGGCCGACGCCGTGGCAGGCTTGGGGCAATACCCATTCACGGCTGGCGAACTGGTGGACAACATCAAGTTGTTCGAGGCCATCGTGCAATCAAGCGAGCGGGGCGGCGAAGCCGTCGCGCTGTAATAGGACGAGCAGGTTTTTTCGGAGGAAGGACAATGTCCAGCAACAACAGCGAGACGCGCGTGCCGCGCGCATTCAACCATGTCGGACTGACGGTGCCGGATATCGACCGGGCCATCGCCTGGTATGGCGCCGTATTCGGCTTCCAGCTAATCTACCGGCGCACCATCGAGCTTACGCCGGGGGTGCCGGAAGTGGCGGAGATCTTCGGGCCCCGCTTCGAAAAGGCCTACCAGGCGCACCTGGTCACCGCCAATGGTGTCGGACTAGAGCTGTTCCAGTTCATCACGCCGGCGGTTGAGCCGCACGAGGATACCTTCACATACTGGCGCCAGGGTGTGTTCCACCTGTGCTTCACCGATCCCGATCTTGAAGGGCTGGCAGCGCGTATCGTCGCCAACGGCGGCAAGCAGCGCACGAAGGTTTGGACCTTTCTCCCGGACCGTCCCTACCAGCTGGTCTATTGCGAGGACTGCTTTGGCAATGTGATTGAAGGCTTTTCGCATTCCTACGCGGAAGTGTTCTCCAGCATGCCGGGCTGGCACGGAGCCAGAAACGCAGCCTAGGGCTGTCCGGCGAACTGCGGTCATTGCGAAATGGCAGCGAGGCGTCTCAGCAACGCACCGCTGCCAGCGTCTGGCGGATACCTTTGTCGTAGGGCGTCTTGCGGATCGGCCCGATCAGCCGCTGCAGCGCCGAGTCGTCCATGATCAGCGGGTCAGTCATCAGGTAATTCATCTCCACCAGTTCGCGCATGAACGGGTTGAACAGGCCGAGCAGGCGCAGCATCGTCTTGCCCGCGACGCGCAGCTTCAGCGTGCGCCCGGTCTGCCGTTCCATTTCCGAGACCAGCTCGCGCTGCGTCGCGACACCGGCGCCCGCCAGGTGCCAGATCTTGCCGAAGGCCGCCGGCGTGTCGATCAGCCGTGCCACCACCGGCCCCACGTCGGGCACATAGACGAATTCGTGCGGCGGGTCGACGGGCCCGATCATGTCAGCCGTGCCGCCATTCACCGCCGCCTGCGCGGCGCGGTGCAGCAGGCTGGCTTGCACGCCCGGGCCATAGAAGTCAGGCAGCCGCAGCACCGTGGCGCGGATCCGCCCGCAGGCATCGGCCTGCATCAGCAGATCCTCCTGGGCCTTGCGCATGCGGCCCTTGAAGGTGTGCGGCTCGCGCGGATGGTCTTCGCGGACCGGGTTGCCGGTCTGGACCCGGCCGTAGGGATAGACGGTGCCGATCAGGATGAAGTTCTTGACGCCAGCGGCCACGGCGCCGTCCAGGGTCTTGCGCATCAGTTCGGGGTGCAGCTGGAACTGCCAGTAATTAACGCCGACCATGTAGATCAGCGTCTCGATGCCGCTGGCGGCGGCTTGCACCGACTCGGGCGAATCGGGATTCCAGGTGACGACCTCGGCGAGCGGATCCGTCCCGAAGGCTGTGCGCAGGCTGCCCGCGCTGCGGCCGACCACGCGATAGGGCTGGCCCTTGCTGCGCAGCGCGGCGGCCACGCTTTGACCGATCGCGCCGGCTGCGCCGAAGAGAGCGACTTTGGACATGGCGAATCTCCTGTTGAGTTGGCACCAGTGCTGAAAGCGGCTTCAGTCTGCAAGCTCGGAAGCTAAAAGGAAATTGCCTATAATCGGCTGGATACTATAAATAAATGCATAGGCATGCCCAAGCGCGAACCAGACTGGGAGTGGTACCGGACCTTCCTTCAGGTGCTGGAGACCGGTTCGCTGTCCGCAGCCGGGCGGGCAATGGGCCTGACGCAGCCGACCGTCGGCCGGCACATCGACAGTCTCGAAGCCGCCCTTGGGCTGAAGCTGTTCACCCGCTCATTCGACGGATTCGCGCCGACCGACGCGGCGCATGAGCTGAAGCCCTATGCCGCCGGCATTGCCGCGACGGCTGCGGCAATGCGGCGGGTCGCCAGCGGCCACGGCGCGGGCGTGCGTGGCACGGTGCGCTTGTCGGCAAGCGAAGTCATCGGCGTCGAAGTGTTGCCGCCGATACTGGCGGCGCTGCACAACGAGCATCCGGAACTGGAAATCGAGCTGGTGCTGTCGAACCAGGCCGACGACCTGCTGCGCCCCGAGGCGGATATTGCGGTCCGGATGTTCCGGCCGGAGCAGGAAGCGCTGGTGGCCACGCGCGTCGGCGGGATCGAACTGGGCCTGCATGCCCACGAAAGTTATCTGGCATCCCATGGCGTGCCGAAGTCGCTGGCGGATCTGTCCCGTTTTGCGGTGATCGGCTTCGATCAGGAGAACGCCTTTATCCGCCGCTTGCAGGCCAGGTTCAAAGCCTTCTCGCGCGATACCCTGGCCTTCCGTGCCAATAGCGACCTGGCACAACTGGGCGCGATACGCGCGGGATTTGGCATCGGCGTGTGCCAGGCGGCGCTGGCGGCGCGGGACCCGCGGCTGGTCAGGGTCCTGCCCAACCAGTTCTCGGTGATCATGGATACCTGGGTCGCGATGCACGAGGACCTGCGCGAGAGCGCGCGCTGCGCGGTGACGTTTGCCGCGCTGGCTTCGGGCCTGCGCGCCTACGCCGAAGGGGCGTAGGCGCATCGGCAAGCTCAGCCCGCAGCGTTCTCCTGCGCCGCGTCGTATTGCCCCAGGCAGGCCATGGCATTCAGCCGTGAGCGCTGCAGCAGCGCCCGTTGCGCTTGCGCCGCGTTGGCGGCGTCGCCGCGCCAGGCCAGCAGGGGCGGCTCCTGCAAGGCGCGCCCGTAGGAGAAGGACAGCCGCCAGGGCAGCGGGGCAAGCCGGTTCATGGCGTCCAGATTGACGGTGGCCTCGGTGGGCGTCTGGCCGCCGGACAGGAAGAAGATGCCCGGCACCGCCGCCGGCACCGTGCGCTTGAGCACCTGCACGGTCTGCATGGCGACTTCGGCCGGTGCCGCGTGCCCGGCGTCCTTGCCGGGCAGCACCATGCTGGGCTTCAGCAGCATGTGCTCGAGCACCACCGCATGCCGGTCCAAGGCATGAAAGACTGCATGCAGCACGGCCTCGGTGACCTCGGCGCAACGTGCCATGGAGTGCGCGCCATCCATCAGCACCTCGGGCTCGACAATGGGTACCACGCCCGCTTCCTGGCAGATCGCGGCATAGCGTGCCAGCGCCTCTGCATTGGCCTGGACGGCAGCCCATCCCGGTAGTTTGTCCGACACGTTGTAGACCGCGCGCCACTTGGCAAAGCGCGCGCCCTGCTGGCGATAGCCGGCAAGCCGCTTGGCCAGCCCGTCGAGACCCTCGGTGACCTCGTCCCCGGGTGCCAGGGCGAGCGCGATCTTGCCCTTGTCCACCTTGATGCCGGGCACGATGCCCTGGCGCGCGGCCAGTTCCGGCAGCGGCGTGCCATCGTCGGCGCGCTGGCCCAAGGTTTCCTCGTACAGGATCACGCCGCTGATGAACTCGCCAAGACCCGGTGCCGACAAGAGCAGGCTGCGCCACGCGCGGCGGTTCTCCTCGCTCGATTCCACACCGATGCGTTCGAACCGCTTGGCGATGGTCGGGCCGCTTTCGTCGGCTGCCAGCAGCCCTCTGCCCGCTTGTGTCAGGGCGTCCACAGTGGCTTGCAGTTCGCTTCTTGTGTCCATGACGTTGCTCCGCGAAGGTGACATAGGAACAAGCATTGGCTCGAAAATGCCATCGCGCAAGCACGCGGGAGCGCATGGCGCTTGCTTATGGTGGCGGGCCGAACGCTTCGCGCCCTGGGGGGGACAGCCTGAACCGGCCGGGCGGTGTGGGATAATTGCCGCTTTGCCCAGGGCGCAGCTCAAGAGGTTGTTCGCACGGGCGCGCAAGGGCCCTTATTCCTGTGGCCCGCTTCCTTTCTGCGATATTTCTTCAGCAATAAAATGCCCACATACCGTTCCAAAACCTCCACCGCCGGCCGCAACATGGCGGGGGCGCGCTCCCTGTGGCGCGCCACCGGCATGAAAGACGAAGATTTCTCCAAGCCCATCATTGCGGTGGTCAATTCCTTCACCCAGTTCGTGCCCGGGCACGTGCACCTGAAGGACCTGGGCCAGCTGGTCGCGCGCGAGATCGAGGCCGCGGGCGGCGTGGCCAAGGAGTTCAACACCATCGCGGTCGATGACGGCATCGCCATGGGCCACGACGGCATGCTGTATTCGCTGCCCAGCCGCGACATCATCGCGGACTCGGTGGAATACATGGTCAACGCGCACTGCGCCGACGCCATGGTGTGCATCTCCAACTGCGACAAGATCACCCCCGGCATGCTGATGGCCGCCATGCGGCTCAACATCCCGGTGATCTTCGTCTCCGGCGGTCCCATGGAAGCCGGCAAGACGCGCCTGGCCAACCCCGTCACCAAGGCCATGGAGTTCAAGAAGCTCGACCTGGTGGACGCCATGGTGATCGCCGCCGACAGCGCCTATTCCGACGCCGACGTGGCCGAGGTGGAGCGCTCCGCCTGCCCCACCTGCGGTTCGTGCTCGGGCATGTTCACCGCCAACTCCATGAACTGCCTGACCGAGGCGCTGGGCCTGTCGCTGCCCGGCAATGGCACGGTGGTGGCCACCCACGCGGACCGCGAGCAGCTGTTCAAGCGCGCCGGCAGCCGCATCGTGGAACTGGCCCGCCAGTACTACGAGCAGGAAGACGAGCGCATCCTGCCGCGCGCGGTGGGCTTCAAGGCGTTCGAGAATGCCATGACGCTGGACATCGCCATGGGCGGCTCCACCAACACCATCCTGCACCTGCTGGCGATCGCGAGCGAGGCGGGCATCGACTTCGGCATGACCGACATCGACCGCCTGTCGCGCGTCGTGCCCCAACTGTGCAAGGTGGCGCCCAACACCAACAAGTACCACATCGAAGACGTGCACCGCGCGGGCGGCATCATGGCCATCCTGGGCGAGCTGGAGCGCGCCGGCAAGCTGCACACCGACGTGCCCACGGTGCATGCCCCCACGCTCAAGGACGCGCTGGAGCAGTGGGACATCAGCCGCACCCAGGACGAAGCCGTCAGGAACTTCTACCTGGCCGGCCCGGCGGGCATTCCCACCCAGGTGGCGTTCAGCCAGAACACGCGCTGGCCCAGCCTGGACCTGGACCGCGCCGAGGGCTGCATCCGCTCCTACGAGCACGCCTTCTCCAAGGAAGGCGGCCTGGCGGTGCTGACGGGAAATATCGCGCTCGACGGCTGCGTGGTGAAGACCGCCGGAGTGGACGAGAGCATCCTCGTGTTCGAAGGGACGGCCCACGTCACCGAATCGCAGGACGAGGCGGTGGAGAACATCCTCAACGACAAGGTCAAGGCCGGCGACGTGGTGATCGTGCGCTACGAAGGCCCCAAGGGCGGCCCCGGCATGCAGGAGATGCTCTATCCGACCAGCTACATCAAGTCCAAGGGCCTGGGCAAGGCGTGCGCGCTGCTGACCGACGGCCGCTTCTCCGGCGGCACCTCGGGTTTGTCGATCGGCCACTGCTCGCCCGAAGCGGCAGCCGGCGGCGCCATCGGCCTGGTGCGCGACGGCGACAAGATCCGCATCGACATTCCCAACCGCACGATCAACGTGCTGCTGTCCGATGAGGAACTGGCGAGCCGCCGCGAGGCGCAGAACGCCAAGGGGTGGAAGCCGGCCAAGGCGCGTCCGCGCAAGGTGTCTGCTGCGCTGAAGGCTTATGCCAAGCTGGTGATGTCGGCGGATAAGGGCGCGGTGCGGGACTTGTCATTGCTGGATGACTGATCCTGGGGCGACCCTTTACTTCGTTTGCCGGGAAGGCCGCTCTTTGGAGCGGCTTTTTCTTTGGGTTCTTCGCCGATCTGCGGGGTGGAGTGAGGGTCTCAAAGCGACCCATAGCGGTCCTCCGCGCATACACCACCCAACGACCGAAGTTGGCCCGACTTCGGTCGACTGAGGGAAGGGCGTCGGGCGGCGCTCCCCGACCTTTTCAGTCATTCAGCATTTGGTGGCGAACGTCAGCATCGGTTGTGCACAGCAGCCACTCATAGGAAACACCTCCGGCCGAGCGGAAATCAGGGCAGGAGCAAGAACCGCTGCATCATCGCCGTCAACTTGGTTTCGAGCAGATCCCCGTCAAAACGTAAAGGCCCCGGGTCGGTCAGCAGGGTGAGGGTAAGTGTGCCTACGACCATCTGCATGGCGATCCGGACTTCTGACTCGGAACCGTCCTGGGTCTGGGCCTGCATCTTATGCGCGAGGACCGGCGCGACCAGGCTCTGGATGTGGCGGTCCAGCCAGCGCATCGGATTGGAATCCGGATCGAGCGCGGCAAAGTGGCGCAGCACGGCCTTGAACATGCCCTGGTTGCGCCGGCACATGTCGACGTAGTACCGGACGATGCGGGCGGCGAGTTCCGATGCCGTGCCTTGCATCCATGCCTCATCGTTCCGGATCACCTTATCCGCCTCGGCCCGCATTTCCGCAAAGACGGCGTCCAGGACAGACGCAATGAAGGCGTCCTTGTCCTTGAAGCGGCCATAGAAAGCCCCAGTAGAGGTGCCTGCGGTGCGGATGACATCGCTGATCAGGACGAGATCAAAATTCGCGTGCTGCTCGATCAGTTCCCGTCCCGCCAGGATCATCTTGGCCAGTGTTTCTTCGCTGCGAAGCTGGCGAGGGGGGCGCAGCGCCGGCGCCGCTTCTGCAGTCTGGCTTGCGGCGTGCGCGGCGCGGGGCTGGCGCCTCTTGTGATCTTCTTGGCGCTTTAGGGTGGCAGCCATGGAAACGGCAATCCTGATTCTGGGACAGGCCAGCATTATGCAGCACAGGCGCAACCTCGCCCGGCGCCGCATCCGCTGGCGCTTCACGCCTGGCCCACGCACCTCGATTTCTTTCGTAGGGGAAAGCCCGCATTGAAGCGGGTTCATTGCCTCCCAATAATAGAACCAGAGTTCTGATTCTAATAATTAACGGACGCGTGCCACGCGGTCCAGCTAATAAACAACGCGGAGACACCATGCAAATCACTGCTGCCGTGACACGGGCGCCCTGCGCGCCGTTTGTCCTGGAAGAGGTCGAGCTAGACCTTCCGGGGGCAGGGGAAATCTTGGTCCGGATCGTCGGCGCCGGGCTTTGCCATACCGATCTGGTCGCTGCCGAAGGTTTGCTCCCCATCGCCATGCCTGCCGTGTTCGGGCACGAAGGTGCCGGGGTTGTCGAGATGGTCGGTGCCGGCGTGACCAAGGTGAAGCCTGGGGACAACGTTGCCATCACGTTCGCATCCTGTGGTCATTGTCCGCAGTGCGATCGCCATGCGCCGGCCTATTGCCATGCGATGGCAGCACTGAATTTCGTCGGCCAGCGCGGCGATGGCTCGACATCGATGCGCGACGGCAACGGTCAGATCTCCGGCAACTTCTTCGGCCAGTCTTCATTCGCCACGCATGCACTGACGACTGAACGCAATGTGGTGAAGGTGCCGGATGGCCTTCCGCTCGAGATCGCCGGCACCCTTGGCTGTGGCATCCAGACCGGCGCGGGCGCGATCATGCGCTCGATGGCTTGCCATGAAAACGCATCGCTCGTGGTGCTGGGCGGAGGCGCGGTCGGGCTCAGTGCCGTGATGGGCGCCGTGCTGCAGAAATGCCGGACGATCATCGTGGTCGAGCCCAACGCCAACCGACGCGACCTGGCCTTGTCGCTCGGCGCCACGCATGCGATCGATCCAGGCCAGAGTGCCGACCTGGCTGCCGCGGTGCGCACCATTGGGCCCCATGGGGTCGACTATGCGCTGGATACCAGCGGCATCCCCGCGGTCATTGAAGCGGTGCCCAAGCTCCTGGCTCCGCGCGGCACGTTCGGCTTTGTCGGCGTGCCGCCCGCCCATGCAACGAACCTGGGCCTGCCGGGGACGCTGCGCGAGGCCATGCGCGGCGGCTTCACCTATCGCGGGATCATTGAAGGCGACAGCGATCCCGATGTCTTCATCCCGCAGTTGATGTCCCTCTACCTCGCGGGGCGTTTTCCCTTTGACAGGCTGGTCAAGACCTATCCCCTTTCCGAAATCAACCGTGCAGTCGCGGAGCAAAAGCAGGGACTGTGTGTCAAGCCCGTGCTGCTGCCCTGAGCCCCAACCCCACAAATATCGATACCATGAACCACACCGATCTTGATCTTCCTGGCGACGTGGCGAAAGTCCTGGTCGATCCCAGGGCCTATGCCGATCCCGCCCGGCTGCACGCGGCCTATGCGTGGGCGCGCGAGAACAATCCGTTGGGGCGCGCCGTCAATGATGGTTTCGATCCATTCTGGGTCGTGACCAAGCATGCCGACGTGACCGCCATCTCTCGCGACAACAATCTCTTCCGCAACGGGGACTACTCCGTCGTCTGTCGGCCCAAGGCGGCGATCGACCATGTGATCGCGACCACGGGGTGCCCGCACATCGTCAAGGCGCTGGTACACGTGGATGGCGATGAGCACAAGGGCCTGCGTGCGCTGACGCAGTCGTGGTTCATGCCTAACAGCATCCTGAAGCTGGACGAGCGGATCCGGGGGCTGGCACGGCAGATCGTTGACAAGCTTCAGCAAAGCGATGGCAACACCATTGATTTCGCCAAGGACATTGCCTTGCATTATCCGCTGCACGTCATCATGGACATCCTCGGCGTGCCGCCGGAGGATGAGTCCCGGATGCTACTGCTGACCCAGGAACTCTTTGGTGGCGAGGATCCTGAACTCAAACGGGCCAAGCAGGAAAAAAGCGCGAATGACGGCGCCCTGGCAAAGAGCCTGATGGCGGTGGTGGCGGACTTCAGGGACTACTTCGAGAAAGTCACCGCCGACCGGCGGGTCAATCCGCGCAATGACGTGGCAACGCTGCTCGCCAATGCCGTCGTCAACGGCGAGCCGATCAGCGAGGTCAGCCGCCTGGGCTATTACGTCATCATTGCCACGGCAGGACACGACACTACATCGTCCTCGTCCGCGGTAGCCATGTGGGCGCTGAGCCAGTTTCCCGAGCTGCTGCCGCGACTCCAGGCCGACCCGTCGCTGATCCCGCAGTTCATTGACGAAGCGGTGCGCTTCGCATCGCCGGTGCGGCATTTCATGCGGACCGCGACGGCAGACACCGAAATCCGCGGACGCAAGATTCGCAAGGGCGACTGGCTGATGCTGTGCTATGGATCGGCGAATCGTGATGAAGAGGTCTTCGACAAGCCCTTTGCGTTCAACATCGATCGCAAGCCAAACCGCCACCTGGCATTCGGCTTCGGCGCTCATGTCTGCCTGGGGCAGCACCTGGCGAAGATGGAGATGCGCATCCTGTTCGAGGAAATGATTCCGCGCCTGCAACGCGTGGAACCGGCCGGCGAGATGGAAATGATTGCCTCCTGCTTTGTCGGCGGACCCAAGCACCTTCCCGTTCGCTGCGTCATGCAGTAGCCATTCCATCGCAGTCTGCAGCAAAGCATCGTGCCATGAAATCCCAAGACACACTATTCGTACGCATTGCGCAACGCAACCGCGAGACCGACGACATCATCAGCCTGGATCTGCGCGATCCGAATGGGGGCGAGCTGCCGCCGTTCGAGGCCGGCGCCCATATCGATGTCCACGTTGCTCCCGGTGTCGTGCGGCAGTATTCGCTTTGCAATGCGCCGTCGGAACGCCACCGTTACCTGATCGGCGTGCTTCGTGACCAAGCTTCGCGCGGCGGTTCGGTCGCCATCCACGAGCGGTTCGAGCCGGGCGCCGTCGTCGAGATCGGCGTGCCCCGGAACCATTTTCCGCTGAAGGAAGGCGCCCCAGGCATCCTGATCGCAGGCGGGATCGGTGTCACGCCGATGCTATGCATGGCCGAGGCCTTGCATGCGTCGGGAACCGGCTTCGCCCTTCATTACTGTGCACGCAGCCAGGACAAGGCCGCGTTCCGCCGCCGTATCGAGCAATCCCCTTACAGGCAGCACGTCGCCCTTTACTACGACGATCAAGGCGATTCGCAGAAGCTGGATCCCGAGAGACTGTTCGCTCAAGTGGGAAGCGATGACGAGATCTATGTCTGCGGCCCCTCCGGCTTTATCGAATGGGTATGCCGCGCGGCCGAGCAAGCAGGGATCCCGAAGCAGCGTGTGCGATATGAGTACTTCAATGCAAAGCCTGTAGATACCTCGCATGACGGCGCTTTCGACGTCAGGATCGCGAGCACCGGCCAGGTCTTCCATATTCCCGCAGACCGCTCGATCACTTCGGTGCTGCTTGAGGCTGGCATCGACATCTACACGTCGTGTGAGGAGGGAACGTGCGGAACGTGCGTGACGCGCCTGCTGGAGGGCGAGGCCGATCATCGGGATGTCTTTCTTACCGATGAGGAACACGCTTGCGGCAACCAGTTCACGCCCTGTTGTTCTCGCGCGAAATCCTCGTTGCTTGTCCTCGATCTTTGAATTGCCAATCCGCCACCCCGCGACGCAGCCCGGCTTCGCCGCGCGTCCTCGGTGTGGCCTGTCGAAATCCGTCTAGTTAAAAGAGGTCCGAATCATCATGGGTGACACCGCTGGATTCAGCATGACCATCGATGGCAAAGCCGCGTCCACGCTGGCCGGCTTTGATGTACTCAACCCCGCTACGGAGCGCGTCGTCGCCGAAGCACCCGATGCGACGCCGGCGCAGTTGGACGAGGCCGTTGCCAGCGCGCGGCGCGCCGCGCCGGCATGGGCCGGCTTGCCGCTGCAGGCGCGGCAGCAATATGTCGTCAGGATCGGCGAGACCATCACTGCCAACCTGGAGGAACTGGCGCAACTGTTGACGCGGGAGCAGGGCAAGCCCCTTGCCCAGGCGCGGCAGGAAGTGCAAAGGGGAGCGTACTGGTGCGCCGAGATGGCTAGGCTCGAACTCCCCGTGGAGACGGTCAGCGAGTCTGCCACCGAGCAGGTTCGTGTCCTGCGCGTGCCGCTAGGCGTCGTTGGTGGCATCGTGCCCTGGAACTTCCCGCTGGCACTCGCCATGTGGAAGGTGGCGCCGGCCCTTCTTGCCGGCAATACGATGGTGCTCAAGCCATCGCCGTTCACGCCGCTGACGACGTTGAAGCTGGGCGAACTGCTGCGCGACGTCCTGCCGGCTGGCGTGCTGAATGTCATCAGTGGCACCGATGCCCTCGGACCGTTGATGTCGGCCCACCCGGGCATCGACAAGCTCAGCTTTACAGGCTCGACCCAGACAGGCCGTGCGGTGATGGCCTCCGCTGCGGTCAACCTGAAACGGCTGACGCTGGAGCTGGGTGGCAATGACGCCGCCATTGTCCTGCCCGATGCCGATGTCGAGGCCATCGCGCCTGCGATCTTCTGGGGCGCATTTGCCAACAATGCCCAGTTCTGTCTTGCGATCAAGCGGCTGTATATCCATGAAGATGTCTACGACCGGCTGGCGCGTGAACTGGTCAGGCTCGCGCAGGAGACGCGCGTTGGGCCGGGCGACACGGACGGCGTCCAGCTTGGGCCGGTGCAGAACCGCCGCCAGTTCGAGCGGCTGAAGGATCTGCTGGAGGACACACGCACTGCTGGCTATCGCATCCTTGCCGGCGGCCAAGTGGCGGACGGAAGCGGCTATTTCTTTCCTGTCACGCTCGTGGACAACCCGCCGGACACCGCACGCGTGGTCTGCGAGGAACCGTTCGGCCCGATCCTGCCCTTGCTCAGGTTCCGTGACGTGGACGACGCCATTGCGCGCGCGAATGACAGCGAATACGGACTAGGCGGTTCGGTCTGGGGGCGCGACGCGGAGGCCGCGATGCGAGTCGCGTTGCGGCTCAACACCGGTACCGTCTGGGTCAACCAGATTCACACCATTGGGCCGGGCAAGCCCATGGCCGGCCACAAGCAATCGGGCGTTGGCATTGAGAACGGCGTCGATGGGCTGTTGGAATACACGGTGCCCCGAACGGTGTCGCTGAAGCGATCGCAATAAATGAAGGACTTGCAGACCGGACAATATGACGCAGTCTTCGACCTCTGGCGCATCGCCTTCGCGTGCGGCCGACCCCATCCGTCGCTCCCCATTCTGGCCCCCTGGCCTACCTGCCGAGGCCAGCGTACCCCGCACCAGCCTGGTCTACAACGTCGAGGTGGCCGCGCACCGCTACCCGGACAAGACCGCCATCCAGTACTTCGGCAGCGCGATCTCCTATGCCGCGCTGCTTGGGCAGATCGAGCGCATGGCCGGCTACCTGCAGTGCAAATGCGGTGTCGCGCCCGGCGACCGCGTGCTGCTCTACAGCCAGAACTGCCCGCAGTTCATCATCGCCTACTACGCCATCTTGCGAGCCGAGGCCGTCGTGGTGCCGGCGAACCCAATGTGGCTGACTGCCGAGCTGGAGCATGTGGCCGCCGACAGCGGCGCGCACGTGGCCTTTTCCGCGGCCGAGCTCTATGAGCGGGTGGCGCCGTTGCACGGAGACGAGCTGTCGCACGTGATCATCCATGAATACGCCGACATGTTGCCCGGCGAGGCAGAATCCGATGGGGGCCCGGTCGTGCCGGCCTGGCTGCGCGCGCGCAGCCCGCTGCCGGGGCAGGCACCGGCTGGCGACACCCTGGTGCGTTGGCAGGACGCGGATGCCACCGGCCTGGTGCCGCTGCCCCACGCAGCCGGTTATGACACGCTGTGCATGCTGGCCTACACCTCCGGCACGACCGGCCATCCCAAGGGCTGCATGCATACCCACGGCACGCTGATGAGCGCCGCGGCCGGCTCGCAGATCTGGCGCAGCAACACGCCTGATGCGGCGTTCCTGTCAGTGGCACCGATGTTCCACCTGCTAGGCATGCAGAACGGCATCCATGCGCCGCTTTACCTGGGCGCCACCATCGTATTGCTGCCGAGATGGGACCGCGCGCTGGCGGCAAACCTGATCGAGCGCTACCGGGTATCGAACTGGGGAGCGACGCCGGCCATGCTGGTGGATTTCTTCTCCCAGCCGGGCATTCTTGAGCGCGACCTCTCCTGCCTCGCCTTCATTGGCGGCGGTGGCGCGGCCATGCCCGATGCCGTGGCCACCATGCTGCAGGAGCGCTTTGGCCTGGGCTATATCGAGGCCTATGGCATGACCGAGACCGCCGCCTTCCTGTTGTCCAACCCGCGTCACCGGCCCAAGCGCGAGTGTCTCGGCATTGCTACCTTCGGGGTCGACGCGCGCGTGATCGAACCGCAGAGCGGCGTGGAGGTGCCGCAGGGCGAACTGGGAGAGATCATCGTCAGCGGCGCCCAGGTGATGCGCGGTTACTGGCGCAATGCCGAGGCCGATGCCGAGAGCTTTATCGAGATCGATGGCAAGCGCTTCCTGCGCACGGGCGACCTTGGCTTCGTCGACAATGACGGCTATTTCTTCCTGCGCGACCGCCTCAAGCGCATGATCAATGCGTCCGGTTTCAAAATCTGGCCGGCCGAGGTGGAGAACCTGCTCTACGGGCACCCGGCCATCCATGAGGCCTGCGTGATCGCGGCAAGCGACGAGCGGCGCGGCGAGACCGTGAAAGCTGTCATCGTCCTCAAGCCGGGCATGCAGGGGCGCGAGGAGGCCAGCGCCGAACAGATCATCCAGTGGTGTCGCGATCGCTTGGCCGCCTACAAGGTCCCCCGCGTGATCGAGTTCGTCGAGGCGCTGCCAAAGTCGGCCACCGGAAAGATCCAGTGGCGCGAACTGCAAGAAGCGCAGAGCGAGGCGCCGCGGCACGGTACTTGATTGGGGGCAGTTGCTACCCATCGCGGCGCATTAGCGGTCGCGTGCAGGGCTGAGTGACAGAAGGGAGTTCGGTCGTACTCGAATAGCTGCACGTGGCGGCGATGACCGTTGCCGGCTTGAATTTCGGTCGTTGACGTTGACACCCGGGAATGGCCACAAATGGCCGATCCCGGTCGGATGCCCGCCGCGAAACTGCGGTCGGCTCTGACCGATCCATTGCAGAATGCCGACGTCGGTGGCGGCTCGCAGAGAGCAACGAGACAGCCGCAGACTCGCCGGAGTTACCTGCGAACTGCTCGAGCGCCATGCCAGGAGGGTGCGCCGAAATGGCGACTAGAAGAGCTGCAACACTGGCCATACATAGAGCAGCCACAGCCAGCCGTAACCCAATGCTGCCACCTTGAACCCCAAGGCCGGTCCACTATTGCGTTGCTATGGCTAGCACGCCTCAGGCAACGGCACCTGGCGGCGCATGGCGTGCCAGGAAGCGGTCCAATTGGCCAGCGAACGCCTTGCTATCCTGCGGGGCGTACGGTGCCGGTCCGCCTGTATCCACGCCCGAGCTGCGGAGTTGTTCCATCACCTCGCGCATCGTCAGGCGCTCCTGGATGTTCTCACGGCTAAACCAGCTTCCTCGCGGGTCGAGCACATAGGCGCCCTTGTCAAGGGCGGCGGCGGCAAGAACGATGTCCGCGGTAATGACGAGGTCCCCGCTGCTGACCAGCTCGACGATACGGTCATCGGCGACGTCGAAGCCCGCAGGCACTTGCAGTGCCTTGATAAAGCGGGAAGGCGGCGTGCGCATATACTGGTTGGCAACCAGCGTGACGCACACTTCGACACGTTGTGCGGCCCGATACAACATTTCTTTGACGACAACCGGGCAGGCGTCTGCGTCAACCAGTACTTGCATCGCGGTACTTCCAAGTGAGGGAGGGAGCGCTCATATTACTGCCTGCGCGTCCCGTTCGTTTGCTATTCGGCCAACGCCGGGTCCGGCGGTAGTCGACCCGAACGCATCTTCGCTTTTACTTTCCCCGCCGCTGCGCATCTTGCCAGCCCCGCGAAGCAGTCCCGAGTTCCTTTCCAGTCAATACGAAATCAGGCGAGTTCAGCAGGCGGGAAATCGCCAGATCCAGAAATTCCCGTACGCGCTTCGGTTGTGCGGTGCGGCTTCCGTAGTAGATGTGCAGTCCGATGTGAGCGCTCATGTGCTGGAGCAGCACAGGTACCAGCCTGCCGGCACGGATGTGTGCTGCCGCAGAGAAGTTTGCGAGCTGGCCGATCGCTTGCCCGGCGAGCACAGCCTGCAGTTCGAGTTCGGTGTCGTTGGTCGAGAATGCCGGGGACATCGGCCTATGCTCGAGCTTGCCATCTACCGTCAAATACCAGGGCGATACCGTGCCGGTTGCGGGGTGGCGAAAAACGCTGCATCGGTGGGCGACCAGATCGTCCAGCGTGGCGGGAACGCCGTGGCTGGCCAGGTAGGCCGGTGCAGCGCACACGATCATCTGGATCGGGAACAACTGGCGGCCAATCACGCCCTCGCTCGGCGAAGTGCCGATCCTGAAGCCGACATCCATGCGATCCAATACCCAGTTGCCAATGCCGTCGTCAAGCTGGATGTCTGGCTGAATGTCGGGATACGCCCGGCAGAACTCATCGAGCACCGGCATGAGGATTGGCGCGAAAGACGACTTTGGACCCACGATGCGCAGGGGCCCGGCAATGTCGTCCTTGGCTTCGCGGGCCATGGCCAGTGCCCGGTCCAGCGCCGCGATTGCCGGCTGGGTGTTCTCGAGCAGGCGCTGTCCTTCTTCGGTAAGCGCCAGGTTCCGCGTGGTGCGGTGGAGCAGGCGAACGCCAAGATGCTGCTCCAGCTGAGCGATCGCCTGGCTGGCTGCCTGTGGCGTCACCCCTTGTGCCTTGGCCGCGCGTCGGATGCTACCCAACTCGACCGCCTTGGCGAACATGGCGATCGCTCTGAATTCGTTGATCGGCATGGCAATCTCCCGACTTGGAAGCCGATTATCAAGTTTTTCTTGTAACTGATGCAAGCGAGAATGGCCTAGTTGGTTGAGACAGTGGTCGTTACAGTCCGGGGTATCGGACTAATTGGACGGGAGACCGCCATGCACAAGCGACAACTCGGCCGTTCTGGCCTGGAAGTTTCTGCCCTGGGCTTCGGCTGTATGGGGCTGAGTTTTGGTTACGGTCCCGGACTGGAACGTGCCCCGGCGGTCCAACTGATCCGCGAAGCTTTCGAGCGCGGGGTGACCTTCTTCGATACCGCCGAAGCCTACGGTGCCTTGAATGAGGAAATGGTTGGCGAAGCCTTGCAGCCAATTCGGGATCAGGTTGTCATCGCCACCAAGTTTGGCTTCAAGGACGGCGATGCCGCCAAAGGCATGGACAGCCGCCCCGAGCGCATTCGATCCGTGGTGGAAACTTCCCTCAAACGCCTGAGGACCGACCGCATCGATTTGCTGTACCAGCATCGCACCGATCCCCGGGTGCCGATGGAGGACGTGGCTGGCGCCGTGAAAGACCTGATCGCTGAAGGCAAGGTGCGCCACTTCGGCCTGTCCGAGGCTGGCGCCGAGTCGATCCGGCGCGCCCACGCCGTGCAGCCGGTGACTGCCCTCCAGAGCGAATATTCGTTGTGGTGGCGCGAACCAGAACGCGAAATCCTGCCAACCCTCGAAGCGCTCGGCATCGGCTTCGTGCCGTTCAGTCCGCTGGGCAAGGGCTTCCTGACTGGCGCGATCGACCAGAACACGACATTCGCGAAAGACGATTTCCGCAACGTCGTGCCGCGATTCACCCCGGAGGCGCGGCAGGCCAACCAGGCGCTGATCGACGCCCTGGGCGGCATCGCGACGGCCAGGCGGGCCACGCCGGCCCAGGTGGCGCTGGCCTGGCTGCTGGCGCAGAAACCGTGGATTGTCCCCATTCCAGGCACGACTAAGCTGCACCGGCTTGATGAGAACCTCGGCGCGGCGTCGGTGGAACTGTCCGGCGACGAACTGCGCCAGATCCACAGCGCGCTCGATCAGGTCAAGGTCCATGGCGATCGTTATCCCGCAGCGTTGCAGGCACGTGTTGGGCGATGAGTGAGGGAGCACGAAACATGAGAAGGTCCATTGCCATTGCTACCTTCGCGCTGTCGATGATGGATGCCGCGGGCGCGGCCGAACCGAACTTGCAGATTTCGCGCGCAGCATCGCGCCAGGTCCAGGCGGCGCCGGCACAAAACTTCACGGGCAGCGTCCAGGTCGAGATGCTGTTCACGCCCACCGGGCCGGACCGCACGTCGGCAGGAACGGTGACCTTCTCTCCCGGGGCCCGCACCGCGTGGCACACGCATCCGCTTGGCCAGACGCTCATCGTCACCGCCGGCGTCGGCCGTGTGCAGCGCTGGGGCGGGCCGGTCGAGGAAATCCGCCCCGGCGACGTGGTGCGCATCCCGCCCAACACCAGGCACTGGCACGGTGCGGCCGACAGCGCGATGACCCACATGGCAATCCAGGAGGCGCGCGATGGCAAGACAGTGGACTGGCTGGAACAGGTGAGCGACGAGCAGTACAGCGCGGGGACGGCGGCACCGGGGCCGGCCGCGCAAGATGCTGCACAACCGTCGGTGGCCCAGCGGCGCTTCGGCGACGTGGCGCCCAAGCTGGCGCAACTGACCGACGATGTGCTGTTCGGAGACGTGTGGGCCCGGCCCGGCTTGTCGCCGCGCGACCGCAGCCTGGTCACCGTCAGCGCACTGATCGCGATGAATCGCCCGGACCAATTGCGCTCGCATATGGCGCTGGCCCGGCAGAATGGTCTCACCGAGGCCGAACTTGTTGAGGCGCTGACCCATCTGGCCTTCTATGCCGGCTGGCCCAGCGCCGTGACGGCGGCCGGCATCGCGCGCGAAGCCTTCAACAAGAAGCCACAGTGAAGGAACGGATCCCATGACAGTTCTGAATATCAACGGCCGTGAGCATTCGGTCGATATCGATCCCGCCATGCCTGTCCTCTGGGCCCTGCGTGACACGCTGGGCCTGACGGGCACCAAGTTCGGCTGCGGCGCTGCGCTGTGCGGGGCCTGTACGGTGCACCTCAACGGCCAGGCCATCCGCTCCTGCGTGACGCCGATCTCGGCGGCGGAAGGACAGAAGATCCACACCATCGAACAGGTGACCGGCGGCACCGACCGTGTCGGCAACGCCGTGCGCGACGCGTGGGTCAAGCACGACGTGGCGCAGTGCGGCTATTGCCAGAGTGGCCAGATCATGAGTGCCACGGCCTTCCTGAAGTCGCTGCCCAAGGGCAAGCGGCCCAGCGCCTCGGAAATCGATGCCGCGATGGCTGGCAACATCTGCCGATGCGGCACTTACGCCCGCATTCGCGCTGCCGTCGCCGACGCGGCCCGTGCACTGGCTTGAACAAGGTCGATGATGCAGCCCGATACCTTCCTCGGAGAACTCCCGCCGGCCCTGCGGCACCTGATCGAACAAGACGACGCGCCAGCCTCCATGCCCCGGCGTCGGTTCATGAAACTGGCCGGCGCCGGTGGGCTGGCGCTGGGCGTATTTCCCCTCATTGGCAACAGCCCCGCGGATGCCGCCACGCCGGCAACGTTGAAACCGACGCAGCAGCCCGCCGCGTTCCTGCAGATCGATGCAAACGGCGCGGTCACCGTCGCCGTCAATCGGCTCGAGTTTGGCCAGGGCGTTCAGACAGCGTTGCCAATGATCCTGGCCGAAGAGCTTGATGCGGACTGGAGCCTGGTCACCAGTCGCCTCGGCGACAATGCGCCGGCGTTCGCCGACCCGACCTCGGGCCTGCATCTCACGGGCGGTTCGAGCAGTATCCGCAACAGCTACCAGCAATACCGGGAACTCGGGGCTCGTGCCCGGACAATGCTGCTGGCCGCCGCCGCGGCGCGCTGGAACATGGACGTCGCCACGCTGCAGACACGCAACGGCCGCGTATCGGGGCCGGGTGGCCGACAAGCCGGTTACGGCGAACTGGCCGATGCCGCCATGGCCCAGCCTGTGCCTGAGACGGTTACGCTCAAGGATCCAAGGGACTTCCGGTTGATCGGCAAGCCCACCGGCCGGCTGGACGCGCGCGCCAAGAGCAGCGGCCGTCAAAGCTTCGGCATCGATATGCGCCTGCCTGGCATGCTGACGGCCGTGATAGCACGTCCGCCGGTTTTCGGCGCCCGGCTGCGTGCCGTGGACGACCGCGCCGCGCGGGCGGTACGTGGCGTCAAGGGTGTCTTCCGTGTACCGCTGGATCTGGGAGCTGAGGGCGTGGCCGTGGTTGCCGATGGCTACTGGTCGGCGCGCCAGGGCCGCGAAGCGCTCCAGCTTGACTGGGACGACGACAAGGTCGAGAAGGTGGACAGCACGCGCCAACTGGCCCGGTACCGCGAACTGGCCGGGCAGCCGGGCTCGCGCTGGTTCAACGCCGACATCGCGGCTCTGGCGACGGCACCGCACCGCATCGAGGCGGAGTTCTTGTTTCCTTACCTCGCCCATGCCGCGATGGAGCCGCTCAATTGCACCGTACAACTGACGGCAGACCGCGCGGAACTCTGGACCGGCTCACAGATGCCGGGCCTTGACGTTACCACCGCGGCCAAGGTGCTGGGCCTCAAGCCCGAGCAGGTGCGCATTCACGTGCAATCGTCGGGCGGCGGCTTCGGCCGGCGGGCGATGGGCAACCGCGACTATGTTGTCGATGCCTGTCGCGTTGCCCGTGCCGCTGGTACGGCAGGACTGAACGCGCCGGTGCGATTGCTCTGGAGTCGCGAAGACGACATGCGCGGAGGCTTCTACCGTCCGATGCACCTGCATCGCGCGCACATCGGCTTCGACGAGCGTGGCCGGGTCCTGGCCTGGGACCATGCCATCGTCGCGCAATCGATCACCGACGGCACGATGTTCGGCGCGTTCATGATCAAGGACGGGGTCGACCGAACCGCCGTCGAGGGCATGCGCGAGCCATACCCGCTGCCGATGCGACTGACGGTGCATCATCCAAAGCTCAATGTGCCAGTGCACTGGTGGCGCAGCGTGGGCAGTACGCATACGGCCTTCGTGATGGAAACACTGGTCGATGAGATCGCGTCGCGCACACAGCAAGACCCCGTGGCTTACCGACTGAGGCTGTTCGGCGACCAGCATCCCCGTCATCGGGCGGCGCTTGAGCTGGCAGTCGAAAAAAGCCGGTACGGCAGGAAGCCCTTGCCATCCGGGCATGCCTGGGGCGTGGCCGTGCATCAGTCTTTCGGCACCGTGGTCGCCTACGTGGTCGAAGCTTCCGTCCAGGACGGGCGGCCGGTGCTGCATCGGGTAACCGCCGGCGTGCATTGCAACCTGGCAGTCAACCCGCGAACGGTTGAAGCCCAGGTGCAAGGCGCGGCGGTGATGGGCTTGTCGACCTGCCTGCAGGGGGCTGCCATTACGCTGAAGGAAGGGCAGGTCGAGCAGCGCAATTTCGGCGACTTTACGGTCGCCCGCATTACCGACATGCCTGCCTTCGACGTGCACATCGTGCCCAGTGCCGATCCGCCGACCGGCATGGGTGAACCAGGTCTGCCACCGCTCGCGCCGGCGTTCGCGAATGCTATCGCGCGGCTGACCGGCAAGCGGCAACGCGGCCTGCCTTTTCAGCTATAGCCATACGCGGGTATCAGCGAGCGACGGCTCGGGCTCTGAGGATGCTGACATGCTTCTTGATTTTCGTGCATTTCTTGCCTTGCCACTCATCTGCACAGTGGTCTTCAGCGGCAACGCCCTCTCTGCGCCGCGCGCAACAGTTGCGTCCGCGCCGCTTGTGCTCCAGGCCCAGGGCAGCTTCGCGGTCGGCGGCACCGTCGTGCGTAGCCCGGGTACCTACGAACTGGGTAAGGCCGGTCCTGACGGGCAGACGCTGCATGGTGACCATGCGCGCGTGGCTTACCAGATTCCCGTGAACCCGCGCAAGCTGCCCCTGGTGATGTGGCACGGCTTTGGCGAGTTTTCGAAGACGTGGGAGACCACCCCCGACGGTCGCGAAGGATTCCAGACGATATTTCTGCGCCGCCGCTTTCCGGTGTACCTGCTGGACCAACCGCGCCGGGGTGGCGCGGGCCGAAGCACCGTCGCCGCGCAAATCGCCGCCGAACCGGATGAACAACGCTGGTTCAACATGTTTCGTCTGGGCGCATGGCCGGACTTTTACCGCGGCGTGCAGTTCTCGAAGGATCCGGAGGCACTGAACCAGTTCTTCAGGCAAATGGTGCCGGATACCGGGCCGTTGGATAACCAGGTGGCTGTCGATGCCGTATCGGCACTCTTCCACCGTATCGGCCCCGGCATCCTGGTCACGCATTCCTACAGCGGCGGGCTGGGATGGCAAGCGGTCATGCGCAACCCGGCCATCCGCGCCGTGGTGTCCTACGAACCTGGCAGCGGCTTCGTGTTTCCGCAAGGTGAGGTGCCTGCGGCAATGCCAAGCCTCACCGGACCCTTGGCCGGCGTGGCGGTGACGATGGCCCGGTTCAAGTCGCTCACGCGCATTCCGATCGTCCTCTTCTACGGCGACAACATCCCGACGCAGCCTGGCGCGGACCCGGGGCTGGACAACTGGCGCGTGCGGCTAGCGATGGCAAAGCTGTGGGTCGATGCCGTCAATCGCCATGGCGGCGACGCCAGGCTTGTTCACTTGCCGGACATCGGAGTACGTGGGAACACGCATTTTCCGTTTTCGGACTTGAATAACTTGCAGGTGGCAGATCTGATGCAGGCGTTTCTGTCGGAGAAAGGGCTCGACTAAGGAAAGCAGTCAGTAATTTCCGAGTTGGTGAAACGTTCGTCCACTTCCTCGTACCACGCGCCATGCGCAATCGCCTTGTACGCGAGCATTGTGCGGAAGGATGACCAGCCTGCATCGAGGACGGACTTTGCCCGGTCCAGCAAGTGGACCACTGCATGCATCGCCGATGCCACGCGCATGACGTATCTTTTTGCAAAGGCGAGGCGCGGCTGCCGCCGGAAGGGCCCGGCAGGACTTGTGCCAGGGCCGTGGATCGGTTCTTGCATGGCAGGCTGTGCCCGAGCCGTGACAGGAGCGCGCCATGTCCGAAGCACTTCGATACTCGCTTTGCCGATTCTTCATCGCCTGCTGCCTGGGTATCGCAGCCTGCGGAGGGGGCGGGGGAGACGGGGGCAGTGACAGCGCCAGCGGCACCGGCACGCTGACGCTCTCCATCTCCGGCCTGCCGTCCGGGACGTCGGCGGCCATCACGGTATTGGGGCCCGGCCAGTTCCGCCAGACCGTGACCCAGTCGACCACGCTGTCCAACCTGGCTGCTGGCAGCTATACCGTCAGTGCCGCCAGCGTGCTGACGGGCAGCGCGCTCCTCAAGCCGCAGCCGCCTTCGCAGACCGTGGCGGTGACTGCGGGCGGCCGTGCTTTGGCAAGCGTAGCCTACGGTTCGCCGGAAACGTTGCAGTTGTCGCTGACGCAGGTTGCCGGCGGATTCTCCGCGCCTATCTTCCTGACAGCGCCCCTCGGCGATTCGCGCCTGTTCGTGGTCGAGCGCGCCGGCCGCATCCGGGTCGTGCGCAACGGCGCATTGGTCGCTACGCCGTTCCTCGATATCGCTGCGCTGACGACGACCGATGGCGAGCGCGGGCTGCTGTCGATGGCGTTCGATCCCAACTATGGGACCAACGGCCGCTTTTACGTCTATTACACCGACGCCAATGGGGCTATCACCATCGCCCGCTACAACGTGTCGGCCGCGAATCCGGATATCGCCGATGCATCGGGCACCGTGC
Source organism: Cupriavidus sp. CP313 (assembly GCF_054072015.1). Taxonomy (NCBI): domain Bacteria; kingdom Pseudomonadati; phylum Pseudomonadota; class Betaproteobacteria; order Burkholderiales; family Burkholderiaceae; genus Cupriavidus; species Cupriavidus sp. CP313. Next base: position 80,062 of record NZ_JBSVZB010000014.1, on the reverse strand, counting down.
TGCTGTCGATCCCGCACGGCACCTTCTCCAACCATAACGGCGGCCAGCTCGCGTTCGGCCCGGACGGCATGCTCTATATCGGCACGGGCGACGGCGGCGGCGGTGGCGATCCGTCGGGCAACGCCCAGAACGCGGGAACGCTGCTCGGCAAGATGCTGCGCATCGACGTCAGCGGCGCGTCCGGCTACGGCGTGCCTGCCGGCAATCCGTTCATCGGCCAGTCCGGCAGTCGCGGCGAAATCTGGGCCCTCGGCCTGCGCAACCCGTGGCGGTTTTCGTTCGACGCCGGCTTGTTGTATATCGCCGATGTCGGCCAGGACCAGCGCGAGGAAGTCGACGTGGCGCCGGCCACCAGCGCGGGCCTGAACTACGGCTGGAACCGGACCGAGGGCACCGCCTGCGTGGGTGCGGCCGCGTGCGACAAGGCCGGGCTGACCATGCCGGTCTTCGAATACGGCCATGAAGCGGGCGCTTGTGCCATCGTCGGCGGCTATGTGTACCGGGGCAGTGCCAATCCGGTGCTGCATGGGCGGTACTTCTATTCCGACCTTTGCACGGGCAAGCTGCTGAGTTTCATGGTCCGCGATGGCGTTGCCACTGAACAGGTCGACTGGAACGTCACGATCCCAGGCAGTGTGTTCTCCTTTGGCGTGGATGACGGGCAGGCGCTGTACGTGCTGGCCGATCCGGGCACGTCGGCGACGAGCGGGCGGGTGTATCGGATCGATGTGTCGGGCGGCACGCCGTAACGGCGTGGCCCGGGAGCACTGCGACTTCGGGCAGAGGGTCCAGACCGGATGAACGGCCGCGGGCGCTGCTACCGGAATGGCACATTGCCTGCCGGGCCAGCTCTCCTCTGAGCGCGCGGAGCTGGTCCAGTGGTGGTGTGCCTGGCCTCCGTCAACCTGGCAGCGTCTGTGCAAGCTGCGCCGACAATCCCGTCAGAGCCGGGAATGATGCATGAATCACGTAGACGGGGATCTCCTCCAGATAGGCACGCATGCGGCCCTTGTCCTCGAACCTGCGGCGGAACGCTGATCTCGCGAACATGTCCCTCAGGCGCGGCACGATGCCACCGCCCACATAGATGCCGCCCCGCGCCCCTATCGTCAGGGCCAGGTCTGCGGCCGCCGAGCCTAACATCGCGCAGAACATTGCCACGGCTCGCTGACAATCGGGGTCGGATCCCATGCGCGCATGTTCGGTGATCTCGGCAGGCGAAAGCTGACGCTTTCCCGGCCCGCGCACACGGATCGCGTCATGGATCAGCGCCAGCCCAGGACCGGAAAGCAGGCGCTCCGCGGACACGTGCCCGAAGCGCTCGCGCGCATACTGCCACACCCGCATCTCGTCTTCATCATTGGGAGAGAAGCTCGCGTGGCCGCCTTCTCCCGTTAACGCCATGTACGTGCCGTTGCAGGGTGTCAGGCCTGCCATACCCAACCCTGTGCCCGGGCCAAGCAATCCAACAGGGGATGGCGACTCGGCCGGCTTGCCGCCAACCTGCACCAGTTCCGCTGGCGTCAGGTAGGGCAGCGCATGCGCCAGCGCGGTGAAGTCGTTTGTCACCAGCAGGCGCTCGAACGAGAAGGCGGCGCGCAGCGCGTCAATGGAGAACGACCATTCGAGGTTCGTCATCTTTACATGGTCGCCCAGCACGGGCGTGGCGATGCCGATGGCAGCGTGGCGCACCTGCGGTCCGAGTGTTCCGAGTGTCGCCAGGTAGGCGCGCAGGGCCGCGTCGATGCCGTCATGGGCGGCGCAGTCAAGTATCCTGTGGTGCGCGAACACCCGTGGCGCCACTTCGATGGCGAATCGTGCATTGGTGCCGCCTACGTCGGCAACGAGACGCGGCGATGCAAATGACCTGGCTTGCCGTGCCAGGTTGCGCGTCAGCCCGGCGGGCTGGTCCGGTACGCGGTCATGGTGCGCTTCACGCATCTCACGCTTCCTCGTGCCACGCCACGCCGTCGCGCGAGAGCAGGGCGCTGGACGCCGCCGGTCCCCAGGTACCCGCGGTATATGGCTTGGGCGCCAGGTCGCCGGCAGACCAGGTCTGGAGAATGGGCTTCACCCAGTGCCACGCATGGGCTTGCTCATCGCGCCGGACGAAGAGGCCGAGGCGGCCGTGAATGGCGTCGAGCAGCAGGCGCTCGTAGGCATCCGCGCGGCGCTCGCTTGAGGAACTCGCAAGGTCAAGGTCGAGATAGGTCTCGCGCAGCGCGATGGTATCGCCGGGCGCTTTCGTGAAGAGGTAGAGGCGGATGCTTTCCTCGGGCTGCAGCGTGATCACCAGACGATTGCGGGCCGACAAGCCCGGCGGGCAGGGAAAGAGCTCGTGGGGCGCACGGTGGAAATGGATCACGATCTCAGCCAGGCGCGAAGCCATGCGCTTGCCGGTGCGAAGGTAGAAGGGGACGCCGGCCCAACGCCAGTTCGCGATGTCGGCCTTGATGGCGACGAAGGTCTCGGTCTGGCTGTGCACCGCGACGTCGGACTCGTCGCGATAGCCAGGCACCGGCCGGCCGTCGATCGCTCCCTGGCGGTACTGGCCCCGCACCGTTCTTTCGGCCACGCAGCGTGGGCTCATCGGCTTGAGTGCCTTGAGTACTTTGAGCTTCTCATCGCGAATGGCGTCGGCATCCAACGTTGCCGGCGGTTCCATGGCCACCATGCACAGCAGTTGCAGCAGGTGGCTCTGGAGCATGTCGCGTAGCGCGCCGGTGCGGTCATAGAAGGTCCCGCGTTGTTCGACGCCGAGTTCCTCCGCGATCGTGATCTGCACGTCGCGAACCCATTCCCTGCGCAAGAATGGCTCGAACAGAGTGTTGCCGAAGCGGATCGCCATCAGGTTCTGGACCGGCTCCTTGCCAAGGTAGTGGTCGATGCGGTAGATCTGATCCTCCTCGAAGAAGCGGGCCACTGCGTCATTGATTGCCTCGGATGACTCGAGATCATGGCCCAGCGGCTTCTCCAGCACGACACGCACGTTGCGCTTGTTCAGGCCTACCCGTGCGAGCTGCGCGCAGATCGGGGCAAACAGGTGTGGTGCGGTCGCCAGGTAGCAGACGACGACTTCTGATGCATGCCCGGACAGGCCTGCAGCCAGCGCCTCGAAGCCGCTGTCCTGCGTTGCGTCGACCTGGAGGTAGTCGAGGCGGTGCTGGAAGCTGTCCCAGTCAGCATCGGCTCTGCCGCCGGTGCCGGCCTCGCCCGCCTGCGCCATCTGCCTGCCGCGCGCTTCGAGCATGGCGATAAAGCCTGCGCGGTCGATCGGCTCGGTGCCGGTGGCGAGAATGCGGCCGCGAGCATGCAGGAGTCGGGCTCGATGCGCGTTGAAGAGCGCGGGAATGAGCTTGCGGCACGCAAGGTCTCCCGTGCCGCCGAAGATCACCAGATCGAATACGGGCATTGACAAGGCTTCACCGTGGATAGGTCGTGGATCACATCTGTTGCATATCCGCCGCAATGGGGACAGCCGCCCCCGGACGCAAGCGGACCAGGAGTTCAGAACTTCTTGCGGATGCCCACTGCGACGCCGAGCATGTCGTTCTTGCCCGAGCCGAGGAAGTAGCCGTTGACGAACCCGGTGGCGGAGGTGTCGAAATTCAGGCCGGCATTCTTTGCGTATGCGCTGGTCAGGTAGATGTCGGTCGTCTTCGACAGGTTGTAGTCGGCGATGAACAGGATCTGCCAGGGATTCCTGGTCCGGACGGCGGGAAGCCGGCCAAGGCTGATATTGGCAAGGCTGATGTCGTCATAGTAATAGGCCAGGGTGAAGCCCAGCGCCGCGGTGGCCTGATAGTTGACGCCGGCCCAGTAGAGATTGTCGTGCCAGAGCGTGGCACCGGAGCCGGTCTTGTCCATGCCCCAGCGATAGCCGGCCACGAGCTTGACGGCGCCGGTGGTGTAGCTGGCCCCGATGCCGGCGCGCTTGAAACTGCCGACGTCGTTGGACGCGGCCAGCGAAGGGTTGTACTGGTCATAGGCGACGCCGATGCCGTAGCGGCCGGCCTGGTAATTCAGCGCTGCGCCGTAGCCGGTGTCGCGGCGGAACTGACCCGGAGTTTCGCCCGCACCGAAGATGCCGTTGCCGAATGACCAGTGCGCAATCGCGGTCAGGCCGCCGAACTGGCCGGCGTACTTCGCCGTATTGTCGGAGCGGGAACTGAAGCCGCCGATGGCGCCGCCAGGCTCATACTGATTCGTGTAGAGGGCCGCGGTGAAGTTGGCCAGGCCGTCATAGATGGAGGAGGTCTGCCGGCCGAAGGTGATGCGCCCGTAGTCGCTGCTGGCGAGGCCGACCCAGGCCTGGCGCCCGAACATGCGGCCATTGAAGGCCAGCTTTCCGTCATCCGCGGTGAAGCCGTTTTCCAGCGTGAATACCGCCTTCAGTCCGCCGCCGAGGTCCTCAGTGCCGCGCACACCAAAGCGCGAGCCGGACAAACCGCCGGAACTCATCCGGACCACATCGTGCGCGGGACCCCGGGCGAAGCGGTTGGCCGCGGTGGGCGTAGTGCTCGAAAAATTGCTGACATACTCGATATTGACGTCGACCACGCCGTAAAGGGTGACGCCCGACTGTGCTTGGGCCGAGGCGCTGATCAGCGCCGCACTTGCGCACAAGATGGTCCTGGGCAGGCGTTGCTTCCGGTGAATCCTTTGCATTGCTCTCCTCCTTGCGTTATTGGGGGACGTTTTTTTATCAAGCGAAATGCGGCCGGCGCGAGTGCCTCGCGCCGGCCGGCCGGCTGCCGTCGTCCTGCCGGCCCGGCGCCGCATATTGCGGCCAAGTGTTGCGAGGCGCTTATTTGCGGCGGCATTCGATCCGCACGGTGCCGGAAGCACTGGCCCAGACGCGCGCGGATCCCATCCCCATGTCTTCCTCGTAGCGGAGCACCGGGCCATCGACCGAGATCGTGGCGCCATGCGGGAACTGCGCTGGCGGCAGCACGAGTTCGGTTGGTGCCGGTACCGTTGCATCGGCAGCGAATTCAACATGGAAGGTGCCGGAGCGACGATCGAACTGCATCGAGACCAGGCGCCCCTGCACCGCGGCAGCGTAGGGCCGGGCGAAGCCAGCCACGGCGCGGCCGCCGGCATACGGATCGGAAGGGTCGTCGGCCTGGTCGGCCGAGTAGATCGAGAAGTCTTCCTGGTTCCACTGGTCGCCGATGCGCAGGTCGTTCCGGTTGCCGGCCGTGTAGTTCCACTGGGTGGAGCTCAGCAGGAGGGCGTCCAGCGACTCATATATAAGCTCGAGCGCCTGGGTGTGCGGGCCGAACACATCCCGCTTGCCTGCCGCCCACTCAACATAGGCCTGGCCGTTGTCCAGGTCGTACGGAATGCCGAATTCCCCGATCAACGTGGGTGCGCCGCCGGGGAAGCCCTTCGCGGCCGCCTTCAATATGGCCAGTTGGCGTGTGTATCGCTCACGCAGGGCAGCAGCGCTATCGGCGCGCTCTCCCGTGAGAAAGTCGACGGATGCGTTGGGATCAAAGGTTTTGCCAAACAGCAGGGCCAGGTCGTACCAGTGGCTTGCGTTGACAGACTGCCCAGGCATGCCGGTGGGAAAGGCGCGGCCGGCGAGCGCCCCGGTCGGGTCCATCTGCGCCATCAGCAGCCAGTCTTCGCGGTGGCGGCGCACACGTGCGGCGGCCTCGGCGAAGAACGGCGAGAACACATCTTCTGCGAGGTCCAGGGCACGGCCGCTCATCGTCTTGAACGCGTCTTCCGCGAGCGGCACAAGGGCGCCATTCTGGACCCGGTAGATGCCGGCGCGTTCGAACGGGCACGCGGCATCAGGGAACCAGATGGAACGCCCGGCGGCATTGAGCAGGTGTGACGAGCCGGATTGGGAATGATCTGGCGTGGCGCCGAACGCAACCACCGGCACTTCCGTGGGTATGCCGCGCGCGATGGAAAGCGCGGCGAGCGGCGTGACCACGGGGCCGGGCAAACGCGGGCCGTCGGGCGCTGAAAGGGGCTGGCCCAGCCAGCCCAGTCCGGGTTCGTTGAGAATGTCGACGCCGATCACATGCGGCAATGCGCATACGCGGCGAGCCACTTGATCGACTGCATCGAAAAAGCGCCCCTGCAGGTAATCCTGGACGTTCTGCCCCTGGATGCGAAAGTCCGGCGTAAGCGCGCGGCCGGCCCAGAAGAGTGTCCACATGATGGCGTTGGCAGGCAGGCGGTAGTTGAGCGGCCAGCTCATCTGCGGGTAGCCGGGCTGGCGTGGATTCCCGTCGGCAAACCGGAAGCGGTGCTGCATCACGTGCGCGGCATCCGCGGCATCGAAAGCGCGGTAGTCCAGGCCCACGGCCTCGAAGGCCCAGCCTGGCGCGCCATCGCCCCCGCTCATCCTCGACCAGGCGTCCTGGTGGAAATCGATGAAGACATACAAGCCATGTTCCCCGGCTTTTCGGCAGACCTCGGCGAAGTAGGTGAGATAGTCCTCATCGTACTGGCCGGGGCCGGCGTGCTCTATCGCTTCCCATGTGGTGATCAGGCGCAGGCAGTTGAAGCCCCAGCGGCGGATGCGGGCCAAGTGCGAGTCCGCGTCCTGCAGCGGAAACGGCCGGCCGACGAAAGACACTTCGCGGTGATCGGAGAAGTCCGTGTGGTGATGCGTGCCGCCATTCGGGTAGGGAACCTTGCTGTCCCCGCCGAGGTTGACGCCGCGCAGCAGGATTTCCCTGCCGCATGTATCGACAAAGCGGTCCGACTGGGTGTGCAGGCGAGTCAGTGACATATAGCTCCAGAAAGGGAAGGTGGGAATATCGGGTCGTTCTGCGCGCGGCATGCTTCTACGCATCATGCCACATATTAACTGACGCGTAGGTTAGTATGTAGTCGAAAGAAGTGCACTCGGGGTTTACAATGGCATCCCGCTCACCAGCGGCGATCAATCCTGGAGACAATCGGTGAAACCGAAAAGAAGTAACGCACGCCGCACGTCAAATGCCGAGATGTCCGCGCAAACCAAAGCCCGCATTCTGACGGCGTCGGTGGAAAGCCTGGCGGAACTCGGCTATGCGGGCACGACGATGTCAGAGATCGCGGAGCGGGTCGGCCTGACTCGCGCAGCGCTGATTTACCACTTCGAGAGTAAGAACGCGATGATGGTGGCGGTGATGAATGCGCTCTATGACGAAATGGCCGTGCGATTCGCTGCAGCCGCTCCGGCGTTTCTGACGCCAAAGGACCGCTTGTTGGCCGTGCTCGATACAATGGGCAACCACGCTTCTTCGATCAATCAAATGGCGCTGATCGAACTGCTGCTTGCCGCGCGGCGCGATCCGGGATTCCGCGACGAGGTGGCGCCGCTGGTCGCGCGGCGCGAGGCAGCGTTCGACAAGGCATGGAGCGACCTGATCGGAAACTTCAAGACGGCGCCGCGCCTGGAAGTGTTGCGGGATCTGGCTGTGGCGGCGTTGCGTGGCTACACCATCGGCAAGTCGCTCAGCGACGACAACCCTCGCGTCGACCGCCAGTTCGCCGAACTGCGCAAGCTGTTCCTCGAAGCGGCTTCCGAATAGCAACTGGCGCTCCAGCCCGTGGCCCGGGCCTCAGTCACCTGCTTTCCGGATGGATTGCCCACCTCTCCCGCGGGATTTCCCTAGTTGATCCATTGAATTACTTACTAGATAGTAAGTAAAAATATGCGGCTGGCGTCGTTGGCGGCCGATGACAATGGAGACTTCCAGATGACCAACCCGTCCGGTTCCGCGCTTGTGCAACAGCAGGCATTGGAGAATGAGGCTGACCTGAGCGCGGGGGAGGCGGGCGGGGCTCGCCTGACCTGGCGGCACCGCTTCGGCTACGGCGCCGGGGACTTCGGCTGCAATCTCTACTGGCAGGCGATCACGCTGTTCCTGTACTTCTATTACACGGACGTGCTGGGCATCGAACCGGCAGTGGCAGGGTTGTCGGTCGCGATCGCGTCCATCTACGACGCCATCGCCGATCCCATCATGGGATCGATCGTTGATCGCGCTCGCGCCCGCCGCAAACAGTACCGCTCCTACATGTTGTTCGGGGCCGTGCCCCTGGCGCTCAGCTTTGCCGCCATGTTCTACGTGCCGCCGGTAGGCGCGACGGCGCTGGTCATCTATGCCACGCTGTCCCATATCGTGATGCGGACGTTCTACACGGTTGTCAATCTCCCGTATCTCTCCATGTCCGCGAGCATGACTTCCGATACCGCGGAACGCGCAACGCTTGCCGGCATACGCATGATGTTTGCCGCGGGAGCGGGCATGTTCATCGCGCTGTTCTTGCCGAAGGCCGTGTCTGCGCTGACGGGCCAGGTGGCGCAGCCCTATTTCATCGTGGCCCTGCCGATCGGGCTGCTGGCCACGCTGGCAATATTCTTCTGCGTGCGCCATAGCAGGGAGAGCCTGCCGGGCGTTCCCGACGGCGCGCCAACGCACGAGGCGTCCTCGCTGGTGGGCGGTACTGTGCGCGATTTCGTCAGGTTCTGGGGCACGCTGCGCCACAATGGTCCGCTGGTGCGCGTACTGGGTGCCATCGTGGTTGCCGCGGTGGCACTGACCATATTCTCCAAATGCCTCCTGTACTGGTTCAAGTACGGATTGCAGCGCCCCGATATGGCACCGGTCGCACTCATGCTCAGCGTGGTGATGCTGGTCCTGCTTGCGCCTGCCTGGGTGTGGGCGGCGCGGCGCTTTTCGAAGCGGGCCGCGTGGATGGCGGGGAGCGCCCTTGCCGCCGCCGGCTATCTCGGCTTCTGGCTCAACACCGAATCGTCCATGCTGGTCGTGCTGGGTTGGATTGCACTCATCGGCACAGGGACGGCCAGCTTCGCTATTAACTATTGGGCGATGCTGCCCGATACCGTCGAATTCAACGAGTGGAAGTTCGGCGAACGCAATGAAGCGAAGATCGCTGGATTCGCGGCTTTCTCGCACAAGGCAGCCCTGGCCGTCAACGCCGTGCTGCTCGGGCAGATCCTGCAATGGGCCGGCTTCGTGGCCAACCAGCCGCTGGACGCATCGACGCTCGCTTCCATCAAGGCGGCAATGTGCCTGATTCCGCTGGCCGGCGTGGTGTGTTCGGTCCTGCTTCTCTGGAAATATCCGATCACACCGGCGTTCCATCGCCGCATGGTCGAGGACATCGCCAGGCGCTGGCGGCATCAATAGCGCACACCTGTTGCCCACCGGCGAATCTGATTGATCAGCACAAACCCAATACCCTATGCGGCTACTCTACATTGATATCGACACCCTGCGGCCGGACCATCTTGGATGCTATGGCTACCATCGCAACACCAGCCCGAACATTGACAGGCTGGCCGCCGAAAGCATGCTGTTCCGCAATGTGCATGCCTCGGACACTCCGTGCCTGCCCAGCCGCACGGCGCTGCTGACTGGCCGCTTCGGCATACACAATGGCGTGGTCAATCATGGCGGAGTCGACGCGGACCCGGTGATCGGCGGCCCGGACCGGAAGTTCTGGTCGAACCTGCAACTGGAGAGCTTTCCGTTCCTGCTGCAGCAGGCAGGGCTGCGGACCGCCAGTATCAGCTCCTTTGCGCAGAGGCACTCCGCCTTCCAGTGGTATGCAGGGTTTGACGAGGCCTTCAACGTCGGCAAGTTCGGCCTCGAGACCGCGGACGAGGTCTTCGCGATCGCCTCGGACTGGCTGGCGCGGCACGGGGCGGAAGACAACTGGTTCCTGCACGTGCATATGTGGGACCCGCACACCCCCTACCGGGCCGCCGCGAAATATGGCGCGCCCTTTGCCGATGATCCGCTGCCGGCATGGCTGACCGAGGAGATTCGCGCGCGCCACTGGCAGGGCTGCGGCCCGCATGGTGCCCAGGAATGCACGGGCTTCGCGCCGCAGGAAGCGGCGCGTGCGTTCTTCCCCCGCCAGCCGCAGCAGATTCCCGACATGGCGGCAGCCCGTGCCATGTTTGATGGCTATGACACAGGAATTCTAGTGGCCGACGAATACGTCGGGAAACTATTGGACCAGCTTGCCCGGCTCGGCGTGAAGGGGGATACGGCGATCATGCTGTCCTCCGACCACGGCGAAACGCTGGGGGAGCTCGGCGTCTATGGGGATCACCAGACGGCGGACCAGTGCACGACGCAGGTCCCGCTGCTTCTCAAGTGGCCGGGACTCGAACCCGGGCGTGAGTATCAGGCTTTCCACTATCAGGTCGACGTGACCGCCACGGTGCTGGAACTGCTCGGCCAGGGCGTCCCGGCGAGCTGGGACGGCACATCGTTTGCCGCGAGCCTGAAGGCAGGTGCTGACGAGGGAAGGGATCATCTGATCCTTTCTCAAGGAGCGTGGACGTGCCAGCGCGCCGTCCGGTTTGGCGACTGGATCCTGATCTGCACCCTGCATGACGGCTACCATTTGTTCGACGACGTGATGTTGTTCGACCTGCACGCCGATCCGCATGAGCTGCACAACCTGGCCGGCGCGCGGCCGGAGATCGTGGAAGAGGGACTGACCCTGCTGCAGGGGTGGCTCGACAAGATGCTGCCGGATGCCGCGCGCGGGCGTGACCCCCTGCGCAATGTCGTTGCGGAAGGAGGGCCTTATCACGTGCGCGGAGAACTGCCTGCCTACCTGGATCGGCTGCGCGCGACGGGGCGCGGCGACAAGGCGGATGCCCTAGAGAAGAAATACGAGAGCGATCTGCAGCGCCCGGTGGAGGTCGGGCTGCCGTCGATCCCGAAACACGTGCTGCGCAGCCTGCAAGGCGCGCGGCGATAGGTTCCGCCGACTATATATGGCGTCGTTTGCGGGCGCGCATGATGCCGATTCCTTTGTCCTTCAGCAACATTAAGAGATAGCGGCGTGGGTAACTCGAAACATGGCGAATCGACCCTGATGAATGCCAGGGGCGCGCGTGCGGCGGTGCCGGCCTCGCGCCTGCGCAAGATTCTGCGCTGCGCGCTGCTGGTTGCCGGTCCTGTCGCGCTCGGGCTTACGTTGGCCTGGGCGACCCGCCCGGCCAGCGAGGCCCTCCGGGAGACCGGCGCGAAGGCGTCGCCGCGGGTCATTCTCGGCGACGGTGTTGCCGGTCCACTAAACATGGCCTGGATTCCTGGCGGAGAATTCCTGATGGGCAGCGACCACCCGCTCGCGCGGGACAGCGAACGCCCGGCGCACAAGGTGCACGTGGCCGGCTTCTGGATGGACCAGCATCACGTGACTAACGCCGAGTTCCGCGCATTCGTCGCGGCGACCAGTTATGTCACCACCGCCGAGAAGAAGCCGGACTGGGAGGCGCTGAAGGTCCAGGTGCCCGCTGGCACGCCACGCCCACCTGACAGTGCGCTGGTGCCGGGCGGCATGGTCTTCGTCGGCACTGACCGCGCGGTGCCGCTGCAGGACTATTCGCGCTGGTGGCGCTTCGTGCCGGGCGCGAACTGGCGTCATCCGAATGGCCCTGGCAGTTCGATCAACGGCAAGGACGACCATCCCGTGGTGCAGGTCTCCTATGAGGATGCGCAAGCCTATGCTGCCTGGGCGGGCAAGCGGCTGCCGACCGAAGCCGAATGGGAGTTTGCGGCGCGCGGCGGGCTGGAACAGGCGACCTATGCCTGGGGCGACCAGTTCGCGCCGGGCGGCAAGCAGATGGCCAACGTCTGGCAGGGCCAGCAGTCACAACCTTTCCCGGTGGCGAGCGCCAAGGCGGGCGGGGCACTCGGTACGAGTGCGGCCGGCACGTTTCCCGCAAACGGTTACGGACTCCGGGACATGACGGGAAATGCCTGGCAATGGGCCGGGGACTGGTACCGCAGCGACCAGTTCAAACGGGTTGCCGCCGCCGGCAAGGCGGAGGTCGATCCGCAGGGACCGCCGCACAGCTGGGATCCCTCCGAGCCTGGCGTTCCAGCGCGGGCGCCCAGGCGGGTGATACGTGGTGGCTCCTTCCTCTGCAACCAGGACTATTGCCTGAGCTATCGCCCCAGTGCCAGGCAGGGCGCGGATCCATATTCCAGCATGTCGCACCTGGGCTTCCGGCTGGTGATGGACCAGGACAAGTGGCAGGCAAGGCAGCAACAGCGGCGACCGGACAAAGCTGCCGTGCCTGGCGGTCAAGTCAGCGGCTAATCGGAAGGTGTCTGCGAGCGGGGAATGTGTGCAAATGCGCAAAGTTGAACGGGACGTGAAGGTGAAACGAGAAAGCCATGCGAGGCGACTGCGTCGCCTGCTGGCAGGGACCGCAAGTGCCGTCATGTGCTGCATGGTGCTGGCGCTCATGCTGCTGGCCGGCCCGCTCCATGCACAGGCCCCGCAGGGCAGGCCGAATATCCTCTGGATCACCGTGGAGGACATCACGACGTTCATTGGCGCTTATGGGGACAGTCAGGCGAACACACCCAATATCGACCAGCTGGCCCGCGAAGGTGTGCTCTATACCCACGCCTATCAGGTCGCGGGCGTTTGCGCGCCCGCGCGCGCCGCGCTGATCACCGGCATGTATCCGACCTCGGTGGGCGCTCACCACATGCGCGCCGGCGCCGCGGAGATTTCCCGGCCGGGAGACAGCGACCGGTCGAAGCCGGACGGCATGCCGGCGAACTATTCGGTGGTGCTGCCCGCGCAGGTCAAGGCCTTCCCGGAGTACTTGCGCAAGGCGGGCTACTACACCTCCAACAACCAGAAGCAGGATTACCAGTTTGAGGCGCCGGTCACGGTCTGGGACGAAAACGGCCCGGCGGCATCCTATCGCAACCGGCCCAAGGACAAGCCCTTCTTCTCCGTCTTCAACTTCTTCCTGACCCACGAATCGATGGTGGCCCTGCGCAAGGATCCCTTGCTGCAAGATCCCAGCAAGGTTTCGGTGCCGCCGATTTTCCCCGACACGCCGACTGTGCGCGGCGATATCGCCCGCATGTACACCAACATCGCGTTGATGGACCGGCAAGTCGGCGAGCTGATCCAGGCACTGAAGGACGATGGACTGTACGACAACACCATCATCTTTCTGTTTGCCGACAACGGCGGGAACCTGCCGTGGATGAAGCGCGAGATTCTTGAGCGCGGCACCCGTGTGCCCTTCATCGTGCGGTTCCCCGGCGGCGCGAGCGCGGGCACGCGCAGCGATGACCTGGTGAGCGGGGTCGACCTGGCGCCGACCGTGTTGTCGTTGGCAAGTGTGCCCATCCCCCGCCATATGCAAGGCCAGGCGTTTCTCGGCACGCAACGGGCTGGTTCTGCGCGGAGGTACGTCTTTGCGGCGCGCGATCGCATGGACACTGAATATGATCGGGTACGGATGGTCCGGGACAAGCGTTTTCGATATCTCTACAACTACGCGCCGCAAAAGCCGTTCTATCAGCCGCTCAAGTTCCGCTTGATGCTCCCGATGATGCGGGAACTCCTGACACTGAAGGCGGACGGCAAGCTTCCTCCTGCCACGGCATCCTGGTTCAGGACGAAGCCCGCGGAAGAACTCTACGACGCGGAGCTGGATCCCTGGGAACAGCACAACCTGGCGGGCGATCCGCAGTACCAGGGCAAGCTACAGGAACTCCGGCAGGCGTTTCAGGCCTGGACCGACCAGTATGACGATATGGGTGGCACGCCGGAGCGGGACATGCTTGCGCAAATGTGGCATGGCGGGAGCAGTCCCCCCGCGACGGCAACCCCCGATATACGCGTGGCTGCGGGTGGGGTGCGCATCGAGTGTGCTACCGAGGGAGCGTCCATCGGCTACTGGATTGAACGCCCCGGCACCGCCACGCCCGAAGCCGCACATGTCGTACAGAGCTGGGATTTCGAGCGTCTTGTCGGTGAGTTGCTCGGCAAAGGCCTTGCCAAAACCGGCGAGAAGCGTCCGGCGGCGCGTAGTTGGACGGTCTACGATGGCGAGGTCATCCCCCTCAGGCCGGGTGAAATCCTTCATGTCAACGCCATGCGCATTGGCTACAGCGCAGGGCTGCTCCACTACGCGGACGGCAAGGTCCTTCCATAGGAAGCAGCACTGCAGCAGACGCCGCACCTCGCCGCGGCGCGGGGGCGAGCCCGAGAAGCGAACATTCGAAGATGGAGGGATACATGGAAGGTAATAAAACCGGAATGCGGCGCGCGGCGCCTGGTCAGGCGCGTTGGACAGAGCCCTCAGGCATGGGTGCTACGCGCACGCTGCGCGTGTTGTGCCTGCGAGCGCTTTACGTTCTGGGGGCCTTGTCACTTACCGCGCCACTCTCCCTGGTACAGGCGGCGCCTCCCGACAAGCGCACGAACACCCGCCCCAACATCATCCTGCTGATTGCCGATGATTTGGGCTGGGGCGACCTCGGCAGCTACGGTCACCCCGTGTTCCGCACGCCGAGCCTTGACCGGATGGCTGCGGAGGGCCAGCGCTGGACGAATTTCTACGTCAGCTCGCCGGTTTGCTCGCCAAGCCGGGGAGCCATGCTGACGGGGCGGGTTGAAACCCGCACGGGCTTGTACGGCGCCATCAACAGTGTCCAGATCGAAGGCGATCCCTACGGTTTCCCCGACCGCGAAGTGACCATTGCCAGCTTGCTGCGTGACGCCGGCTACGCCACCGCATTGTTCGGGAAATGGCATCTGGGCGATGCCCCGCGTGCCTACCCGACGCGGCACGGCTTCGATACCTGGTGGGGCATGCCGATGTCCAACGACGCCTATTTTGTCGGCCCGCCTGGCACCGTGACGCCGGCCGAGTTGCGCCAGCGCTTTGCGAGCGGCGAATCGCCCAAGGAGCTGTATTCACTGTACCTTCGGCAGGCCATGGCGGCTTTCAAGAACCCAAAGAGCGAGTACTGGAATTCGCCACTGATATCGAGTGGGCGGGTCATGGTCAATGGCAAGGCCGAGTATCGCGACCAGGTCATCGAACGGCCGGTTGACCAGCCGCGGTACAACAAGCGGTTGACCGATCAGGTCGTCGACCTGGTCAGCCGGAAACACGACAAGCCTTTCTTCGCCTGGGTCGGATACGAAAAACCCCACCTGCCGCATATGCCGGCGCCGGAGTTCGTCGGCAGCAGCAAGGGTGGCCCCGTGGGCGATGCCATTGCCGAGCTTGACCACAATGTCGGCCGGGTGCTGGAGGCCGTGCGCCGGAGCGCCAATGCCAGCAATACTCTCGTCGTATTCGTCAGCGACAACGGTCCATGGATCCTGTACGAGGAAATGGTGGGATCGGCCGGCATTTTGCGCGATGGCAAGGCGTCGACCTACGAAGGGGGCTCGCGGGTGCCGGCGCTGTTCTGGTGGCCGGGAACCATCCGACCCGCGGTGGTGGACGGTATCGGTGCGGCCTACGATTTCCTGCCCACCTTCGCCGCGCTGGCAGGGGCCAAGGTACCCGACGCCGTTGTCGACGGCGTCGACCTGGGCAAGGCGCTGCGCGGCCAGGCGCCCAGCTCGCGCCAGGTGCTCCCCTATTACTACCAGGGCAGATTGCAGGCATGGCGCGAGGGCGACTGGAAGATCAACTTCTATGACGGCAGCGGGCGTAGCCTGGCAGGCGCCAAGCAACCGAAGCTGGACAAGCCGACGCTCTACCACCTTGGCCGCGATCCCGGCGAAAAGTACGACAAGGCAGCGAGCGAGCCCGCGCTACTGCAGCGCCTGCAGCAGGATGCCGAGGCGTTCGAGCGATCGTTCATGAAGGCGGCAGCGGAATTTGACCTCGTAACCATTGAACGCGGTAGTCCGGGAAAAGGCGGCAAATGATGCCACGGCAATGGCGCTCGGGCCGATGGCGCGCTCTCCGGGAGCTGTCGGTCGGCTCGGTGCAACGGTGCCGCTCGTTACCCCGCAAGCCATGTAGGAAGCGAGCATCCGACACGGATCTACTGGTTTGACTGGATACCTGCTTTGCAACCCATGATGACGCGCTATCACCTTCGCCGCCTTGCCTTGTTGTTCACACTGGCGCTCGCGGCAGCGTCCACGTTTGGTTGCGGAGCGGCTTCGCCTGGTGGACTACCTACGCCCTTACCCGCCATGCTGTCGGGCGAGGCGAGTTGCGTGGGGGCCGGCTCCACGCCCGCATCCATGCCTGGCGCGGTCGGCCGCGTCTATAAGACCGCCTCCGGCCGAGACCTCCGCGTCCATGTGCTGGAGCCAGCCGATACTTCCGCGCACAGGCCCGCCATTTTGTTTTTCTTCGGGGGAGGGTGGCGTCGTGGACAGGTAGACCAGTTCCTGGGGCAGGCGAAGGCGGCTGCCGGGCGCGGATATGTCTCGGTTCTCGCTGACTATCGCGTGGCCTGCCGCGACAAGACCAATGCCATCGCCGCGGTCGAAGACGCGCGGGACGCTTATGCCTGGCTAAGGCGCGAGTCTGCCGGACTGGGCGTTGATCCCGGCCGGATCGTGCTGGCAGGCGGATCGGCTGGCGGGCAACTGGCCCTCGTCGCTTCGCTGTCTGTTACCGGCGCGGCGCTGCCGGCCGCGCTGGTGCTTTACAACCCGGCGGTCGACCTGGTCCCGATGGGCTCATGGATCGGTCTCCGGCCGGATGAGGCCGCCGCGATCTCGCCCAGCGCAATGAACGTAGCCGCCTCTCCGCCCATGCTTATCTTCCACGGTGACGCGGATCGCATCGTGCCAATCGGCACAGTGAGGGAATTCTGCCGCAAGGTAACGTCGGCGGCAGGCAGATGCGAACTGCATGAATACGCAGGGCAGGGGCATGGCTTTTTCAATAGCCGCGCCAAGGACGCGCGGGGCCTTGCGCCCTATGACGACACGCTCGCCAGGACATTTGCCTTTCTTGACGGCCTCGGACTGCAGCCGTCACGTTAGGTGGCTCACTAATCTCGAACGGGCACTTCGATCGTCTTTCCCTGCAATCGATATTGCAGAGTGCTGCAGCCCGAGAGCTAGTAGATGCGGGCCACCAATGGATTGGTGATCGCAAGGCCAGCACCGGCGATCGTGATCGTATTCTCTGCGGAGTCATAGAGCGCTCGCGTTCGCTTGAGGTCGGTGCAACGGAGCAGAAGGGTCAGAGACATTGACACTCCCTGGTCGATGGCCAGGATCAATGGTCCCGGTACTGCAACGCGCCGGCGTATTCCGGCATGGGACATATTCGAGCTGCCGGCGATCAGAGGTAGGCTAGGTCCTGCCACGGCGCCGTCGCCCACGGGCCGCCACGCCGGCAGCGGCGCCAGAAGACCCTGGCTGGACCATGTCCGCGGGAATCATCGCGGCGGCGCTTTGCTCGATCTTGCCACGCAGCCATGCGTGGGCGCTATCTCCCTGGCTTCGTGCGTGCCATATCAGTTCAACGGGAAACGAGGGGAAGGCAAAGGGCAGCGGACTCGCAACCAGGCCGAACATCGGCGCGTAGTGCCGCGCAACGATGGCCGGAACGGTGGCCATCAGCGGTGCGCGCGCCACGGTCGCGAAGAGCGTCAGGAAGTTCGGGGCGGCGAGGACAGGTTCGATCTCCACGCCCGCCTCGGTCAGCGCGTCCTCAAGATACCCAAGCAGGTTGTTCTTGGCGGAGATCAACGCATGGCGGCTCGCCTTGTACTGATCGAGCCTGACCGGCACCTGGTACGGCAGTAGCGACGGATGAAAGCAGCAAACCACACCCAGGTCGAACATTCCCTGGCGGTGGTGCCATCCGCTTCCGCCGGGAAGATAGCCGATGGCGAAGTCGATCTGCTCTGCATCGAGCGCATCGTAGGCGCGTTCGCGGCTGGTCTGGCTGAGCAACAGCTTCACCCGGGGCGCCGACAGCGCCAGGTCTGCGAAAAGCTCCGACACCAGCAGCGGCTCTGACTGGATGGAAAGCCCGATCCGGAACGTTCTTTCGTCGACAGCGGGGTCGAAGCTGGGGTTTGCGAGCAGCAATTTCTGCGTGGCATCCAGGAGCTCGCGAATCGGCATTTGTAGTTCGCGTGCCCTCAGTGTCGGCTCCATCTGGTAACCCACGCGGATAAAGAGTTCGTCGCCGAGCAAGACGCGCAGTGTCGCCAGGGCATGGCTCATGGCGGGTTGCTTGATGCGCAGGCAGGCCGCCGCACGGGTGACGCTTCGCTCCTGCATCAGCGCGTCGAAGGCCAGCAGCAGGTTCAGGTCAAAGGAACGTAAATTCAAATGATCGATGCGTGTCATCGGCCATATCGATTTGGTAAATGGAAGTCCCAAGCATACACTGCCTCCTGATTCAAACGGCCAACAACACAAGCCGCACGAGACGCCCTGGACGAGGCGAAGGCGAAAAACAAAAGGCCGGAAAAATATCCGCACAAGGAGGAGTGCCTGTGAAGATGAAATGCATTGCGCTGCTGGGCATGGCGTGCGCATTTACCGCCACACCTGGCTTCGCCCAGGAACAACGTTTTCCCAGCCAGGCGATCCAGATCGTCGTTGGCTTCACGCCGGGCGGCTCCGCGGACACGACTGCCCGCATCGTGGGCGACGGTCTCAGCCGCGAGCTGGGGCAGCCCGTCATCGTCGTGAACAAGCCGGGCGCGGGGACCAATATCGCGGCCCAGTACGTGTCGAAAGCGCCCGCGGATGGCTATACGCTGCTGTTCGGCGGCACGTCGCTGGTCTACAGCCCCGGCTTGCTGTACCCATCGATGAAGGCGAACCTTGCCAGGGACTTCACGCCGGTTGGCGGCGTGGTCAACGCACCGACTATCCTCATCGTCAGGCAGGATTCCCCGGTGCGCGACGTCAAGCAGCTGGTCACGTTGGCCAGGAGCAAGCCCAGGCAGATCAACTATGGCTCCACCGGCGCCGGCGTGAGCCCGCAGATCGCCATGGAAATGCTGAACGCCAGGGCCGGCATCGTGATGACGCACGTTCCGTACAAGGGCACGGCGCCCATGCTGACGGCGATGCTTTCGGGCGATATCGACGTTGCCTTTGACGTGGCGTCGTCCTCGGCCCCGATGATCCAGGCCGGGAAGTTGCGGGGCCTGGCTGTGTCCGGTGGCAAGCGCCTGAAGATGTTCCCCAATATCCCCACGATCGCTGAGTCTGGCTACCCCGGCTTCGACGTGACGACCTGGTACGGCCTGGTGGCGCCGCAAGGCACTCCGGCAGGGGTGGTTCAAAAACTGAATGCCGCGCTACAGAAGGTGCTCGCCAATCCGGAGACGCAGAAGACGCTCGCGGATAATGGCAATGAGGTCATGCCCGGGTCGCCGGCGGCATTCCACGCCTTCCTGCAGAGCGAGCACAGAAAGTGGAACGATGCGGTCAAGCAGTTGGACATTAAACTTGACTGAGCGCGAGAGAGCCATGTTTCCAGTGCATCAGAAGCTTGAGCAACTCGCGCAGGATATTGCGGAGATCACCGCCATCCGGCACCAGATCCACAGCCATCCCGAGCTTGCCTTCGAAGAGACTGCAACGGCCAGCCTCGTCGCGGAGAAGCTTGGCGAGTGGGGATTCGAGGTGACGACAGGCGTCGGCACCACAGGTGTCGTCGGCACGCTGAAGGCCGGCACGGGTTCCAGGCGCATCGGCCTGCGTGCCGACATGGATGCGCTGGCGATCGAGGAAAAGACGGGGTTGCCCTATGCCAGCAAGCAGCCCGGGAAAATGCACGCCTGCGGCCATGATGGCCACACATCGATGTTGCTGGGGGCTGCCAAGTACCTGGGCCGCACGCGCAACTTCTCCGGAACGCTGCACCTGTACTTCCAGCCCGCCGAGGAGCGCGGGCACGACAGCGGCGCTGAACGCATGATCGCGGACGGGCTGTTCGAGCGCTTCCCTTGCGATGCCGTGTTTGGCCTGCACAATCATCCTGGCGCCGAAGTCGGGACCTTCATGATGCGAAAGGGCGCATTCCAGCCGGCTACCGACAAGGTGAGCATCCGCGTCATTGGCAAAGGCGGGCACGTGGCGCGCCCGCATCTCACCGTGGACCCGGCGGTGGTCTCCGCGAGCATCGTGATGGCGCTGCAGACCATCGTGTCGCGCAACGTCGATCCCACGCAGACCGCGGTGCTCTCGGTGTGCTCGCTGCAGTCGGGCGGCTTCTACGGCGTGATCCCGAACGAGGCCAGCATCGAGTTGAGCGTGCGTTGCTTTGATCCCGAGGTGCGCGCCCGGCTTCGGCAGCGCATCGAGGCCACCGTGCATGGACAGGCGCAGAGCTACGGCGCCCAGGCGGAGATCGAGTACCAGTCGGGCTATCCGGTGCTGGTGAACACCGACAGGGAAGTCGATTTCGCCGTCGAAGTTGCGCGCGAGCTGGTGGGACCGGATCGCGTGGACCCGAACTTTGGCCAGGTTACGCCAGGCGAAGACTTTGCCTTCATGCTGCAGCACCGGCCCGGCTGCTATCTCCGCCTGGGCAACGGGCTCTTCCATGAAAGCAGCCACCCGGTCCATCACCCCAAGTACGACTTCAACGACGGCAACCTCCTCATTGGGGCTGCGTACTGGAGCCTGCTGGTGGAGCGCTACCTCTCCGATTGAGGCGTTTGTTCCCGATGCGGTATCGACGGGTATCTCGACATCAAGGACTTGTGCATGGGGAACATCTGGCGAGGGCTTCAATGCACGGCCGCGAGCCCCCACAGCAGGCATCCGTCCCAAGTCATCTGGACGCCCGCATGGGTACCGTGAGCCGGCGTGACCGTCAATGCCCCGCCCCCCGGATCGAATCGGGCGAAAAATACGCTTCGCTGAACTGCGGACTGCTGTTCAGGCGTACCGGCTTGCCTTCATTGGTCAGCCGGTCCGCCAGATAGGAGCCAGCGGTGAGGTCATGGTAGAACGCCACTGCCGGGTAGTAGCGCCGTGCATCGTAGGCGAAAAGCGACGATTGCAGATTGGTTCGCCACAACTGGCCGCGGGCATCGTAGTTGTCGGCAAGCACGGCCATCCAGGTGTCCTCGTCCAGGTACAGGACGCGCTTCGCGTACTGATGCCGGAAGCCTGGCTTCAATTTGGCTTCGAGCACCCAGACGCGGTGCAGTTCGTAGCGGATAAGGTCGGGTGCCGCATGGTTGGGGCCCAGCAGCTCGGCGTATTTGACGGCCGGATCGGCCAGCTTGTAGTTGTGGTAGGGGATATAGATTTCCCGCTTGCCGACAATCTTCCAGTCGTAGCGCTCACCTGAGCCATTGAACAGGCGGTCGTCGTCCACGGTGCGGAAGCCGCCCGGACCGAGCGGCTGGTCGAAGCCGAACTCGGGTGCCTGCCGGACCCGGCGCGTGCCGGGATTGTATTGCCAGGTCCTGGCCGTATCGGAACCTTCGCGATCCCAGAAATTGTGGGAGACGATGATATTGCCGCGTTCGCGCAAAGGCAGCTCGGTTTCAACGCGGGCGAAGGTCCGGTTGATCAGGGGCGAGCCTTTTTCGAACGCGGTGCCGTTGACCGGCGACCAGATGTCATATTTCCACTTGCCCCACGCGATCTTGCCGTCGCGATACACGACTGCCTGGTCATAGACGGCTGCCTCTTCGGCAATGGCGGAAGAGAAGCGAAGGTTCCACATCAGCTCCAGGCCATTCTTGGGAACGGGAAAAGGCGCGGTGGGCGGATAGTCCTTGAGGCCGTTCGCGTCGCTCGTCAGCTGCGTGCCGGGGGCGTGGTGCTGGATCGCCTTGTAGACAGCATCGCCATAGCGGAAGTCGCGATGGCTGGGATAGATCGCCATCTTGAAGGTTGCCGGGTACAGCCTGAACATGGCGAGCTGCCCGTCGCTCAGGCGGGCACGGTACTGCTCCAGGTTCTGGGCCGTGATCGTTGCCAGCGGTTGTTCCGACGCGTAGGGATCGGGATACGCGTCTCCCGGCCGGAACGCCAGGCCTGCGGGCGCGGCCTGCCACTTGCCGCTCCACGCGGGGATGCTGCCATCCTTGTTGGCGGACCGTTCGGCGCCCATTGGTGTGAGCGGGCCGTCCAGGCGCCTGACTTCGTCAGGCGTCATCGCGGCAAGTGAAGGTGCGTTGATCTGTGAGGCGGCTAGCACCGCACCGGCGATCGCGCATAGCAGGAAGGCCTTGCTCTTCATTGTGTCTCCTCTGATTTCGATGGTGTTATGGTCATGCGCCAGCATTGGCTGGCTCGGCGATACGCAGCACCAGCTTGCTTGCCGCCTTGCCCGACTGGACCAGATCGAGCGCACGCTCGGCCTGCTCCAGCGGCAGGCATTCGATGCGGGGCGGTCGCAGGCGCCCGCTGCCGAGCAGCGCTGCGATCTCGCGCAGCCGCGCGCCGCTGGGCATCTTGCTGAACGCCACGGCGGTGCGGACGCCGCGCTGCGCGGCTGCGGCAGGATCCGGGCCGTTGTCGCCACTGACCAGCGTCAGGATGGCGACAAGGATGCCGCCGGGCCTGAGCAGGTCCATGCCGTTGGGCAGGGTGCCGCAGCCAACGGCGTCCAATACCAGGTCGACGCCAGCCGGCGCCCATGCCTGCATCGTGGCAGCGATGTCGCTGCCACGGTAGTCGATTGCCAGATCGCACCCGAGCGCCATCAGTTCGTCGCGGCGTGCCGCGCTGCAGGTGGCAGCGACGGTTGCGCCGGCCGCCTTTGCCAGTTGCACGGCAAACGTGCCAACCGCGCCGGCACCGCCATGAACCAGCACCGTCTGGCCTGGCTTGAGTCCGCCTTCGTCGAAGAGTCCCGTCCAGGCGGCCAGCGCCGGGGTCGGGACTGCCGCGGCTTCGGCAAATCCCAGGTTGTCGGGAATCGGCACCACGCAATCCTGGCTGACCGTAACGTACTCGGCATAGGACCCCCATTTGCCTGCGCCGACCGCGGTTTGCGCGAACACGCGCTGTCCCGGGACGCAGTCCTTGACGCCGCTTCCCACCGCTGCCACGACGCCGCTGGCATCGAAGCCGATTACGAACGGGAAGCTGTATTGCATGAAGTGGCTCAGATAGCCTTCGCGGCATTTCCAGTCAGCGGGATTCACGCCGGCGCAGGCCACGCGAATCAGGACTTCGCCGGCAGCGGGTTCCGGCCTCGGGAGGTCTCCAAGCCTGAGTACGTCGGGTCCGCCGGTACGATCAATGACGACAGCGCGCATGCTCTTCTCCATGGGCTTAGCTTGCGGACAGTTCGTGGCTCAAACCGGGATGTGCCCAGGACGGGATCACAGGCGGTGGCAGCATGCCCTGGCCATCAAGCGTACGGACGTTCAGCCCGTGCGCCAGGGGGAAGTGCAGGCTATGGGCGATGTGGCCGGTGCGCAGGCGGGCCGGAACGCTGCAGAGTGCAAGCGCCGTTTCCACCAGGTACTCCACTGGCTCGGTGGGATAGCCGTCCGGGATATAGCGCTCGCTGCCTGGCGTGCGGATCGCCGTGCTTGGCGCTACGGAATTGACCGCGATATTGTCGGCCTCCAGTTCCGCTGCCAGGCCCTCGGTGAACCGGTTGATGGCAGCCTTGACCGCGGCGTAGGCCGTGGCCCCGCCAGCCCGGTCAAAGTCTTGATACGGGCGAGCAGGCGACAGGGCGGTGACGGAGCCCAGGTTCAGGATCCACCCCGCGCCGTGCGTGCGCATCAGCGGGATCGCTGCACGGCTGAGCACGAAGGGGATGCGCAGGTAGTGCTCGACCGTCCTGTCGAAGATTTCCAGCGGCATCGATTCGATGCCGCTGTATTCCGCCATGCCGGCATTGTTGACCAGGATGTCGAGACCGCCCGCAGCGCCTGCCGCCTGCGCCACCAGGTTGTCGCGCTGCGCCGGGTCTTCGAGATCCGCCGCCAGCGCGATGGCACTGCCCCCTTGCCGCCTGATCTGGCTAACCGTCTCGGCCAGCGTGCCAGGTTCGTCCTCGGACTCGCCTGCGCGCCGTGCCGTGGCAACCACCAGTGCGCCCTCCGCGGCGAAACGCTGCGCGATGGCGCGGCCGATGCCGCGGCTGGCGCCGGTCACCAGCGCAATCTTTCCTGTCAGTGTTCCGGGTCCGGTCATGGCGCGTATTCCTCTGTGCGGTTGTGGTTGGCAATCAGGCTTGTCGCGAGCGGGCAGAAGGCATGGGAGATCGCCTGGACTGTCCATTCGGGAAACTCGGGGTCGAACCATCGGTCGACGCGGCCCCAATGGAATGGGTGCATCAGGTATTCGCCCAGCAGGTCGTCTGCGCTGGCGAACTCCTGCTGCCAGACATGGGTCCATGTGCCGGGCGACAAGACGCGGGCAAGCCGCCAGTTGAGGATGCCGGGCATGTATTCAGGCATCCGCAGCAGGTCCTGCTCAAGGCCGCTGACCTGCCAGTCCGGCGCTTCAGGCCGGACCCGGAACATCAGCGTGCGCCAGATCCCGTGGCGCAGCTGAGGGGCGCGTAGTCCGCCCGAGATCGGCCTATAGGCGACGCTATCCACCTCTGCCATGCCGTCCAGCGCGGCAGCCAGGCCGGTGTCGTGACCGGGCGAGCCGGATGCAGTCGGGTCGAATTGCAGGTCGAGCGTGTAGTCGCCAGCGCCCCAGCTTCCCGCCAGGTTCCTGCCAATCGCCACATGACGCAGGCCTGGCAGCGTTTCAATCCGCGCAAGCAGGGCTTGCTCCTGTGTGCACGTCCCGGCGCAGAAGCCGGCGTGCAATCGGACCTGTGCTGTCTCAAGCCGCATCGCAATGCTCCTTGCGCTGGGGCAGCGCAGCTGTCGCATCGGCCATCACATGGCGGCGGCGCGCTTCACACAGAGTGTCGACTTTCGACCAGAAGGCTAGTGCCGGAGCATCGATGCTGGCGCGCATGGCGTAGTAAGCCGGCGCATCCGCCACTTGCCACAGCAGCCACAGCGTATTGGGTGCATCTTCCATCGCCACGGGCGGCGACACCCAGCGCTGCAGCAGCGCCAGGCCCCTGGCGGCGCTGCCGGGCAGGTACTGGCTTTCCAGCAGGCTCAGCACAGTGGGCAGGTGCCCGGGCGCGAGCACGATTTCATCGAGGATGTGGATCATGGTGTGTCTCGTGCGACGCAGGCAGGGCAGCAGGGCTGCGATGCCGGAGCCGGGGTTTGCGGGAGGGAAGCGCGGTCATGGGTTTTCCGTATAGGCATGGTGTTCGTGGCATGGCAACCTCCATCGCCCAGGCCGTGCGCAAGTTGTCGCGCGGGTGGAAGTGCCGGGATGATTATGGGAGGCCCGGCCGCACCGAATCCCTACCCGGACGATCAACCATCGCTACCGAAGCAATCAGGACGAGCGCCCATGAATGCCCACATACCGGGGAATCCCGTACCTGTTCCGCACGGCATGGTGCAGCGCTTGCTGGACGAACTGAAGCGGCAGGGCGTCGAGGTTCCGCCTGCCGCCGGCGCATCCGGGCATGCGCCGCCCGCCCGGTTCACCGCGCTCTATCGCGCCGCGATCGAGCGGCTGGAGGCCCTGGTCGCCAAAGGCAACGGCCACCCCCCGATGCGCAAGCAGGAAGTGGACTTGCTGTGCCGTTGCGTATTGAGCAGCCAGACGCTGAGGGAGGCGATCCGCTGCGCGGCCGACTTCTGCGCGATGCTGTATCCGCGCGCCGGTGCGCTCAGCCTCGGGCAAAGCGCAGGCCAGGCGGTGTTCCGCATGGATTCGCTGCGGCGTGCGAAATCCTCTGCGGCTTGTCTGGTGGACCTGACCGGGCTCTTCTTCTATATGCTGCTGTTCGGCTGGCTGGTCGGCCAGCCGCTACGCCCGACCCATGTCTACCTGGCGCATCCCCGGCGCGAGGACGCCATGCCCTTCCTGGGCTTGTTCCATGCCGCGGTGACGTCCGGCGCCCAGACCTACGGATTCGAATTCGATGAGGCCTTGCTTGACCGGCCGGTCGTGCGCCAGGCCGCGGAGCTCGATGCCTTCCTGGAAGACTTTCCTTACCGGCTGATCGGTGCGCCGGTCGAGGTCGTATCACTGAGCCAGCAGGTGCACGGCATCCTGCATGCAGCGCTGGTGCATGGCGCGCGGCTGCCGACGCTGGCTGAGCTGGCCATGCGCTTTGATGTGAGCGAACCGACCCTGCGCCGCCGTCTCGCTGCCGACGGCAGCAGCTACCGGGTACTGCGCGAACACAGCCTGCAGGAGTACGCCGAACAATGCCTGTGCACGACCAACTGGTCGGTAGGAAGAATCGCGGAGCAGCTTGGCTTTGCCAGCGAAGAAGCGTTTCGGCGGGCGTTCCAGCGCTGGACCGGGCATGCGCCGACGCGCTTCAGGCGGGAAAGCAGGGGGTGAGGTTTCGAAGCGACTCTCCAAGGCCGGGTCCGCGACACCCCCGATTGCGATGCACCCGGCCCCGACTCCGCCTCAGTCTTCCAGCTTCAGCCCGGTCTTCTTGACGAAGCTGTGCCAGCGCTCGTATTGCTCGCGCGCATAGCGGTCTACGGCGGGACCATCGGTGGCCATGACCTCGAAGCCGGCCGCGGTCAGTTTTCGTTTGGTTTCCGGGTCCGACAGTGCGGTCTGGAAATCTTCCGTCAGTTTCCTGACGACCGCAGGCGGGGTGCCTGCCGGTGCGAAGATGCCGATCCACGAGTAGGCCTCGAAGTCCGGGAATCCGGACTCGATGACGGTTGGAACATCGGGCATGTCTGGCAGGCGGCGCGCGCCCGTTACGGCCAGCGGCTTGATCTTGTTGGCAGAGATCTGGCCCTTCAGGGCCGCATAGCTCAGCAGCGTGATACTGGACACATTGCCCAGGACTGCCTGAACCGCGGGGCCCCCGCCGGCATAGGGCACATGCATTAACTCGACCCGAGCCTGCCGCTTCAGATCCTCGGCCACAAGATGGTTCATCGAGCCAAGCCCGGTGGAGGCGTAGCTGTACTTGGACGGCTCACGCCGCGCAGCGTCGAGGAAGCTGCGCAGGTCCTTGCCAGGAACAGTGGGCGAAGCGCCGATCACGAGCGGGAAGCGCACGGCAAACGTGACGCCAGTGAAGTCCTTGAACGTGTCATAGGGGAGCCTGGACTTCGCCACGGGGTTGATCGCATGCGTATCGAAGGCGACCAGCAGGGTATTGCCGTCCGGCGCGGAGCGAGCCACATACTGGGTGGCGACCTGGCTGGCAGCGCCGGGCCGGTTTTCGATGACCACGGGCCGCCCGGCCGCCTCCGCCAGTTTCGGCTGGATGATGCGTGCGGCAATGTCGGTACTGCCGCCGGGCGGGAAGGTGACCACCAGTTTCAGTGGCGTGGCATTGTCAGCCACCGCGGCTGCCGTTGTCAGCGGCAGCAGCAGGCAGGCAAGGGCCATCACGCCGGCACAAAGCGCTTTCTGGCGGCCTGGTGCCGCAAGTCGGCTAGACATAGTTACCTCTCCCATCTTTGAGCTTCGGTTCGGATCAAATAAGGCGTTCTGGATATGCCCTGGGTGTCAGCCCATCCACTGGCTCACGGGTGCGGCGGTGTCCTGCAGTTCTTGTGAGATCACGTCGACCAGCGCCGGGCCATCATGCGCCAGCGCCGCGCGAATCGCGGCATCGAGCTGTCCAGGGTCTTCCACGCGCCAAGCCTTGATGCCGAACGCCTCGGCAACGCGCGCGTGGTCCGTGCGGCTGAAATCGACTGAAAAGTAGCGTTGCTCGTAGCCGGCCTTCTGGCTTGCCTTGATCCAGCCGTAGACGGCGTTCGAGAAGACGATCATCTTCAGCGGAATCTTGCGTCGCGTCAGCGTTTCCATCTCGCCGCAGGTAAAGCCGAAGCTGCCGTCGCCCATGACCGATACGACGGTCGCACGCGGGCGCCCAATGGCCGCGCCGATCCCGGCCGACATCGAGAAGCCAAGGGCGCCATGGGCCCGGTTGGTGATGAAATGGCGCCCAGGCTTGCTGGCGTTGTAATACGCGGAGAAATACGGGCAGGGCGTGCCGGGGTCGGCCACCACGATGGCGTCATCCGGCAGCAGCCGGTTGAGCGCATCCACCACGCGTTCCGGCTTGATGGGCACATCGAGCGAGGCGGCCAGCGGCGCAAAGGCGGCAAGCTTGGCGGCACGCGCAGCACCGGCCAGCGCGGCGCCGTCGGCGGCGTCGGACCGGCGGTGGGCAAGGCGGTCGCTCACGGCGGCGTTGAGCGCCTTCAGGGCGAGCAGGGCATCGCCAACCATGGCGACGTCAGTGCGGTAGTTCGCGGCAATCGCCATCGGATCCGCATCGAGATGCAGGATTGCGATGTCCCGCGACGGGAAGCGCCAGTGCTCGGTGGTGGTCGAGCCTGCGCGGCAACCGATGAACAGCACGGCATCGGCCTTGGCGACGATCTCGCGCGTGGCCATGATGCCGCCATTGGCACCGACCACGCCGGCATTCAGCGGATGGGTGTCGGCCAGGCTGCCTTGCCCGCTGACGGTGGTGCAGACCGGGGCGTTCAGCATGCCGGCCAGTGTTTCCAGTTCTGCGCAGGCGCCAGAGATGACCACGCCACCGCCGCAGATGATGACCGGCAGGCGCGCTGCAACTAGCCGCTGCGCTGCCCGTTCGATCTCGGCCGGGTCCGGCGCATAGCGCATCGCAGGGAAACGGTCGTGGCCAGGCTGCGCCCATACGTCGGCAGTGTCCACCTCATGCTTCTGTACGTCATACGGCAAACACAGGTGCGCGGATCCGGGCTTGCCGGTAGTCATGGCCCGGAAGGCGCCGCGCACCGCGCCGGGGATCTGGTCGGCGCGGTCGATCGTGGTGTTCCACTTGGTGAGGGGGCGGTACAGCGCTTCCTGGTCGAGTTCGGTCAGGGGGTACTTGCCGCGCGAGCCGACCGATACGTCCGAGGTAATGCCAAGCACGGCCACCGAAGACTCATTGGCCTCGACCAGACCCGGCAGCAAATAGGTGGCTCCGCCGCCACTGGGCCCCTCGCATACGCCAACCTTGCCGGTCACGCGAGCATAGGCGTCGGCCATGTAGCCGGCGCTGCGCTCATCGCGCGTAAGGATGTGGTCAATCCCATGGTCCAGGCGGGCCATGGCGTCGTAGAAGGGCAGACTCGTATCGCCGCACAGCCCAAAGACGTGCTTTACACCATTCAGTTGAAGCATTCGGACCATGGCTTCAGCGCCGTTCATCTTCGTCATTCCAGGAGTCTCCAAGTCAGTGTCGAGCAGGCGAGATAAGAATACACTGCAGGATACAATTTAGTATACTTAAACTTAAAGGGGCGGACACGTCACGTGGAGGGCCGGTAGCGTCGGGTATGATCGCGGCCAACGAGGAATATCTATGCAAGCAACCAACGGCATGAAGCCGCTGATTTCCGCTGTCAGGCGCAAACGGGGATCCGATGTCATCAGTCGATTGCGCGAGATGGCGATTTCCTACGAGCTCAAGCCCGGCGAACGACTCAATGAGATTGACCTGGCGGAACGCCTCGGCGTGAGCCGGACGCCAGTGCGCGAAGCGCTGACCCGCCTGGCCACCGAGGGCTTCCTGGTGGAGTCCAGCCGCGGCTATGTGCGCCGGCCGCTCGATATCCAGGAAATGCTGGATCTATACGAAGCACGCGTGACGATCGAGCGCGATTGCCTGCGCCTGGCGTTCGAGCGGGCCTCGGCAGAGAGCATCGAGGAGCTTGCGCGATACCTCGAGCACAGCAAGTCGGTGCCCGCAAATACCCCGATCCCGCAACTGGTGGAACTGGACGAAGGCTTTCACCTGCGTATCGCCGCCATGGCGTGTAACGCCGAACTCAAGCGGATGCTGGTCAGCCTGAACGAACGCATCCGGTTTATCCGCTGGATCGACATGGAGAATATCGGGCGCGACTCCACCCAGAGCGAACACGCCGAAATCGTTCAAGCCTTGCAGGCGCACGACTGGGAGAAAGGGGAAAAATGCCTGACTTCGCATATTGCCTTGCGGCGCGAACAGATTGTCGAGGCCATTGCGAAAGGCCTCACCAGGATCTACCTGGCCGAAGAGCGCTAGCGGCTCGGCGCGATCATCCCTGCGCCCACACCGCTCCCTGATAGCCAATGCCGCCCCATCGGGCAGCCGAAGCTGCGGTCCTCTCATCCCGCCAGAGCGATACCCGTTGCGCGCCTTGTTGGCCGGCGTTGGGCCGGTGCGGTCAGGCTCCCGCCATCGTTTCCGCAGTGACATCCCATCCTGCATCAATGCCACCGGGCAGCATTTGGCCACGGTCCTCGCCAACCTCGGCATCAATCAGCTGATTCAGCTTTTCGTTCATGGCGACCAGTAGTTCCCGTTGCTTTTCGCCTGCCGCCAGGTTGTTCATCTCGAAGGGATCGGTCTGCAGATCGTACAACTCCACGTCGTTGAACCGGTAGAGCTCCTCCAGGGTCTTCGGCTTGTTATGCTGCTTGGGAGAAAAGTACCGTGCAAAGCTGTAGCGTC
This sequence comes from Cupriavidus sp. CP313, assembly GCF_054072015.1. Taxonomy (NCBI): domain Bacteria; kingdom Pseudomonadati; phylum Pseudomonadota; class Betaproteobacteria; order Burkholderiales; family Burkholderiaceae; genus Cupriavidus; species Cupriavidus sp. CP313. The sequence continues at coordinate 49,806 of NZ_JBSVZB010000014.1, read as the reverse complement.
CATCGTAGATCGAACGCACTGCGCCGCGCTTCATCAGGTCCGGGCGGATACCGGCCTGCTTGAGCTGGTCGGGCTTGCCACCGCCCTGCAGATGGGCAACAGCCTTGAAAAGATAATCGCCATCCAGGTAGGCCAGCATGTTGTAGCAGAACAGCGCACCATCGCGAATGGCATTCGCTTCGGCTGCGTCAGGCTTCGCAAGCAAGCGGGAAAAATCCTTTCCCGGTAATCCCTTGACGATGGCTGCGCGCTTGTCGATCGAGACGCCAGTCAATGCAACCAGGGTGGGCGCGATGTCCAGATGTGAGGTGACGGCGCGACACTGCTTTCCACCTTGATAGGCGGGATGGGCAATGACCAACGGCACGTTGTTCTGCTCCCGATATGAGACGGCGCCTTTTGCGTGGAGTTGGTGTGCACCGTCCATGTCACCGTGATCCGATGTCAGGATTACGATGGTCTTGCCGGAGAGCCCTGCAGCGTCGAGCTCGGCCAATAGGGCAGCGATATTCCGGTCGACATCCCGCATGCAGTTCAGGTAATAGTTGTGCCGCCGGTGCCAGCGCGCGTCTTCATTTGGAATGGCTCCGACCAGGGCGTCATGCGAGCGCAGGAAATCGCGGTGTGCCGCAGGGCGCCCCGGCGCGTCAAGCGCCTGTTTCCGGCTTGCCGGCAACGTGAATTGCCACTGCTTGCCGTATAGCGGGTCGGCCGGGTCGCGCGCGACATGTGCGAGGCCGCGCATTGCCTGAACCTCGGTGCCGGGCGCGTCGGTGTCGTAGAACATCACGTCGTGCGGGTTGACGAGGTTGACGGCCAGGAACCATGGCTTTCCCTGCGCCGCCAGCTCACGCCCTTTTCCGCGCAGCCAGCTCACACCCATTGAAGCAATCACCCCGTCGTGCAGGTACCCACCGCTGGTGTGGGCAATGATGTCGCCGATTCCGATGTAGTCGGAAAAGCCATAGGCTTCCATTTCCTGAGTGAAGATCCTGGTTGGCGTGCCAAGCTTGTTGACGGTCTCGAATTCCTTGGTGAGGTGCCACTTGCCCTTGTACGCGGTGTAATAGCCGGCGTCACGAAGCATGTCACCGAGCGTCCGTATCTCTGTTGACATGCTGGCAATCCACGGGAAGTTCGTGTTGTCGAACATCCGGGTGTGCTGGATGTGCTGGCCCGTGTACAGAACTGAGCGGGACGGGGTGCAAACACACGAATTTATGCGGTGATTGACAAATGTCGTACCGCGCTTCATCAAGCGTTCATGTGCAGGCAGGCCATAGCCCTTGGGCAACTCGCCAGGTCGGAAGTAGCGTTCCTGGTCAACAAGGATAAACAGGATGTTGTACGGTCCCGATGCCAGGCTCCCAGTGGCCTGGGCCGCGTCGCTCGCCCCGGTTGGCGCATCCTTGGCATCCGCGCCTGCGCCAAGGCCCAATGCCATGGCCCCAACCCCGGTAGTCAGGAGGAAATCGCGCCGCGTCAATGTGCCGCCAGGCTTGTTGTCGTTGCTCATTGGCTTCTCCCTGCCTGTTTGCGCGGCCCATGGCGGGTGAACGCTGTGCTGCTGCAGGCCCGCCCAGGCATGCGTAAGACAGTCTAGCAAGCACATTTTCTGCCGCCAAGGCAGGGTGCGGCGCCGGCAGGAGGCGATGGTTGGCGACCACACACATTCGCGGTTCAGTCAGTCGAACTACGTTTCGCAGATGATCGGAGTGCGAACAAAATTCCCCACACCCTGGGACTGGGCTTGCCGGTTCACGACATATCCTCGATGGGATCTCGTTGCGAGCGAATCTCCTCGGGACTGAGGACGATATAGCCCAGCGACTTCAGCAACTGCACCGCCTCCAGCTCTGCGTCCAGGTACACCAGCCGTTCCGGGCGGCGCGGGCGCGGCGCGGGCGGCAGCCATGCGGCGCTGGCTTGCGCGGCGGGCGCTGGCTGGCCGTCAGACCATCGCGCGGTCAGGATGCGGCAATGGTCCACGTTGGGCTTCCAGGCGACGTCCACGGCGGCATTGAACCTGGCGGTGCAAAGCCGCAAACGTTTCAGCGCCTTCAGCCAGTTGATGAAGGCATCGCGCTCCGGTGGCTGGTAGCCCTTCAGCAAGGTAGCCAGGCTGTCCTGCACAGTGGCGCCGTCGGTTGCCTGGTCGTCTTCTAGCAGGGCAAGCTCAAGCGCCACGTGCTGGCGGCCGTCCTGGTCATAGATCGCGCAGTCGGCGTCCAGTACGCCTTCGCGCAGCAGCTCGCACAGCAATACCCAGGCCCTTGGATTCTTGTCGAACCGGCCTTCGAGGGTCGGGTCGATCTGGCTGAGAATGTCCGGGATGGGGCGCGCCTCGCCTGACTGAATGGCCAGGGCGAAGGCCATCGCGTTGTCGGACGGCCGGGCACCACTTGCCAGCATCTGCAATGACGTTTCCCAGAGTTCGCGGATTTCTGCCGCGGTATCCACGGCATGCATCCATGCATAGTCCTCCAGCGCTGCGCACAGCCTGCGCGCGGGCCTGGCCAACTGGCCGGCCAGCGTCTTGATAAAACCCGTGCAATGCGCGCAGCGGCATTCCAGGCGGCCTGCATGCAGGAAGCCGGCGTACAGCCGTTCCTGGTGTCCGCAATGTGCGCATTCGAGTGAAAAGCCGCCTTGCCGTGCCGGCCGCTGCGAGGCCAGCAGCCCGTCGACCTGATAGTGCGCCAGTCCGTCGCAGCAGGGGCAGATCCATTGCAGCTTGTGCGCGCCGTCCCGAGGCCGCGCTGCCCGGTCGAACTGGCGCTCGATGGCGCTGCGCGGAATGCCCTGCGCGCGCCCGACCACATCTGCGCAGTAGTGCCAATAGCAGTACGAGTGGGCGGCAGCGGCGATCTCCGGCGTGAGGCGCTGCAGATCCGGCAGCAGGCGGGGGCTGCGCCGGATCTCGTCGGCCATGGCATCGATCTGCGCTGGCCCGCCCGGCATCACCGCCTCAAGGGCGGCGCGGCTCTGCTCCAGGAAATCGGGCACGTAGACCCGGCGGATGTAGTCCTCGTTCTCGAGCCAGAACAAGTGGCCGGGGAGGGCTTCCAGTACATCAACCCCTTCCCTGACTTCCGACATGCCGGCGCAGGCGAGAAACGTGAACGGCTTACTGAACAGGAAGGAGTCTGTCATATTGTCGTCAACGGAGTATCCCGCCCACGAGCTGGCAATATGCCTCGTGTGCGATGGGTCACCACCCCGTGACTCGGCCAAGCAAGCGCACGGAAAGCGCAATCCTGATGGCGCTTTCCGTTCCGGGGACTTCCCCCTTCTTGTTTTCAGATCCGTGGGACCTGTGCGGATTTTGCATCTGCCGCATTGGACAGCATAGGCGAACCTGACGCCTCGTTACAGAGGAATTCCGCTTCTTGACGCAGGAACTCACGCATGCCGAGATCGTGCGGACCCCCACTTCGCCCATGGTGGTGGACGCCCGTGATCGAACGGGGAATCAAGCGCGCTTCCTCGTCCGATGACCTGAAAGACCCGCCGGGGTGCCACTGTTGCCATCCTGATTCAATCGCTCCAGGACCCGCCTGGCCTTGCCCTCGCAACCTTCGCATTCCCTGGTGCCGTTGATCTCGTCGATCAGTGCGACGAGGCGGTGCTTGCTCTGCGCCAGACGCTGCGCCAGCAACTCGATCTCATCGACCTTGCGCCGCAGGGCCTGGAGGAGTTGGTCATGCGGCCACTTGTCCAGGTCAGGTGGCAGGATCGCTCGAATCTCTTCCAGAGAGAAGCCCGAGCCTTGCGCACACATGATGATCTCCAGCCTGGTCAACGTTTCCGGCGCGTATTCGCGATAGCCGTTGGCTTGCCGCTGCGCGGGCTCGAGCAGGCCGCTCGCTTCATAAAATCGGATGCGAGAGGCGGCAATGCCACTCAGCCGAGCCAGTTCTCCGATTTTCATCCGCATTCTCCAGGGGCCTTGACCTTAAAGTTGACTTTAAGCTTAAAGTCAGGCTCTGGTCAAATCAGGATGCCTCCCATGAAGCTGTTCACACCCCTTGCCCTGCCCAACGGCGCTGTGATTCCCAACCGTCTCGCCAAAGCGGCCATGGAAGAGAATATGGCGGACGCGGACCACGCCCCATCGGATGCGCTGCTGCGCTTGTACGACGCCTGGGCCAACGGCATGGCAGGCCTGATCCTGACCGGCAACGTCATGGTGGATCACCGTGCCATGACCGGGCCGAACGGTGTGGTCCTGGAAGACGACACCCACCTGGACCGCTTCCGGCGTTGGGCCCGCACCGCACAGGCCGGCGGGGCCCATGCCTGGATGCAGCTCAACCACCCCGGGCGCCAGATGCCTGCGGCACTCGGCCAGACCACCCTGGCGCCGTCGGCCGTTCCGCTGGACCTGGGGGCGCTGTCCAAACAGTTTCCCGTGCCCAGGGAAATGACCGGCCGGGACATCGCCGACGTGCAGCAGCGCTTCACACGATCCGCCCAACTGGCGGAGCGAAGCGGCTTTACCGGGGTGCAGATTCATGCGGCCCATGGCTACCTGTTGAGCCAGTTCCTGTCACCGATCGCCAACAAACGGCAGGACCAATGGGGCGGCAGTATCGAGAACCGTGCGCGCCTGCTGCTCGACATCGTCCGGTCCGTACGAAGCGCGGTATCGCCCCGGTTCGCGGTCTCGGTCAAGCTGAATTCAGCCGACTTCCAGCGCGGCGGCTTCAGCGCCGATGACGCGAAGCGGGTGGTCGAGATGCTCAATCCGCTCAACGTCGACCTGATCGAGTTGTCGGGCGGAAGCTATGAGGCGCCGGCAATGCAGGGGCAAGCCCGTGATGGCCGCACGCTGGCCCGGGAAGCCTACTTCCTGGAGTTTGCGCGCGACATCGCGTCCATCGCGCGCATGCCCTTGATGGTCACCGGCGGCATCCGCCGCCGGGCCGTGGCCGAACAGGTGATCGACAGTGGCATCGCCATGGCGGGCATCGCCACAGCGCTGTCCATCGACCCGAACCTGCCGCGCAACTGGCATGCAGGAAAGAACAATGCGCCCGCGCTGCGGTCGATCACCTGGAAGAACAAGACGCTGGGCTCCCTGGCCAATATGGCCGTCGTCAAGTTCCAGCTCAAACGGCTCAGTGAGGGACGTGTCACGGATCCACGCATCTCGCCCCTCAGGGCGCTATTGTTGCAGCAGCTGTCCACCTCGTGTCAGACGCGGCGCTATCGCCGATGGACCACGCAGCGGGCCGGTGCCCGTTAGTGGTGGTTGTGCGGGGCCATTCTCTTCACTCTTTGGGAGTCTGTCCCTGCTGGCAATCGCATGCACAACAAGGGCGCGGTCCAAGATGAGTTCCTTGAGACTGATGCCCGTGCATTGCAGTTGCAGCGCCTGACCGACTAGTGTGTCCGCGATCCCGGTACGATGATTGTTTCGTCGAACACACGTCCCCCGACTCCTCGTGTACGCCCGACGGCGTCAGTATGCCGAGACGGTCCGGCCGATCCCGAGTCGCCAGGCCCGTACTTGAACAGTCCGCAGTTCGCTCCCTTACCCCCAGCGCCCCCTTGGCCGCAAGTCCCGCCCATGTAGTCGGATGCCAAGCTCAATGCTGTAGCGAGGCGGCTCAATGAGCGCCCCTCGTGCCCATGCAGCGAGGTGTCCACCCCGCATGTTGCAGGACACAAGGGAGTGACCTGCGGTTCCTTTCTGAGCCCGCTACCTGGTCGGTTGCTCCAAGTCGACTGAACGCCAGCATTTGGCTGCGCAAGTGATCCTTTCGATCACATAAATGATTGAACTGGTCAAATTCAATCCGCTGCACTACACTTCGATGACATTTGATCGATTCGATCAAATGTTTGCTCGAAACATACAAGGCCGCATCCTCAGCGGCAGGAGACAACCATGCAGATTTCTATCAAACGCGCCATCGAGCGCGTGCCCGGCGGCATGATGATCGTGCCGCTGCTGATCGGTTCGCTCGTTGCCACGTTCGCGCCGGATGGGCCGAAGTTCTTTGGGTCGTTTACCGGCGCGCTCTTTACGGGTGCCCTGCCCATCCTCGCGGTGTTCTATGTCTGCATGGGCGCAAGCATCAACATCAAAGCCACGCCTTACATTCTCAAGAAGGGCGGCGTGTTGTTCGGCACAAAGGTTGGCACGGCCATGGTGTTGGGCGTGATCATGGGGCACTTCCTGGGCGAGGCGCCGATCAGTGCCGGAATGTTTGCCGGCTTGTCGACGCTTGCCATGGTGGCCGCGATGAACGACACCAACGGCGGCCTGTACATGGCGCTGATGGGCCAGTACGGCAAGCCTGAAGACGTGGGCGCCTACAGCATCATGTCGCTGGAGTCCGGCCCGTTCCTGACGATGGTGACGCTGGGCGTGGCGGGTTTGTCCGCGTTCCCATGGCCGACGATGGTCGGCAGCATCCTTCCGCTCATGCTCGGCATGTTGCTGGGCAACCTGGATCGGGAGATGCGCGACTTCCTGGGTAAGGCCGTGCCGGTCATGATCCCCTTTTTCGCGCTGGCGCTGGGCGCCGGCCTGGACCTGCACAAGGTCTGGCAGGCGGGCATGCTGGGCCTAGGCCTTGGTGTTGCCGTGGTGGCCGTCACCGGCTGCGCGCTGTACTTCGCTGACCGCCTCACCGGCGGCACGGGTGTGGCAGGTGTCGCGGCCGCCAGCACGGCCGGCAATGCCGCCGCCGTGCCGACGCTGGTAGCGGCGGCTAATCCGGTCTACGCGGAATCGGCCAAGAGCGCCACGATCCTGGTGGCCGCCTGCGTGGTGGTCACCGCCGTACTGACGCCATTGGTGACCGCCTGGGTTGCCCGCCGCGTGGCGGGCAAGGAGGCCGAGGCGTCGGTGAGGACCGCCGCATGAGCTGGCTTATCATCGCCGACGACCTGTCCGGCGCTGCCGACTGCGCGATCGGCTTCGCCATGTCTGGCGCCCGGACCGTCGTAACGCTGGAGGCGGCGCCTGCGGGCGTGGACCTGTCGCAGGCCGACGTAGTGGCTTGCGACGTCGACAGCCGCCGCATGGCGCCCCAGGAGGCGGCGGCGCGCAATCTCGAAGCCTGGCATCGCGGCCAGGGCAACAGGCGGCGGCTATACAAGAAGATCGATTCCACATTGCGAGGCAACTGGGCTGTCGAAACTGCCGCGCTGCCGCCGCTGGCAGGCCTCGCCATCGTCGCGCCGGCCTTTCCGGCCACTGGCCGCACCACGGCCGGCGGCTGCATGTTCGTGAACGGCCAGCCGCTGGAAGACTCCGACATCTGGCGCCTGGAAGCACTTACCGGACGTGCCGACCTTGTCGCGCTGCTGGCCGCGCAGGGGCTGCGGGCGACCCTGTTGCCGCTGGACGCGGTGCGCGCGGGTGACGCGGCCCTGCGGCTAACCATCGCCGGACTGGCGCGCGAAGGCGTGCAGGCCGTCGTCTGCGATGCGCAGACGGAGCAAGACCTGGTGGCGCTGGCCGCAGCCACGGCGCAGCTCGACGTCCCCGCATTCTGGGTCGGCTCGGGCGGCCTGGCTCGTGCGCTGGCTGCACAATGCCTGTTCGAGGGCGGTGCGCCGCAGCCGCTGCCTGCCCCTGAGGGCGGCCCGGTCCTGACGCTGGTCGGCAGCCTCTCGGGCATCTCCGGGCGACAGGCCGCGTGCCTGCGCGAACGCACCGGGATGCCATCGATGGTAGTCCCGCCGCGGATCCTGCGCGAAGGTGCGGGCCACGCAGAGTGGGACGCCGCGCAGCAATCGATCACCGAATGCCTGCGGGCAGGCGGCGACCTGCTGGTCAGCATTGGTCGCGACGACGCGTTCGACCCGGGCGAAGGGCCGCGCCTGAGCGCCGCGCTGGCGCAATTGTCCCTGCCCGGCTTCCAGCATACGCGCGGCCTGATCGCCACCGGCGGCGAGACGGCTCGGGCCATGCTCTCGGCGGCCGGCATCGGCGCCCTGACACTGCGGCGCGAGGTCGAGCCCGGTGTGCCGTTGTCCGACACGCCTGCGCTGCCTGGCGTGCCCGCGCGCCGCGTTGCTACCAAGGCCGGTGCATTCGGCTCCGAGGCAGCCCTGTGGCTTGCGTGGCAGGCTATGACTGAATCCCGCGCGCCGTCAGCCTGACGGCGCGCCGCGCCACACTCGACAAGAGACACATAAATGAGCGACTACCTCCCCGTCATCGGTATCACCATGGGCGATGCCACAGGCATCGGCCCCGAAGTCATCGTCAAGAGCCTCGCGCATGACAGCGTTCGTGCGCAATGCCGCCCGCTCGTCATCGGCGACGCGCGCCGGCTGGAACTGGCCGGCCGGCTCGTCGGCTCCCCGCTTAAGGTGCACGCCATCCAGGCCCCGGAGGAAGCGCGCTTCCAGTCCGGCACCATCGACTGCATCGACCTGGGCCTGATCCCGGAAGACCTGCCCTTCGGCAAGCTGTCCGCCGTCGCCGGCGATGCCGCCTTCCGCTACATCGAGCGCGCGGTGGCGCTGACCCGCGACGAGAAGATCGATGCGATCTGCACAGCGCCGCTGAACAAGGAAGCCCTGCACGCGGGTGGTCACAAGTTTCCCGGCCACACGGAAATGCTGGCGTACCTGACCGGCACCCCGGAGGTGTCGATGATGCTGGTGGCGCCGAAGCTGCGCGTGATCCACGTCACCACGCACATCGGCCTGCTCGACGCCATCCGCAAGATCGAGCCGGGCCTGGTCCAGCGCACGATCGAGCGCGGCCATCAGACGCTGCAGCGCGCTGGCATTGCATCGCCGCGCATCGGCGTATGCGGCATCAATCCGCACGCCGGCGAGAACGGCCTGTTCGGCCACGGCGAGGAGGAGGAAAAGATCATCCCGGCGGTCGAGGCCTTGCGCGCGCGCGGGTGGGACGTGGAAGGTCCGCTGCCCGCCGACACGCTGTTCTATCGCGCCGGCCGCGGTGACTTCGATCTGGTGGTGGCGATGTACCACGACCAGGGCCACGGGCCGGTCAAGGTGCTCGGACTGGAGGCCGGCGTCAACATCACGGTGGGGCTGCCGGTCATCCGCACGTCGGTGGATCACGGCACCGCCTTCGACATCGCCGGCAAGGGGATCGCCGACGAACGCAGCCTGCTGGAGGCGCTGCGCCAGGGCGCTGAGCTGGCCACGCGCCGCGCCTGAGCCATCGGCGCACGCCGGGGCTGCCGGCTCCTGTAAGATCGGGGATCGTTGAGGATCCCCCATTTTCATTTCGCCTGCCATGAAAGCCGCCGACCGCCGCCGCGCCATTCTCGAACTCGTGCTCTCGGGCGAGGTCGCCAATGTCGAACAGTTGACCGGCAGCCTCGGGGTTTCCGTGGCCACGGTGCGCCGCGATCTGACCGCGCTGGCTCGCGAGGGTCGCATTGTGCGGACCTACGGCGGCGCCGCCGCGCTGATGCAGGTGGGTGGCCACGAGCCCGAGGCTTCGCTTGAGGAGCGCAAGTCGCTGCAGCGTGAGCAGAAGGAATCCATTGCCCGCCTGGCGGCGAGCTTCGTGCAGGACGGCGACGCCGTGCTGCTCGATAGCGGCACCACGGCCGCTGCGCTGGCTCGGCAGCTGGGCGCGCGCGAAGACCTCCATGTCTACACCACCAACCTGTTGGCCGTCACCGCGCTCACCGGCCTGCCCGGCATCCGCGTGACGCTGATCGGCGGCGACGTGCGCCCCTCCAGCATGGGCACCTTCGGTCCGCTGGCCCAGGTAACGCTGTCGCGCATCAGCGTCGACAAGGCGTTCCTTGGCGCGGACGGCGTGGTTGCAGGCGTGGGGCTGTGCGAGGCCAGCGCGGAGCAGGCCTACCTGAAGGAGTGCATCGTCCGCCAGGCGGCCGATATCTTTGTGCTGGCCGACGCTACGAAGCTGGGCCGGGCACAGCAGCAGCACTGGACGCCGCTCGACCGCGCATGGACGTTGATTACCGATGCGGCGGCCACGGCCGAGCAGTTGGAACCGTTCCAGGCATTAAAGCAGGTACGTGTGGCGGTCGCCACCGATTGATTCCCCGCGCGCAGCTGCTGCTGAGAAGCGTTAAATCTGCGAGCGACGGTCCGTCAGGTGATCGCGCCGAGCTGCCAGGGAACGAACTCGTTCTGGCCGTAACCGTGCAGTTCGCTCTTTGAGCGCTGTCCCGAAGCCGTTGCCAGCATGAGGCTGAAAATCTCTCCCCCGAGCTCGTCGATCGTCTGCGAGCCATCGATCACGGTGCCGCAGTTGATGTCGATATCCTCCTGCTGGCGCTGCCACAAGGCAGTATTGGTGCCGAGCTTCAGGGACGGGGACGGTGCACAGCCATAGGCGGAGCCGCGCCCGGTGGTAAAGCAGATCAGGTTGGCGCCGCCGGCCACCTGTCCGGTCGCCGAGACCGGATCGTAGCCAGGGGTGTCCATGAAGACCAGGCCAGCCGCCTCCACCGGCTCTGCGTAGCGGTATACGTCGACCAGGTTGGTGGTGCCGCCCTTTGCCACGGCACCGAGCGATTTCTCCAGGATGGTGGTGAGCCCGCCCGCCTTGTTGCCGGCGGACGGGTTGTTGTCGAGGCTGGCGTTCATGCGCGCGCAGTAGGCTTCCCACCAGCGGATCCGGTCGAGCAGCTTGTGCCCGACTGCCGGCGATACGGCACGGCGCGTCAGCAAATGCTCGGCGCCATAGATCTCCGGCGTCTCCGACAGGATGGCGGTACCGCCGTGCGCCACCAGCCGGTCGACGGCTGCGCCAAGCGCGGGATTGGCGCTGATGCCGGAATAGCCGTCGGAGCCGCCGCATTGCAGTCCGACCACCAGGTGGCTGGCATCGACGGGCTCGCGTCGCACCCGGTTGGCGTCGGGCAGCATCGCCTTGATCTGCTCGATGCCTGCCGCCACCGTACGGGCCGTGCCGCCGGTGGCCTGGATGGTCATGGTTTTCAGCGCGGCGCCGCGCGCCAGTCCCTCGCTGTCGAGCAGGCCGTCGATCTGGTTGGTTTCGCAGCCCAGCCCGACGATCAGCACGGCTGCAAAGTTGGGGTGGCGCGCATAGCCCGCCAACGTGCGTCGCAGCAGCGCCAGGCCTTCGCCTTCGCCATCCACCGCGCAGCCTTGCCCGTGCGTCAGGGCTACCACGCCATCCACGTTCGGGTAGTCTGCCAGCGCCTGCGGATTGAGCTCGCGCCGGAAATGCTCGGCGATGGCGCGTGCCGCGGTGGCTGAGCAATTGACGGAGATAAGGATGCCGATGTAGTTGCGCGTGCCGACCCGCCCATCGGCGCGGACGATGCCCATGAATTGCGCGCGCTGCGCCGCCACCGTGGCAGGGCGCTTACCGGTGCCAAACGCGTAGTCGCGCTCGAACTCGCCGATGGCCAGGTTGTGGGTGTGGACGTGCTCGCCTGGCGCGACCGGGCGCGTGGCGAAGCCGATGACCTGTCCGTAGCGGCGCACCGGCGCGCCGCCCTCGAGTGCGCGCACTGCCAGCTTGTGCCCTGCGGGCACCAGGCCGCGTACCACCAGGCCTGCGCCGAGGCGCGCGCCTGCCACCAGTTGCGCACGCGCGATGACGACATCGTCATCCGGATGCAGCCGTATGACGGGTTCGGCGGCGGTTGCTGCTTCCTGTTCCAGGACGACGCTCATGCTGCGGCCTCCAGATCGTGCGCGCCTTGCAGCGCAGCGCGTGTCGGCACGCCGTCGACCAGGCGCGTCAGCTGCCACGGGTTACGGTCGCGCAAGGCCGGTGGGAGCAGGGAATCGGGATAGTTCTGGTAGCACACCGGGCGCAGGAAGCGCTCGATGGCAGCGCTGCCGACGGAGGTGCCGCGCGCATCGGTGGTAGCCGGGTAGGGGCCGCCGTGGACGATGGCGTCGCTGACTTCCACGCCGGTCGGGTAACCGTTGAAGAGCAAACGGCCGACCTTGCTTTCCAATAGCCCGATCAGTGCGGCGTGGTGATGGAGGTCACCGTCATCGGCCATCAACGTGGCCGTAAGCTGGCCGCGCATCCGTTCGGCAAAGGCCAGGAAGTCGTCTTCGGAATCCAGCGCGACGATCACCGTCGACGGGCCGAATACCTCCTCCTCCAGCGGACGATTTTCCGCAAACAGCACGCTGCGATCGGCCTTCAGCAGATGTCCGCCGATGCGGCCGTCCGCTTGCTTTGACACCAGGACTTCCACGCCGGGGACTTCGCGCAAGCCGGCCAGCCCGCGCTGGAAATTGTCCCGGATGCCGGCGCCCAGCATGGGCTGCGGCTCGGCCAGCGCCAGTGCCGTGCCGAGTTCGGCGACGAACGCATCGAATTCCGGTGAGCGGATGCCAAGCACCACCCCCGGGTTGGTGCAGAGCTGGCCGCAGCCGAGGGTGACCGAGGCCGCCAGTTCGCGCGCAATCTGCGCGCCGCGAGCGGACAGTGCCGAGGGCATCAGGAACACCGGGTTCACGCTCGACATCTCCGCAAACACCGGAATCGGATCCGGCCTCGATTGCGCCAGATCGAACAAAGCCCGGCCCGCAGCCAGTGATCCGGTAAAGCCTACGGCCTTGATGTGCGGCGCCCGTACCAGTGCCGCCCCGGCGGCTGCGGTGCCGAACACCATGTTGAATACGCCCGCCGGTGCACCGCTGCGCGCGATCGCGCGTTCGATCGCATTGGCAACGTATTCAGACGTGACCATGTGGCCGGGATGCGCCTTCACCACCACCGGGCAGCCCGCTGCCAGCGCCGAAGCCGTGTCGCCGCCGGCCACCGAGAATGCGAGCGGGAAATTGCCGGCGCCGAAGACCGCCACCGGACCCACGCCGACGCGGTACTGCCGCAGGTCGGGTCGCGGCAGCGGCTGGCGCGAAGGCTGTGCGCGGTCGATGCGGACATCGAGGAAGTCGCCGCGCCGTACCGTGGCCGCGAACATGCGCAGCTGGTTGCTGGTGCGCTTGCGCTCGCCTTCCAGCCGCGCCGGCGGCAGGGCGGTCTCGCGGCTGGCCGCCGCGATGAACGCCTGGTCCAGCGCGTCGATTTCATCGGCGATGGTCTCCAGCAGCGCGGCGCGTTCGGCCGGGCTGGTGGCGCGCAATGCGGGGAAGGCCTGGTGCGCGGCCAGCGCGGCTGCTGCAACTTCGGCTTCGGCGGCTTCGTGGAAGCTGACCGGGTACCGCTCGCCGGTCACGGCGTCGATGCTGAACAGCGGGGTGCCGGCGGCACGGCGTTCGCCGCCAATGTAGTGAAGTCCGAGGATGGTCATGTCAGGGTGTATTGGTGCAGGGAATACGTGACGCAGTCAGGCCGCCTCGGAGGAGCCGAGCCGCAGCGTCGCGGTGCGGCGGGCCCGTGCGCCGATGCTCATCAGCAGCAGCACGCCGACCACGCCTGCGATTGCCAGGGCCAGCATGCCCGCTTGCTGGCTATGGAATGCGGATTCAACCGCGGTCTTCAGCGTCGGCGCGATAAAGCCACCGAGATTGCCCAGCGCACCGATCAGGGCGATGCCGCTGGCCGCGGCGGTGCCACTCAGGTACGCGGTGGGCAGCGTCCAGAACAGCGGCTGGACCACGACAAAGCCGACGGTAGCCAGGCAGAACGCCATCAGCACGGGCACCAGTTCGTGCCCCAGCGTCGACAGTGCGATGCCGGTGGCCGCCATGGCGAGCATGGCCATGGCGAATTCCCGTTGCTTGCCCTTGGCATCCGCGATGCCGGTGATCAGGCGCAGGGAAACCAGCGCGCACAGCCACGGAATCGCGGTGAGCAGGCCGACCTTGGCGCCAATCGCCGTGCCGGTCAGCTCGGAAATACGCGTTGGCAGGTAGAAGATGACGCCGTAGACGCTGACCTGGATGGCGAAGTAGATGGCGACGAAACGCAGCACCTGCCAGTTGCCGAGCGCGCTCAGTGCGGTTGCCGGGCCATGCGCGGTCTTCTGGTTGTCTTCCGCGGCGATCGCGGCTTCGAGCGCAGTCTTCTCGTCGGCGTTCAGCCACTTGGCATCGCGCGGCTTGCTGACCAGGTAGAAGAAGGCGATCACGCCCACCACCGATGCTGCCAGGCCTTCGATGATGAACATCCATTGCCAGTTGCGCAGGCCCAGCTGGCCACCCATCACATCGAGCAGCAGCCCCGAGACCGGCCCGCCCAGCACCAGTGCCACCGGCAAGCCGAAGTAGTAGACGCCGAGCGCCTTGCCGCGCTGGCTGGCAGGAAACCAGTAGGTCGAGTACAGGATCACGCCCGGCGAGAAGCCCGCTTCAGCGACGCCAAGGATAAAGCGCAGCACGTAGAACGAGGTCTCGTCATGCGCGAACATCATGGCCGCCGACGCCAGCCCCCAGGTGACCATGATGCGGCTGAGCCAGACCCTGGCGCCGACCCGGTGCAGGATCAGGTTGCTGGGGATTTCGAAAACGGCATAGCCGATGAAGAAGATGCCGGCGCCAAGCGCATAGGCCGCATTGCCGATATTGGAATCGACCATCAGGGCTTGCTTGACGAAGCCGACGTTGGAGCGGTCGAGCATCGACAGCGCGAACATCAGTGCAAGGAAAGGCGCGAGGCGCAGGCGGGCCTTGCTTACCGCGCTTGCGAGCGGATCTCGGTTGGCAGCTTGAGTCTGCATGGGTTGTCTCCGGTACGAAGCCGCGCGTCGCGGCCTCATGTCATGGATTGCGGCATCCCCGTCTTTTGTTTGCGCGAGGGTTGCTGCGGTGTTCAGGGCGGGGCGCCGTGGCGCTTGTGCAGAAATCGCCGTTCAGAAAGTGGTGTGGCCACGTGCGGCCAGGTTGGCCATCAGGGCGCGTACGCCGAACGTCCACGGAGCGATACGGTCGCTGCGGCCCACGCGGTTGACCAGGCTGCCGAGCTGGCGGCTGGAGATGGTGACAAGATCGCCATCCTTGTGCGTGAAGCCGCCGCCCGCGGTGTCGCGGTCTTCCACCGGCGCGAACAGCGTACCGAGGAACAGCATGGCGCCATCGGGATACTGGTGGGTCGCGCCCATTGCCTGCTCGGCCAGCTCCAGCGGGTCGCGCGTGATCTGGTCCATCGAACTGGTGCCGGACAACACGAAGCCGTCCGGGCCATCGACGCGCAGGTCCACTGTCGCCCGCCGCACGTCGTCCAGCGAGAAACTCTGGTCGAACAGGCGCAGGAACGGACCGATCGCGCAGGAGCCGTTATTGTCCTTGGCCTTGCCCAGCAGCAGCGCACTGCGGCCCTCGAAATCGCGCAGGTTGACGTCATTGCCCAGCGTGGCGCCGAGCACATCACCGCGGCTGTTGATGGCCAGCACGATCTCGGGTTCCGGATTGTTCCACGCCGAGCCGGGATGCAGGCCGATTTCCGTACCGGTGCCAAGCGCCGAAAGCAGCGGTGCCTTGGTGAAGATCTCGGCGTCCGGGCCGATGCCCACTTCGAGGTATTGGGACCACATGCCACGCTCGATCAGCAAGGCCTTGAGCTCGCCCGCCTCGCGGGAACCCGGCCGGATCCGGGACAGGCGCTCGCCCACCAGCGCCTGGATCCGGTTGCGGACCTCGGCGGCGCCTTGCGGGTCGCCCTTGGTCTGCTCCTCGATGACACGCTCGACCAGGCTGCCCGCAAAGGTCACGCCTGCCGCCTTGATCACCTGCAGGTCGCATGGCGCCAGCAGGCGGGCCACGCCGTCGCTGCCGCGCGGATCGGCCGTGTTGGCCAGCAGGTCGTCGAGCTTGCCGATCCAGCGGCCTGGCGTATTGTGCACAATCGTCACCGGGTCACCCTGTTCGAGCAGGGTGCTCATGGTCGGAGCGACATCCGATATGTCGAATACCCCATCCGGCCGCAGGACCACGACTGCCGGGCCGGCCGGAATGCCGTCACTGGCCGGGATCCATGCGCGGCCGACCAGCGTCCCCGCCAGCCCGTCGGCAGGAAGCGTTTGCGTTGCGCTGAGCGTGAGCGGCAATGCCATCGATTGTCTCCACCTGATGTTGTTGTCATGAGCGCCGCGACCACCGCAGCGTTGGGTGGAACTCTACGTGGCAGTCCGATAAACATCCAATCGATTATTGGGTAGAATCGATTCCGTTTAGTTATTGATTCAGCCGGGTTTACCCCCTTCATGGCCAGACAAACCGCTTCCGCCCCTTCCGTCGTGCTCGCCAAGCTGCGCTTCCGGCACCTGCAGCTGTTGGATGTGCTGGGACGCAGCCGCAACCTGCGCATCGCGGCCGAGCAGCTGCATATCACCCAGCCGGCTGCCTCGAAGATATTGAGCGACATTGAAGACACTCTGCAGGCCAGGCTGTTCGATCGCTTGCCAAGGGATATGCGTCCGACCGAATTGGGCGAGTTCGCGCTGCGCTACGCGTCGACGGCGCTGGCCGAGCTCGGCAAGTTTGTGAGCGAACTGGAAGCGCTGCGGGCCGGCGGGCACGGCCACCTCACCGTTGGCGCGATTTCGGCGTCGGCCGCGCAGGTGGTGACCACGGCGATCCGCGAGATCCTGCAGCAGCGCCCGCGGCTGGTCGTCAAGCTGATCGAGCAGAGCAGTGACCAGCTCGCCGTCTGGCTGGAAGACCGGAAGCTGGACATCATGGTCGGGCGCCTGACCGAGCCACGGCACCAGGCGATCTTCGATTTCGAGGCACTGTCACCAGAGCCGGTCTGGGTCGTCTGCCGGCCGGGACATCCCTTGCTGGACAGGCCCAGGCTGGAAATTGCCGACATCGGCGCATGGCCGTGGATCCTTTACCCGCAGCTCACCGCCATCCGGCAACTGTTCGATGAAACCATTGCGGCGGCAGGCATCCAGGGCCTGATCGGCATGGTGGAAACACCGTCAATCTTTTCCACGCTGGAACTGCTGCAGGCGACGGATATGCTTTCGCTGCAGCCGCGCGCCGTGGTCGAGCGCTTCGTCGCGGAAGGCATGCTGGCGCACGTGCCGGTGCCGATCCGGCGCGCCATGTCGAGCTACGGCATTGTCACCCGCAAGAATGAGCTGCCGTCGGAGGCCATGCTGCAGTTCATGGCGGCGCTACGGGCGGCGGCCCGGTGAGACGGCACGGGGATCGGAGATAGCAGGCGGGTCCGAAGAGCTGGCCGATGCGCCGTCCCCGGCAGATGGCTTGCGTTGATCCGGCGCCGCCGGTTTCCTTCCGGTCACCATGGACCGGATCAGGTTCTCCCTGTGCAACCGGCTCATCAGAATCGCGGCGACAACATGCACGCTCACCAGCGCCAACAGCACGTCGGCGAGAACGCCATGGAGGTCCTTGGGCCAGTCCTCGCCCCAGAACATCTCCAGTCTCGACATCCAGCCGGTGGCAGCAAGTGAAACGATGAGGATCCACAGCACGAGCATCATCAGCGCGCCAAGCGGATTGTGGCCAAGGTAGCGGGGCGGACGCCCGGCAACGGCGGCCTTGACGTAGGCAAGCACGCCGCTGCGGCCGGGAACCCATTCGCGGATATTCCCGGCGCCGCTGCCCACCATACCCCACGCCACGCGGGCAAGCACCAGGCACACGGCCGCGTAGCCAAGGTTGCGGTGCAGCGGCCCGCCGGAATCCTCGTACAGGTCCCAGAGCACCAGTGCCGCCACGCCCCAGTGCGTGAAACGGACGATGGGATCCCAGACCCGGACAGACTGGCGTGAAGGCTTCATGGCGCGGCGGCGGGGAGGTGCAGCGTTACTTCTCGATTTCCGCCTTGACTATGTCCAGCGTCTTGGTATCGAAGTAGATCTCCGCTTTTTTCCCTTCCTTGGTCGTGCCGTAGATCTCGTAGCAATTCCCGTCGACCTTGAACTTCTTGATGTTGTAGCCCTGCGCTTCAATCTTGGCGCGGGCATCGCTCTCCTTCATCCACTCGCTCTTGGGGTGTGCGGGACATTTCGCGCTGGCCAGCGCGGAACCGGACACCAGGATCATTGCCATCAGCGCGCCAATTCTAAGCATGAGCGTCTCCGTATCGTGGGAGCAATCAGCATAGTGCACCCAATAATGATTCGCAATCAGCGGCAGCACTACTTGGCAGGCCTTGAGGTTCTGCTGGCGATCGACTGTGGCGCCTGGGTGATCAACAGCATGTCAATCGGAATCCGTGACAGAATACGTGGCATGTCATACGCATACGCTCCCGCACTGCTGATTATTCGCGCCATCCGATCTTTCGGTGGGTAGCGTGCATCTGGCCAAAGTGCAAAACCCGCCCCGGTGGCGGGTTTTTTGTTGCCCGCTTCAGTGGCTCTCATTACAGAGGAACCCAACGATGTCAGCGCACGAGCTCACGCAGATCATCAGGACCGCCGATGCTGCGATCACTGCAGAGGATTTTGATACGCTAATGGCAATCTATGCCGACGACGCAATGCTCGTCGTCAAGCCGGGCATGATTGCAAGGGGCAAGGAGCAGATTCGCCGTGCATTCGTCGCGATCGCCGAGCACTTCAATCACAGCATGACTGTCAGTCAAGGCGAGTCGGTCGTACTGGAGAACGGCGATACTGCCCTTGTGATTATGGAGACGGTACTCAACTCGCTCGATGCGGCGGGTGCTGCGGTCGCAACGATCAGACGTGCGACGTACGTTTTCAGGAAGGGGCCAGAGGGTAATTGGCTCTGTGCGATTGACAATTCGTACGGGACCGATCTGCTTGGGGCGGAATTGTTGTCGGTGACCTGAATCTGTAGCCGAGTACGTATTGCCCAAATCTCGCTGAGTTTCAATGGCGGCTTCTGTCCAGTGAGCTTGCCCTTGTTCCAAGGGATGTGATTGCCGTGAGGGGAGTGCAGTGCTTCCATGACGATCTCCTTTCTTATGAAGGGAGACCAAGTCTGCACTTCATCGCATGGTCGCTGTCTGACCCTCTTCTGCCGCTCGGATCAACAGTGCGGCAATGACCGCTCCGCCGTCGTTCATATCCTTGTGGGCCTTGGCAAATTATCGGCAAAAGCCGACACTGCCGCGGATTCTGCGCCTCGCAGACGGCCAATCCCTAAGTTACAGAGGTGCGGCGCGTGTAAATACCCACTTCCGAAGATGCCATAGAGTCACTCCCGACCTATTCCGTCAGCTTGAGGCCGTTGAGTCAAGCGATTATTCGAGTGAGTCATATCGAATTGGATAGAATCTCTTCCGGTACAAGCCGGCTGCCGGTGATGCCCCAGTACTGGAGCAACATTCTCTTGATGCGGTAACCCTTTGGCAGGAGTTCGCTCATGGTTCGACAGGTCGAGACAGCGGCGAAGTGCCTTGACATCAAGGTGGTTGTGCTTTTTGCACTGACAGTCTTCCTAAGTGCATTCCTCCTGTTTCAGGTCCAGCCGCTGGTGAGCAAGCTGATCTTGCCGTGGTTTGGCGGCAGCCCGACGGTGTGGACCACCGCCATGCTTTTTTTTCAAAGCGTCCTATTCGGCGGCTATGTCTATGCACACACGATTACCCGCCACGGCTCCCCCCGCGTGCAGACCGCAGTTCACTTCGTCTTGCTGATCGCAGCGGCAGTGTTGGCCATGTGGGTCGTGCCCGGCCAATCCATGAAACCCACAGGTGAAGAGAATCCAATCACAAAGATTCTGCTGCTCCTTTGGCTGAGTGTCGGACTGCCGTATTTTTGCTTGGCCACGACCGGTCCGTTGATTCAGTATTGGTTTTCCCGAGCCCGCCCCAGCGATTCGGCGTATCGCCTGTATGCCTTGTCGAACGCGGGATCGTTTATTGCGCTGCTTTCCTTTCCATACGTCTTCGAACCGCTGTTCGAATTGCCGCAATTGGGTCGCTTCTGGGTGTATGGATTCTGGGTTTTTGCCCTTTTGTGCGGCATGGTCACGCTTCGTGTCAGAAGCATGGCCAGACAGCTTCCTGCCGAAGGCAATTCAACAATGACTGGAACGACTGAGGCACCCGACCAGCCAACGCTGACGCAGCGCATCGCGTGGGTAGTGCTACCGGGACTGGCGTCGCTGACCTTCATTGCGACCACGGATCACGTCAGCCACGATATTGCCCCGGAGCCAAGGCTGTGGGTCGGCACACTCAGCCTCTATCTGCTGACGTTTATCATTTGCTTTGATCATCCCCGTTGGTACCGCCGCCGTTGGGTTGCCTTTGCCTGCGTGCTTACTGCCGTACTGCTCAGCGGGCGCAACGAAATTCCCGGTTGGTTCGGTCAGGACTGGGACTATGGCGTGACCAAAGTCCGCTGGAGCCACCTTGTCGTCATGTTTCTCATCTGCTTCATGATGCATGGAGAGTTGTATCGGCGACGCCCCAGTCATCCCAAATTTTTGACAGAGTTCTATCTTTGGATGTCCTTTGGCGGGGCATGCGGCGGACTGTTCGTCGCGCTGATTGCGACGAATTTCTTCGCGGACTACTATGAATGGCCGCTGAGTCTCGTTACGGCCATTGTCCTCGGTTGCTTCATTCTTGCTTCCGAATGGCGCGCGCCAGGCAGTAAAGAAAGTCAAGGCAGCGCATCCGGCAGGTGGGCCAGCCGGCCGCAGGGCAAAGCCCTTCCTATTGCCCTGGCTGTGCCGGTCTGTCTAAGCCTGGCAGGGGTGGTCCTTTACTGGGAGGACCCGCTGCATTGGCGGTCCGACTCGAACCCGGAATACACCGACATTGCGCTGCATCAGTCGCGCAATTTTTATGGGACGATTTCGGTCAAAGAGCGCCGTTATCAACATAGCCCGTCTGAAAACTACCGCGTGTATTACAGCGGCCAGGTCATTCACGGCATCCAATACCTCGATCGGGAAAAACGCCGGTTGCCCGTCGGTTACTACTCGGAAGAGAGTGGCGTGGGGGAAACGCTCGGCTATGCCAAATCCCGCAAGCCCAGTTTGCGCGTGGCCGTTATCGGACTTGGCGCCGGAACGCTGGCGACGTATGCCAGGGCGGCCGACCGCTACGATTTCTATGAGATCAACCCGGACGCGGTGCGGGTCGCCAGCCAATGGTTTGACAATCTGTCCGCCTGCCTCGCACAAGCCAAGCAGGTCATCATCGGGGACGCTCGCCTGAAACTGGAGCAGCAGCCCGCCGACGTCCTGTATGACGTCATTGCATTGGACGCCTTTACCGGAGACTCGGTGCCGATTCACCTGCTGACTCGGGAAGCCTTCCAGCTCTACAGACGCCATCTGAAACCCGATGGCTTTATCGTCATCAACATTACGAACAACTATCTAAATCTCTATCCTGTGGTCCGACTTCAAGCGGAAGCATTGGGCATGGGCTTCCGAAACAAATACCAGCCGCCAGAACCGGATCGGCACATACGCCGCAATCAGTACTTTGTCATGACAGACGATCGCGAATACCTGCACCGTTTTCGGTCGGTGAATCGAAAATATTACGATGAGTACGGCATTTTGGTACGAGTGGAAGATCCCAATCTTCCAAATGTTACTCTCTGGACCGACCATTTCAGCAGCTTGAACCCTATCGAACTGCCCGATTAAACTCCGAGAGTATGGATGATGGGCGTAGGAGTCGATACGACTCGCCGCAAAGGCCGATGTTGTGCAACGCGCGCACTGGCCAAGGATGGCGGCGGCACGGTGGCCGATGCCGCTCTCAATTGACTGCAAGCATTCTGTTGTTTGTCAGCGACACTGAAGTCCAAGAGTCTGGCGCCTACACGACTGTTCGGATCTAGTCAGCGAATGACGGAAACAGCCGACTCCGGCCGGCTGAGCGAGGGCGCCGGCTGACTCTTCCTGGCCGGAATGGGACTTCCGACCGGTGCCTGCCAGTCGGCGCGTCCCGACCCAATGGAGTCCGTGCCGGGCTATCTGACCGATTGGCAGGTCTACCCAGGAAGCCGCTGGTCGGCCAACGTGACGCGGAATCACAGTTTGCAAGCAGCAGTCATTCGCAAGGGGTCTGGCGTCGGCCATGACGAACTCAACCTCGAACAGCAGCTTTGCGGGGGCGCGATCTGGCGCTCACAGCGGGTACAGGCGCCTGCGGAAAGCGGCCATCGGGCAACCGCATGGCCCACTTGCGAGATCCCGTCGCAGTGGTTGTGGGTTGGCATCATCGCCAATTTGGCCGGCTGGCCTTTCATGTCAAGAGTGAATTGAGTGACCCTGGCCTGATCAGATGGTGCGCAGTGCGGCGGCGGTCATCAGAACCGTTGCTTGCACAGGGTCTTCAGCGTGCGCACAAAGGTCGCCATGGTGGGTGAGTCACCCGCACCCTGGCGCCGGTAAAGCGCCACCGGCGGCAGCGGCCACTCCAAGTCGCAGGGCACGCTGGCCACGTGCGCGCGGGTGGAGAGATCGTGCGCCACGTCGGCGGGCACTATGGCCACCATCGACGGATTGCGCTCGATCATGCGGCCGACGATCTTGAGCGAATGGGTTTCGATGGCCGGCACCGGTGGCTCTTCGCCCACGTGTAGGAACAGGTCCAGCACCGAGGCGCCCAGCGCCGTGCCCGCGGGCGGCAGGACCCAGTCCATGGTGGCGAGCTCGTGCCAGTCCAGCGCGCGCTTGCCCAGATGCTTGGCAGTCTTGAGGTGGCACACCAGCGCTGGGCGCTGGCGGAACAGGATGTCGCAGCGCAGGTCACGCACCTGCGCCGCGCCGCGCGCGCGTGCCACCACGCCTTCGAGCCTGTGCTCGCGAAGCAGGGCCAGCAGGCGGTCGCTACTGGCTTCCTCCACCGAGAATACGAACGGCCCGACCTGCTCGCGCGTGTGCGAGAGCGTGTCGCACAGCAACTGGCCGGACAGGTAGTGGATCACGCCGATGCTGAGCCGCTCGGTGAAACCCAGGCGGATTGCGGCCATGTCGTTGGCCCAGTCCTGCAGGTCGACCAGCAGGCGCGATGCGCGCGAGATCGCGATGCGCCCCACGGGCGTGGGCGTGACGCCACCGCGTTGCCGCGTGAATAGAGCCGTGCCCATCATGGATTCGATCTCGGCCAGCATCTGCGTCAAGTAGGGCTGGGTCACCCCCCATTCCTGCGCCACGCGGGAGAGCGAGCCGTACTCGCTCAGCGCGACCAGCAGGTTGAGCTGGCGCGCCTTCAGGCGCGAGCGCATGCGGCCCAGCGTTTCAAGGGCTAGGGCGGTGAGTCGGTCGGGCATAAGTATTTACTTATCCTGGTATCAAGATATCTGCCAATACGTTTATGCCAGATCACTACAGTAGCGTCTAGTGTCCTGCTCCGTAAATGGCTTGCCAAAATGAAATCGTCCAGTTGGTCGTCAGGCTAGGCGCGAGGAGGCGCCATAGCCGTAGCTATGGCAACGACGAGCAACGACGCGTGGCGGCCAACTGGGCGATTTCATGGCAAGGTATTTGCGGAACAGGACACTAGGCCTCGATCGAACATCCGTCACTCACACACCACAGGAGCCCCCTTGATGCCTGTTATCGATGTTCACACCCACATCTTCACAAAACCTTGGCTGGAGCTGCTCAAGCGCCAGGGCGGCCTCTACAACATCCAGCAGCGCCCCGACGGCCAGCACGAGGTATTCCGTGGCGACACGCCCGTGGTCATCCCACAGAAAGGGCACTTCGACTACGATCTACGCATCCAGCACATGGACGCGGCCGGCATCGACATCTCAGTCATGTCGCTGACTTGCCCCAATGTGTTCTGGGGCGACGAGGAAACCAGCTGCGAAGCGGCGCGCGAATCCAACGATTCGCTGGCGCAGGCGCAGGCGGCTCACCCGAGCCGGCTGCGCTGGTTCACCTCGCTGCCGTGGGAATACCCGCAGCGCGCGCTCGACGAGCTCAAGCGCACCTGCGACAACGGTGCGAGCGGCGTCATGGTGCTGGCCAACATCGCCGGCCGCAGCCTGACCGCCCCGGCCTTCGCACCCATCTGGGCCGAAATCGACCGTCGCGCGCTGCCGGTGCTGGTGCACCCCACCGACCCGCCGGGCGCCGACCTGATGGACATGACGAAGTTCGACCTGAGCTGGTCCGTGGGCTTCATGTTCGACACCACGCTCGCCATCACGCGCATGATCTTCGAGGGCTTCTTCGACCAATACCCCAACCTCAAGATCATCGCCTCGCATGCGGGTGGTGCGTTGCCCTACCTGGCCGGCCGTTTCGAGAAGGGCCACGAGGTCGAGATCCCCCAGCGGCGCAAGATGCAGCGCACGCCCATCGACTACCTGCGCCACATCCACTACGACTGCATCTCGTACAGTCCGGCTTCGCTGGAGTTCCTGATCTCGGTCGTCGGCGCCGACCGCGTGATGTTCGGCACCGACTGGCCGCACCAGGTTCACGACACGCGCGGGTCCTTCGCCAATACCGAGCGGCTGTCCGCCGCGCAGCGCGACGCCGTGCGTTCGAGCAATGCCATGCGAGTATTCGGTTTCTGATCGACTTCGGCTGACCAAGGAGACTCTCACCATGATGAAGCGACGCGTTTTCAATCGGGTGGCTGCAACCATGGCGCTGGCCGCCGCGCTGCCCATGGGCGCCCTCGCCCAGGACAAGCCGCCCCTCAAGCTGCTGGTCGGCTTCGCGCCCGGCGGCTCGGTCGATGTCGTGGCGAGGCTGCTGGCCGAGCGCCTGCGCCTGCCGCTCGGCCAGCAGGTGATCGTCGAGAACAAGCCTGGAGCTGGCGGTCGCCTGGTGCTTGGGGAAGTAAAGCGCGCGCCGGCCGACGGCAACACGCTGGTAATTTCGCCCAGCGGCGCGTTGGTGATCTCGCCATGGCTCTACAACCTCAACTACGACCCGGTGAAGGACTTCACGCCCATCGCGCGTGTGGTGACCTTCGACTTCGCGGTGACGGCGGGTCCGGCGGCGCCGGCCGGCGACATCCGCGCGGTGCTGAACTGGCTCAAGGCCAACCCGGTCCGCGCCAACTACGGCACTTCGGGCGCAGGCACCGTGCCGCACTTTGCGGGCGTGCTGCTGTCGCAGGCCTCAGGCGTGCCGCTCACGCACGTGGCCTACAAGGGCGGCGCGCCGGCGGTGTCCGATCTGCTGGGCGGACAGATTCCCATCATGGTGGACACGATATCGGAGACCATCGAGCATCACCGCGCGGGCCGCCTGCGCATCCTCGCGGTCACGGGTAACGCGCGATCGCCGGCGCTGCCCGACGTGCCCACGCTCAAGGAGGCCGGAATCGACGCCACAGCGGAGGCCTTCGTCGGCCTGTTCGCCCCGGCAGGCCTGCCGGCCGACAAGGTCAAGCGCCTGTCCGACGCGATAGCCGAAGTGCTCAAGGCGCCCGATCTCCAGGCGCGCGTCCGCGAGATCGGCCTGAATGCGAACTACGCCGGCCCGCAGCAACTCGGCGAGACCCAGGTCGCCGAGCTCAGGCGCTGGGAACGGCCCATCAAAGCATCGGGCTACAAGGCCGAGTGACGTTGCCGCCGTGTAGCATGCAGGGGCTGGCCGTGCTCGTGGGCCGGCCGGTCCCGCACAGGCAGGTCATTCTTTTCCTTCAGTCCGAGTCGAGCCGGCGACTGGAACGTGAAGCGCAATGCAACGCGCTACCTGGCCGAACTGGACCCACCGACAGCGATGCATCGATCGGGCTGCCGAGCCGTGACCTCAAGGAGAGGCTCGCCAAGGTCAAAGGACAGATGCGCTCTCTGAGCGAGCTCGGCGAGCAGATAAAGAGCAGCGTTGACGGACAGCTCTCCATGACTGATCCGGACGCAAAGGCAGGCACTTGCCAGCACCAGCACCTGCGGAAACTCTGCTTCAAGACGCCGAACTCAAGCCGCGCCAGCGGGGAGTACTTAACCGGCACGGTATCTGCCAGCGTCACCTTGGCTATTCCAGGAAGACGTAGTCCGCCCGATACGGCATGCGATTCTCCTGTCCCTCCTGTGTGCAGGCCTGAGGGAGGGCTTGTCCGCCTAACGTATTCAGCCGTTGCACGTAACGCGTCCTCGCAAGCAGGCCAGCTCCGCCGGTGCTCGTTGCCTGCAACAGCAAGAGTGGAATGCTGTCCGGCTCCTGAGCATTGGGCGTCTGTCGCAATACCTTGCCGGTCACCTTGCTGCCGTCAGGCGCTTCCCAGGTCGGCCCAGCGTAGTGTTTGACGACGAGTTGTCCGGTGTCATCCTTCAGGGTTGCTTCCGGGGCCGAAAAGCTCCATAACAACCGGCCGTCGTTCGCACGCTTGCACTGATAAATCTGTACACCGGATGCGTGCAGCACCGCGATCGTTCCACGCGCGTCGGTGGGTTGGAGTTCGGGCGGAGCCGACATCCTCGGTGTGGTACACGAAACGAGCACGCCTGCCATGCAGAGTACAGTGAGATTCGCTTTGCGAAAATGCCGAGAACCTTGCGACATTTGGCCTCCTTACCTGAGCCCATGGGAGGATAGTACTTCCCGAGCCACGTTGCCAGTTGCGTCCGCGCGGGTCCGGACGGTGCCGGCCCGCGGGTGGAGCCCATCGGCGAACGAGTCCCGGCGCCCACATGCAAGAATCCGGCCGCTTGCTCTTAGGTAGCGGCGGTGGTGAGAGCGATGGCACGGGCGCTTCTGGCCCAAGAAGGGGCCTTGGCCCGGGCTATAGGGGCGTCTCTTCCCGACCCTGAGCAGTCAGATGAGTCTTCCGAAAAACCGACGTTCAGCGCCCAGGTTTCATTGTGGTGGTGGCGCCGGCACCAGCCCGTACCTGGACATGACACCGATAAGCTTCGAGCGGTCGAGCGGCCCGCCGGCGCTTACGATTGTTCCGACATCACGAAAATACTGAGCACCTATGTCGGGCGTAAGGACGATCAGTGCGCGGGCCGTGCCATTCTGCGGGTTGCTAAAGTGATGAACCGACCCACGTGGGGTAAACATCCATTCGCCCGGTACCAGGTCTCGGACTACCCCGTCGACCGAGTACCGAAGTATGCCCTCCAGCACATAGACGCACTCTTCGTTACGTGTGTGGCTATGTGGCGGTGGGACTTGTGAGTCGGGGGCCACAGTCAATTCGAAAACACCCATCCCGCCCGTGGCAGTTCCATCAATCAGGTACTGAATGCTCAATTGACCAATGTTGATTGGTTCGATCGGAGCGCCGCCGCTAAGTGTCATTTTCGAACTCCTTCGGATTAAGGATTATCGTCAGTCCGCCGGCGTTGAAGGTAAGGGGCGTGCCACTTGCGGCGCGTCCGCCGACCGAACGAAGCGCAATTCATCTAGGATTATGCGCCTCTCAGGAACGTATTTTGTCCGGGAGCGGCGACAGGCCGCTATTGGCCGGGAAGAGCCCGATTGTCGCGGCGATCCGACAAGCTGGCGCCAGTCAGGGTGTGGGATATGCCTTCCCGAGATCCCAGCGTGATTGCCAATGCTCGATGTACTGGCGTGAAACTTCCGGCATGTCTCGAATGACGACCACATTCTCGGAGTTGGCGGTCTCGGCGGACGGCGCGAAATTGAAGGAGCCCGTTTCGACCGTGTTGCCGTCGACGATAATCGTCTTGTCGTGATGGATGTGGAAATGGTCGTTGGTCCGCAGTTCCACACCGTTACGGGTCACGAAGTCCATGGCTGCCTTGCTCGCACGGCCCAAGTTGCGTTTTTTGTCTATCACCACGCGCACTTCTACGCCGCGATTTTTGGCATCGACCAGTGCCTGCATGATGTCAGGAGCCTGGAACGAGTAGGCGAGCATTTGTATGGTGTGCTTGGCGCTGCCGATAGTCTCCAGGACAAGCTTTCGCGCCGAGCCTTCCGGGGAGAAACCGACCTGAATGCTGGGATCGGCATGGGACAGGGGTGAAATGCTCAGTAATGCAGCCAATGCGATGCTTCGAATTCTTGTCATGACTTCGGAACTTAGTCTGTACAAGCACGATGCTGCCTTATGTGTCAGCGTCTAGTCCACCAGAGTTGCTGGAAATTTGGAACCCGAATACACGCAGGGTCAGTCCGAACGCTTCCTTGTTCCGGATGTGGCAACGGAGCATGGCATGCTCCGTGTCCTGGGCTCACATCTGGCTCAATCCTGAGCCCCATACCGTCAGAGTTCATGGGTTTTTATCGAGCAGATATTTTTCAATGCGGGAATCGGGAACGAACCATACGCCAGCCATTAAGGTCAGTATAAAAAACGCAGCTACGCTGCTGAAAAAACTGGCCAGGATCGCTAATGCGTAGATAGGGATGGAGAGCTTCCCTTTGAGGTCGTTTCCGATGGCTTGCCCAAGTGCGGAATGTTCGCCGTCATACTTGATGATGAGTTTTGTGAGCAGTGAGTAAGAGACGGCGCACATGAACAGGACAAATGCATACATTGCCGTCGGTGTCTGCGCGAAGGCAGATTTTCCAGTCCAGGTGGTGGTGAATGGAATCATGCTTAGCCAAAACAGCAGGTGGAGGTTCGCCCACATAATTTTGCCGTTAATTCCACGGGCAACTTTAAACAGGTGATGGTGGTTGTTCCAGTATATTCCGACGTAAACAAAACTTAGTACATAGCCGAAAAAATTAGAGGCATTATTAAGGATGTCTTTAAGCGAAAAGCCTTCCGGAACCTGTAGTTGAAACAACATGAGTGTCAAGCTTACGGAAATGACACCATCGCTGAATGATTCAAGCCTGTTTGTGCTGATGCTCATGATGTCATTCACTCATCTGAATTGGTTGCGAAATGCCATGCGCGCCATATATGCGACGGGAAGTATAAATGGAAGGACACTCCAGAATCCGATCGTCACATAGAGGGATGCACCCAGGAAAGCCCCGATCACAAAGCCGATCACAACACTTGCGCTTTTGAGAAGATCCTGGAAATTGGTGCGTGTCCTGGCGCGCAAGTAATTCGACAGATCGATACCCAACTGGGTGGTGTTCCCGGTCATCATGGTGCTGGGGCTGATGTACTTGATCAGTGTCTTGCTGGCAGTATTTCGGACAGCAAGCGCGACAAGGCCGAGGCCTCCAGTCAATGCAAGGCCCGCGCCATCCGGATTATCGAACGGTTCGAGATACAGGCCGGCGACCATGAAACCCAGCAAGAAGGTCGCTTCAGCAACAAACAGCCAACCTAAGGTCTGGTGGGTCTGGTGGGTCTGCTGGTTGCGGTCAATCAGCATCTTGCTGATGATGACCGTGACAATGAAGAGTGGTATGGCGCCGAGCTTGATCCATAAGCCGGCCCCACCTTTGACGAATGCCGCTCCCGCGAGCACGAGGTTTCCGGTGACGTGTGCGGTGAAGAAGCCCAGCAGCGCAATAAAGCCAATCGTGTCGATGGCGCCGCCCACAATAGTAAGAAGGATTGGCGCTTTGCATATTTCCCAGAGGCTGGGGTTTTCGTTTGTTTCCGTATTGTTTGATGCGTTGACGTTTGCGCTCATGGTTGAGATCCATCCTGTAAATGGGTGCAGCGGCCCTTGCACTCGCCCAACTCCAGGCGCTCGGCCGATCCGGCAATGCTGAAGGGTGGCAAACGCTCGCCGGCAGCATTGTCTTCGCTTGTTTGTCTCGCAGGGGCATGCCCGCGGGGGAAGGTTTCCCCCGCGGAGGGGGCGATCATGCGATCAGCGCGTTGGCGACGATCGCTGCCGCCGCTACGCTGGACGTGCTGATGGCCAGCCAGCATCCCAGCAGTAGGGCGCCGTTGGCTACGCTTCGACCTGGAATCATCTTGTGCGCTCCGAGGGATGACTGGTGGCGGATATGCATCAACGCTCGACGACCGGTGCGTGCACGGGAGCCAGCGATTCGTGCGTGGTTGCCGTGCGTTGCGCGGCCTTGTGGACCATCGTATAGGCATAGTCGACCCCCATGCCATAGGCGCCCGAGTGTTCCTTGGCCACGGCCATCACCTCGTCGTACGTTTCGCGGTTCTTCCAGTCGCGTTGCCATTCCAGCATGACCTGTTGCCAGGTCACGGGCACCACGCCTGCCTGGACCATGCGCTGCATGGCGTAGTCATGGGCTTCCTTGGTCGTGCCGCCCGATGCGTCGGCCACCATATAGATCTCGTAGTCGCCCTCAAGCATCGCGCACAACGCGAAGGTAGTGTTGCAGACCTCGGTCCACAGGCCGGCCACGACGATCTTCTTGCGGCCATTGGCGGCCAGCGCGTCGCGCACCTTCTGGTCGTCCCAGGAGTTCATCGAGGTGCGTTCGAGCGTTTGCTTGCCGGGGAAGACGTCGAGCAGTTCGGGGTAGGTATAGCCGGAGAATGAATCGCTTTCGACCGTGGTGATGGTGGTCGGCACGTCGAAGATCTTCGCTGCCTTGGCCAGGCCCACGACGTTGTTCTTCATGGTCTGGCGGTCCATCGACTGCACGCCAAAAGCCATCTGGGGCTGGTGGTCGATGATGATCAGTTGGCTATTGCGCGGGGTCAGGACTTCCAGCTTGGCGTTCGACATGGTGCTCTCTCCGATGAAATTTATTCAATGATTTTGCGTTCTTTGTGTGGCGGCGCTTTGTTCGCTCTGTTGCGTTGTCGTGCCGTCCATGTGACGAACTATAGCGAAGGAAAGTGCGGAAACAGCCAGCCTGAATTGTAAATATGGTTCAAAAAATTTGATGATCTGGTGACATGTGAGACCCTGGCTCCGGTGAGCGGTTTGATTCCTGGAACTCGCCACCGTGGCGGCTCCGATAACTTGGAGGCGATTGAAGATGACCGCTAGCGGCGTGGCACCAGGCGAACCAATCAAGGTCGGTCAAGTTGGCATTCAGTACCTGATTGATCTTCGTCCGCCCTCCAACTTTCTTCCGAAGCTGCTCAGGCGCCATCTGCGGGTCGTGCGGTCCCCATGGAGATGCCGTAATATTCCGAGGGACCCGGACACACCGGGTCCTGGCGGCAACGAAACTCGACCTTCCCTTCCTGCGGGCCGCCACCACGCCGAGCCCGTTCCTGACCTAGTCCAATGTGCAAGTTTCGACATGACCACACTCTTCGCCGCAAGAGCGGCCTGCCTTGGCGAGTGGGGGGGCCAGGGAGAGAGCGACACGCCTGCGGCAGGGCCTACCGCACTCTGATGCTGCTTCTACTTGCGGGACTCAGTGCCTGCGGGTCGCTTCACAATGCTCCGCGCAATCTGCCTCAGGCCGCGGCTGGCAGCGCATCCGCGGCCATGCGCGAACCCACCGACGTCGCCGGCCAGACAACCGTTGCCATGTCGTTCTCTGGCGGTGGCACGCGAGCCGCAGCCTTCGCCTTCGGCGCTCTGCAGGGGCTCGACGCCATGAGAGGTCCGGGAGGCGCCTCCCTGCTCGACGACCTCGGATTCATTAGCAGCGTGTCGGGAGGCTCTATCACCGCTGGGTACTACGGTCTGCACGGCAAGGCCAGCCTGTCGACCTTTCGATCAGTGCTCTTGAAGGACGGAGAGGCGGGACTTCGCTTCAGTCTGCTGAATCCGGTCAACCTTGCGCGCCTCTTCGCGGGAGGCCTCAATGATCGGGAAGATCTCCGGACATGGCTCGACGAAGACGTGTTCAAGGGCGCGACGTACGCCGACATGTTCCGCCGCGGCAAGCCAATCGTTTGGATCAACGCCACGAACGTCTACTACCGGGTCGCATTCCCGTTCAGCCAGCTGGCATTCGATGCGCTATGCAGTGATCTCGCGAGCTTTCCCGTTTCCGAGGCCGTCGCCGCATCCATGGCGGTCCCGCTCTTCTTCGCACCGATCGTCCTTCAAAAATATCCCGAGGCTTGCAGTGCACCGCTGCCGAGCCTTGACCACGCCCAGAGGCCTGGGCAATCGCTGCTGCTTGGCGCGTTGGCAACCGCCGTTCGCGGTCACCGGGACACTTCGAAGGGAAAGTACATCAAGCTGGTCGACGGCGGGGTGACCGACAACTACGGCCTGGCCACCATTTTGCAAACGCGCCTGCTGCTGGGCACGGCTTACGGTCCCATGAGCGAGAACGACGCGATCAATGTGCGGCGGCTGCTTTTCATCGTTGTTGACGCCGGCCAGGGCCCGCGCGGCGATTGGAACCGAAGCCAGGGTGGCCCATCCGGAATCGAAGTCGCCAGCGCGGCCATCGACGCGGCAATGGCGACCAACGTTCGAATGAGCTATGACGCCTTCGTTCCCATGATGCGGCAGTGGCGCGACGACCTCGTGGCGTATCGGTGCGGGATGCCGCATTCCCGGCAGCAGGAGATCGCTGCACGCCGCCCAGGCTGGCGGTGCGATGAAGTCGAATTCTTCGTCACGCGGATCTCTTTTGAGGCCCTCGACAAGGAGCGTGCTGCAAGTCTGAACGATCTGCCGACCAGACTTCGTCTGCCCGAGAAGGACGTCGATCGCCTGATCGAAGCGGGAAGGGATGCCATCCTTGGCAACCCGGTGATCCGGGAGTTCGAGCGCGAATCGACCGAGGCGCGATAGTCCCGCGGCACGCGGCGTGGGTGAGGCCGCGTTCTTGCTGCTCGGCCGTGGCGCTCTGGCGGAGGCATGCGTCCGGCATGGCGAGAACGCCCGATACTCCGTTCATGCCAGCCGTCCTCCGTGCACCGGTGCACCGCCCACCGACATGTCGGCGCACAGGATCGTCCCGGTGGTCGACTCGGTCATGAGTAGCGTGGTGCCCTCGGTGCCGCCAAAGCACAGATTGGTCAGCGATGTGCCTCCGGGGCTACGAATCACCTCCACAGGCTCGGCGCGATGGTTGAGCACCCAGACATAACCAAGTCCAGGATTCGCCACCAGCAGATGGCCATCCGATCTCATTGCCAGACCGTCGGGGCCGCTCGGGCCGTAAGAGGAAAAGAACTGCCCGACCTTGCTGACTGAACCGTCGGCCTGCAACGGCACGCGCCATACGCTGTTGCCGCGGGTCATCGCGACGAACAGCACCTTCTCGTCAGGCGAGAGGACGACACCGTTTGGGCTCGGTGCGTTGTCCAGCAGGACGTCCAGCTTGCCGTCGGGCGTCAGCCGATAGACGCGGCCCGTCGGATCGTGCAAGCCGGTCTGGCCCTGGTCGGTGAAGTAGAGATTGCCCTGCGAATCGAAGGTCAGGTCGTTGACGCCTCGGAAGCGTTCCGAATTCCTACGCTCAAGAAACGGGGTTACGGTTCCCGACTTTGCATCCAGACGCACCAGGCCGTTGCGATAGTCGGTGATCAGGAAATCACCGCTGGCCAGGCGCTTCATGCCATTCGGTTCACCGTCATACTCGGCAACAAGCTCCCAGTCGCCCTGCATCGAAACACGGAAAATGCGACCGTAGGGGATGTCCGTCACCCAGAGATTGCCATCGGACCAGACCGGCCCCTCCAGGAATGAGTCGATCGTCGCCCCGCCGCGATTGGCATGCGCCCACGCGTTGTCGGAGTCGTGCCGACGGAACGACTCCGGAAGCCGGGTGAGCACCTGTGCATCGTGTACGGCCGGTTGCTGAAGTAGGAACATCGCCGCTCCTGGTTATTGCTTCTCAATATGCGCCTTCTGCGCAACCGTTGCCCATTGCGCGGTTTCGCGCTGAATCAGCTGCGCGAACGCGGGGCTGTCCAGGTTGCCTGGCTGCGACCCCATCTGCGCAAGGAACGTCTTCATGTCGGGCGCCTGGAGCGCCTTCTGGATTTCCGATTGCAGGCGTGTAATGACATCGTTCGGCGTGCCCTTTGGCGCGGCAAGGCCTGACCAGTTGAACAGGCTGAAGTTGGGTACACCAGCTTCAGCGAACGTAGGGACGCTCGGGAACACATCCACCCTGGTCTTTCCACTGATGCCCAGCAGACGCATCTGATTACCCTTGACCGGCGCCAGCGCGGTCGGGGTCGACACGACCAGCAAATCCACGCTACCGGACAGCAGCCCGACCATGGCCTCACCAGCCCCCTTGTACGGCACATGCATCAGCTTGATACCTGCGGCCTGTTGGAACGCTTCGGCAGCAAAATGCGGCGAACTACCGGGGCCGCCGGTGCCAAACGTCACCTCTCCCGGATGCGCCTTGGCATAGGTGACGAGGGACGCCAGGTCCTTGAAGCGCGAATCGGCCTTGACGCCAAGCACCACCGGCGAAAATGCGAACGGCGCGATAGGGATCAGAGCTGTTTGATGGTCCCAGTTCAGTTTCTTGAAGACATAGGGGAGCGTGGTATAGGAGTTGTCGTTCGCCAGAAGCGTGTAGCCATCGGCGGGTGCGTTTACAACCTGGGACGTGCCGATCGTGCCGGACGCGCCCGGCTTGTTCTCCACGACGAAGCTCTGCCCCGTCTGCACGGTGAGCTTCTGTGCAACCTTGCGCGTCACGACGTCGACGGCGCCGCCGGGAGGGTTCGGCACGATGATGCGGACCGGTTTGTCCGGGTACGCCGCCACAGCGGACAGGCTGACAAGCAGCGTCGTTCCTGCCACCAGGCAGCCAATTGTTCGATAGAACACCTTTGTCTCCTTGTGCTGAGGGGGAGACCTGACTGTCCGTCGGGTCCTCCCGCGACACTTCTGTTCTGGTTAGTGATGCAGCCGTGCGTCGGTCAGGCCGGCGTAGCCACGCCTTGCAGCTCCGCCAGGACGTTCTTCGCCGCCCCAACGCCCATGTTCACGTACGCCGCGTTGCTGACGCCGCCGATGTGCGGCGACAGGATCAGGTTGGGAATGTCGCGGAACGGATGCGGCACGGGCATCGGTTCCACGGCAAAGCTGTCCAGGCCAGCGGCATACAGTTTGCCGCTCTGCAGGGCTTCGGCCAGTGCAGGCTCGTCGATGAGTCCGCCTCGCGCCGTATTGACGAGGATCGCGCCGTCCTTGAACGTCGCCAGTGTTGCACGGTTCAACATGCCACGGTTCTCTTCCGTCAACGGGCAGTGCAGCGACACCACGTCCGATTCCCTGAACAACCGAGGCAGGTCGACAAGCGTTACGCCTTCCGGGACCGTCGTCGCATAAGGATCGAAAGCGGTGACATGCATGCCCATCGCCACACCAATCACGGCGGCGCGGCGGCCGATCTCTCCGAGCCCCACGATACCGAGCGTGCGACCGTTCAGCTCGACGGCCTTGTAAGTTGCTTTGTCCCAATGACCCTGGCGCATGCGATCGTTGAGCTGTGGAACAGCTTTGGCGCACGCAAGGATCAGCGCCCAGGCATGTTCAGCCACGGCGGCGGCATTGGCCCCGGCCGCGGCGGCCACCTTGATGCCGCGCGCCTGCGCAGCGGCTTTATCGATGGTGTCAGTTCCAGTGCCGTGTTTTGAAATCACTTTCAAGGCTGGTGCTGCGTCCATGACTTCAGCGGTTATGCTGCCGTAGCGCACGATAATGCCGACCGGGTTGTGCTCCTTTGCCAGTGCTGCAATATCGGCGCTCTGGGGCGTTTTCCCGGCGAATACGATCTCATGGTCACCCAGCAGCGCGAGGGCTTCCGGCGCGAGGTCGGCACCCGTGACGATAATGACTTGCTTGTTCGTCACAGTGCCTCTCCTTGTTTCAGGACGCCCGCCGTCACCAGCGATGCCAGCAGCCAGGGCGCGGTGGTATTGCCTTCCCTGATCTGGGCAATGCGCTGGGCTTCCGCGTCTTCCTTCTTTGCCGCGGCATCGAGCAAGGCTTCGATCTTCTCGCGCTCCACCACGACCAGGCCATCGGCATCGCCGCAGATGTAGTCGCCAGGGTTCACCGTGACGCCGCCAACAGAAATGGGGTGTCCAATGCGCCCGCCAACTTCCTTGGTGGGGCCGTTAGGGTTCGTGCCCACCGAAAAGACCGGGAACTGCATTTCCTCCAGCTCGAGGCTGTCGCGGACCGCGCCGTCGATGACGACACCAGCAAGGCCGCGCTGGCGAGCGGCATGCATCATGATCGTTCCCATCAGCGCAGAGGTCTGGTCCCCTTTGCCGTCGACGACCAGAACATCGCCCGGCTGCGCCAGCGCCAGTGCTGCATGGATCATCAGATTATCACCGGGGCGAACCTCGACAGTGAAGGCGGGCCCGGCGACTTTCATGGTCGGGCGCAAGGCCCTGATCCGGCCATGCAACGCACCGCGGCGTCCGCCGACATCGGAGAGGATCGCCGGTTGGAACTTGGCAGCCCGCGCCACGATCTCGGCGGGCACGCGCTCAAACGATTTGATGATGTTGGGCAAGGTCATGATGGACTCCAGCAATATGAAATAGATGGGTAGATAAGGGCGTCAATCCAGCTTCGTGCCGGAGGCCTTGATGACCGATGCCCAGCGTCCGATGTCCTGCTTGATCAGCGCACTGAACGCCTCAG
Organism: Cupriavidus sp. CP313; assembly: GCF_054072015.1. Classification (NCBI taxonomy): domain Bacteria; kingdom Pseudomonadati; phylum Pseudomonadota; class Betaproteobacteria; order Burkholderiales; family Burkholderiaceae; genus Cupriavidus; species Cupriavidus sp. CP313. The sequence continues at coordinate 13,681 of NZ_JBSVZB010000014.1, read as the reverse complement.
GCGTGCCAGCCAGCACCGATGCACCTTGCTCGTCCAGCTTGGTGGCGAGCGCCGGAGACTTGAGCGCCTTGTTGAACTCGGTATTCAGGCGCACCACGATGTCCTTCGGTGTCGCGGCAGGCGCGACGAAGCCGAACCAGGTCGCGGTATCAAAGCCGGGATAGCCCAACTCGGCCACGGTCGGCACCTGAAGCAGGTCCTGCAAACGCTTGGGGGACGTCACCGCGAGCGGCCGCATCCGGTTGTTCTTGATATGCCCGAGCAACGTAGGCACCGAGGCCATGTAGAGATCGACTTGTCCGCCCATCAGGTCGTTGACCGCCTGCGCTGCGCCCTTGTAAGGGACATGGGTGAACTTCACCTTCGCGGTCGTTTGAAGCAGCTCGCCGCCAAGGTGTGCCACCGTTCCGTTGCCCGGCGAGGCGAAGTTGATGGCGCCGGGCTTTGCCTTGCCCGCCTGGATCACGTCCTTCAGCGTCTTGTAAGGCGAATTGACATGGGTCACCAGCACGAGCGGCGCGGATGCCACCAGGCTGATGGGTGCCAGATCCTTGAGTGGGTCATATGGCAACCGTTCATACAGCGAGGGATTGATGGCGAGGTTGCTGGTCTGCCCCATGACAATGGTGTAGCCATCGGCCGGCGCCTTGGCTGCCGCGTCTACCCCGAGGTTGCCACCGGACCCTGGCTTGTTCTCCACCACAAAGACCCAGCCGGTCGACTTGGCAACCGTATTAGTTACTTCTCGCGCGATGATGTCCGTGCCCCCGCCGGCGGGAAAAGGCACGATGACCCGGATGGGCTTGGTGGGGTACTGCGGCGCGGCTTGGGTGGTGGCCGACGCCAGAACCAGACCTGCGGCAAGCACGAATATGCAGCGACGGGAAATTGCCTTCATTGACTGTCTCCGAATCTCGGTTTCGTTGTGATTCGGATTGTGATCGACCGTTTCACGGCATACAATGCCGTTTCATACAGTGCACCTCGTTTCGTTCTATGACTGCGAATAGTGATCCAAGGGGCTCTTCAAAAGGCGACGAAGGCGCGGGGGGCGTCATAGCGGTCACCCGCGCCCTGCGCGTACTAGAGGCGTTCGGGGTGAACGACCCCCAGCTCTCACTTGCCGAACTGAGCCGGCGGACCGGCATCCACAAGACCACCGTGCTGCGGCTGGCGCGCACGCTGGCGGCGGACAACTATCTGGTGCAGAAGGAAGACGGCAGCTGGCGGCTCGGCCGCGCAGCAGGGTGGCTGGGCGCGTGCTACCAGGCAACCTTCAATGTTCAGGAAGTGGTGGAGCCGGTGCTGCGGGAGCTGACGATCAAGACCGGCGAAAGCGCTTCGTTCTACGTCCGGGAGGGACAACAGCGAACCTGCCTCGTCCGGGTCGAAGGACCGCAGGCCATCCGGCATCACGTCAGGATCGGGGCGGCCCTGCCGCTGGACAGCGGTTCGCCAGGCCGCGTCATCCTGGCGTTCTCAGGTGAGCCGGGCGAGCTTTATGAAATGATCCGCCGCCGTGGATTTCATCTGTCGCTCGGCGAGCGCGAGGCTGAAGTCTCGAGCGTGTCGGCACCGGTGTTCGGATTGCACTGGCGGCTGCTGGGCTCCATGTGCATTTCGGGACCGACTTCCCGGCTAAGCGAAGAGCGATTGCTGGAGCTGGCACAGACAGTCGTCGACGCGGCGAACAAACTTTCGTATGCCATGGCAGGAAGCCAACGGCCAGTCATGCAAATTGAAAGGCCGTCGACCTGGCACCCTTGATATTGCAGATGTGGGGCATGGAGAGCCGATAGAAATCGTAGACGACCTCTGTCAGTCGCGAGCCGGTCGTCGCTTTTCGACCCTTCGCCGTCAATCAAGTCTTCGTGTCTGGAACGGCCGTCCATCGTTGTTGAGCCGTCATTCGCTCACACCTGCAAACTCGGTCGCGCGGACAGGACTCAAGCTTTCTCCCGATCTGCATCGGCCTGTTGAATCCGCAGCGCAATTCGGACGTACGCCGACTAACCATGAACGTCCGTATCGGGAGGGCAGGCGATTTCGGTCAGTCGCGAGCTGGTGGACTCTTACGGTCCCGTTCCTGTCGTACCGTGTCGCGCATGAGGCGACGCGATTAGGCCCGTAGGCGACCTTCAGTCTCCAACGGGCGAAAACTATCTTGGCTTGGCGCCTGACCCGATGATGAGTTCAAGCTCGGTCTTGAAGCCTTCACCGACGTCGAACTGCTTTAGGCATTCATAAACCTCGTTCCAGGCGCTCAATCTCGCCGTGACGTCGAGGTCCGCTACCACAGCCCGGTATGCCCCGGCGGCTTCCTGCATCAGTTGCAGAGCATCGGACGCGCTCGGCAAGACGAGCTGCACTCGAACATGCTGTGTTTTCACATCGCCAAGACCGCTGTCGTTCATCAGGCGTTCCATCACGCCATCGCCTCCCAGTGCGAAGATTCCAGGTTGTCCGGGCGCGGGAGGAGACTTGCCCGCGTGGCGTAGAAGGATCGCCATTGGCTGGGCCATAAAGGGATTGTTGGCCGGCGTCGTGAAGACCAGCGCCGCGAAACGCGCGCCAGGCTTGAGTGCGCGTCGGACAGCTTCCAATGCCTCGCCAGGTGACGGGAAAAGCATTAATCCCAATCGGCACATCGCCGCGTCGAACGGCGCCAGTGTCTCGTCCAATTCGTCTGCTGCGCATTCCAGCGTTTCGATATTCTGAAGACCGGCACGAGCGGCATTTTGGCGGACATGCTCCAGCATGGTGCCCGATATATCACTGGCGACCACTTCGCCGCCGGCACCCACTCGCATCGCCGCCTGGATGCTCTGGCTGCCGGCACCGCAGGCAAGATCGAGAACGCGCATGCCCGGCCGGATACCGGCCATATCCATGAGCGTGTCCGTGGCGCCCGAAAGAGTGGTTGCGAACACATGCTCCCACATCGCCCAGCCGGGAGCTGCCGACTCCCACGTATTGCGAAGATTGGATTTCACGCTGCTGTCGGTCATCTGGAGACTCCCTCAGGACGCCGCCTGTACAGGAGCATTGTAGTGCGCAAGCGATGCGTGTGGGCCCCGTCATCCAGCGCCCATAAGTTGGCGGCTTCCACGCAGAAGGCTTACGTTCTGCGCATTTGGAGACTGTGCGAGTGAGTGACCGCCTTCCTGAACGAATCCAACAGTTGAGTGGCCGTTTGATCGGCTCTGGCCTATGACCGAAACCGGGGCCACAGCCGACGTCTGAACGCCGACCGACGGTATGAGTGAATGACGCTTCAAGCCGACTCCGGCCGGCTGAGCGAGGGCGCCGGCTGACTCTTCCTGGCCGGAAGGGTCCAATCAACTGGTGCTGGTCCGGGCTGGCTCGAACGACGTGCTTTGCGCCGGGGCGTTTGTCACCCGCGGCGCAGGCCGTGCAGACGGCGGCAACCACCCTGGCTCAAATGATCGGAGAAATCGTCCGTGACCTTCGGCCAGCAAATCGGCAGAAGCTATTGAGCGCGGGAGGAGGAAGCAGGCCGGGCCTTTGTTCCAGGTACCCTGCCGGGCAGCAGGAGCATGGACCGGGCCATTCCCCTCACCGTGAATAGATGGTCTTCCCTCCCACGATGGTCTCGAGCACCTGGATGTCCTTGATCCGTGCCGGATCCTCCAGCGGGCTGGCTGACAGGATGGCGAAGTCCGCGAGCTTGCCCGGCTCGATCGAGCCACGGCTGTTCTCCTCGAATGCCTGCCACGCGGCGTCGATGGTGACCGCGCGCAGCGCCTGGGTCGGACTGATGCGTTCCGCCGCTCCGATCACCTTGCCGCTGCTCGAAATCCGGTTGGCCGCCGACCACATCAGGCGCAGCGGATCCATCGGCACCACAGGTGTGTCGGTGTGGATGGTGAACCGCACCCCCCGCTTGAGCGCGGATTCCGCCGGGCTGATGCGCAGGGCGCGCTGCGGCCCGAGGAAGACGTCGCGGTGCCGGTCACCCCAGTAGTAGGTATGCAGGACAAAGAAGGACGGGATCACGCCCAGTGCCTTCATCCTGTCGAGCTGATCGTCGCGCGCCGTCTGCGCGTGCACGATGATGTGGCGCGCATCGGCACGGGGGAAGGCCTTCTGCGCTTCGCTGAAAGCGAACAGGATGTCGTCGATGGCGGCATCGCCGTTGCCGTGGATGGCGATCTGCCGACCGGCCTTGTGTTGTTCCAGCACCAGCGCAGCAAGCTGGTCGCGCGGCATGGTGGGGTAGCCGTGATAGGCGTGGTCCTTGCCGGGCGCGTGCACGTGGTATGGCTGGCTCAGGTAGCCGGTATACCCCTGGATCGAGCCGTCATCGAAAAGTTTGGTGGCACCGATCCTGAGCAATTGCGGATCCGGCGAGCGGAACTCGGCCTTGCCGTCGATCAGCGCCTTCGCGACAGGAGCGGTGGGCCAGAGTACCAGGCGGATCGGCAATTGCCCCTGCGCCGCCGCTTCCTGCACCATGCCCAGCAGCCTGGGATTCCCGAAGGCGCCGTCTTGCGCTGTCGTCACGCCTTTGGCCGTGTAGATGTCGGTGGCCTTGCGGATCGCCTCGAGATTCTTCTCTCGGCTCAGCGTCGGTATCCTAGCCGCCACCGGCGCCAGCGCGGTGGTCTCCTCCAGTACGCCATTCAGTTCGCCCGTGGCGGCATCGCGCCGGAATTCTCCGCCCTGCGGATTCGGGGTGTCCCTGGTGATCTGCGCCAGTTCCAGGGCCTTGCTGTTGGCAACGGCAAAGTGACCCGAGACGTGGCGAATGAAGATCGGATGATCGATGGATACCCGGTCCAGGTCGGCTCGGGTCGGGTGCCGTTTCTCCGTGACCAGGGTGTCGTCATAGCCGTGGCCAAGAATCCATTCTCCCTTGGGCGTGCTTTCGGCCTTGCGCTTCAGGCGCGCGACGATCTCGTCGATGTTCTTGACCGTGCCCACGGGAGCGCTGCTCAGGTCGACGGAGAACGCCTCCGCGGCACCGGTCGCCAGGAAATGGCTGTGCGCATCGACGAAGCCGGGAATCAGGGTCTTCCCTTTGAGATCGACCACCCTGGTGCCCGGCCCGGCCAGTGCCTCGATGTCGCTGCTGTGTCCTACCGCCTGGATGCGGCCGTTGCGTACGGCTACCGCTTCCGCGGTGCGGTTGCTGGCGTCCACCGTCAGTACCTTGCCGTTGAGATAAATCGCGTCTGCATTCGCGGCCGCATTCTCCACGGCAGCGCAGATCGACGTCCCTGCGACGCTGCCCGCCGCAAGGGTCAGTGTCAGGGCGCATCTGATGGATCGCATCATTGTTGTCGTTCTCATTTTCCGGTGTCTCTTCCCTTGTGCTTGTCCTTGGTTCCGCATGCGGTGCCCTCCCGGAATCATGGGGTGGACAGGCCAGCCTAGCTCAAGTGCGGGAAGCGCTGATAGATCCAGAAGACGACGATCTATGGTGCCACGGGGGCAGGCTGGTGAAGATGGATGCTGGCAGCGATGCGGACCGAAGCCTTGATGGCTCCCTATGCGAGGTAGGGTCGGGGAGTGGGGGAGCGGGAATGCAAGCTGTGGTTGGGGGGAACACCCCTTTATCGGTCGCTCGGAAGCGTCAGTCTCAGTGGAAACAGACCAGCGTTGTGCCGAAATACCCAGAAAGAAGAACCGCAGCCGAAGCTGCGGGTCCTTGATCCTGCACGAGCAGCAGCCTCTCTCAAGGCTATTCATGCATGGGCAGCGTCAGACGCTCGCTCTAGTGAGCCAGCTTCTGTCCTGCCCAGCGATCGGAGGATTCGGAATCCTCTTTAGGACTTCTCGTCAGGCAGTAATGCTGACCGGTTGAATCCGCAGGATCCAACGGTCATCCGCGCCCACATTCGCTCTGGCAGTTGGTCGGCCAAAGCGGACAGTTGGGGGGGGCGATCCAGTTCTGGCGACGGTCCGCTAAGGACTAAGTAACACCATCATCAGGCTGGGTACGGCCGTTGGAGCAGTCATTCACATGGTCATGCCGACGGACAGTTGAGCTTTCTCTGCACAACTCAAAGTACAGCAGTGTCATCCGACGGCACTATCAGATGCACACGCCGACAGCCAACCAGTCACTGCTTTGTTATGGCCTCTCGGGCTGACTCGCATTTTGTCGGGCTCTCTCGCTTTCGCGGTGTGTGGCCGTCTCGTGACGCCATCACGCTCAGCCTCGCCCGCGAGCGGGATGGGCCGACAACTAGCTTTCTCTGTGGCCGGTGCTATCTTGTAGTATCGGCGCCCCGGCCAGCCACGGCGTCGGTTTGCCCACCCGCCGTGATCGACGGGCCGCTGAGCGACGACGTTAGGCGGTTCGAGCGCCTGAGGCTAAAGTCTGGCCACGGCGCAGCAACGATGAAAGGGAAAGTGAATTATGAAGATGCTACTCACAGTCGAAATCCCTCATGAGCCTTTCAACTCCCTCGTCAGAGGCGGGAAGGCGGGCGAGATCATTGGGCGTATCCTAGAAGCGATCAAACCGGAAGCGGTGTACTTTACTGAGCAAGACGGAATGCGCTGCGGGGTCTTCCTGATCAACGTCGAAAATCCATCCGACGTTCCTGCTTTTGCGGAGCCCTTCTTTCTCAACTTCCAGGCCAACTGCAAGTTCCGCATTGTGATGAGCCAGGAGGATCTGCAAAAGGCTGGTCTGGAGGAGCTAGGGAAGAAGTGGGCGTGATGAGCGGTTGGCGAGATCGGTAACGAATAGCCCCCAGACCGCCCCATACTCATTCCCGTTAATGGTATCTAACATTTCCGTCAACACGGAGGCCATGCAAGCGGCACGCCGCTCGCATGGCGCCGGTTACGTCCAGTGTTGATGTTGTAGAAAATACTTGAAGTCGCATCGACGGGACCGTCCGCTTTCGGCCGGTGTGAGTGACGGCAACGGTCGAGAGCAGCAGTTCGGCGCTCTGCAAAGCGGACACTCCTACGCAACCTCAAGGCCAACTGCACATCGACAGCTTTGGCCGATGAGGCGAGGCACACATACGGCGCGCGAATGACTGCTGTCTGGGTGTAAGCGACGCTAGATTGTCTGCACAAACAGGCGGGCCGAAGACCGCTTCTGGCCGTTCTGAGACTTCCGGACTTGCCCCGCAGATCGGCGATGAACCTTTTTTATTCATGATCCCTAAGTTCAGCAAGAGATGCTTTCAACGTCTCGGCCGCGTCGGCCTGCAGGCCTGCCCGGCGGCCGCTTTCAGGATCTGCCCGCTCAGGCCGCATCAAATGGCGCGATGAAAGCGCCCCGGAGCTATGGCACCCGGGCGCTTGATCTTGAGCCACGCCCCCGATTCCCCAGCAACATAGGCACTGCCCACAGCCTTCGCCACTACGCCTTCCAGCTTCAGCCCGACCACGGCCTGCCAGAGCCAACCGCCATCCTGCACGCTGTCCACGAATAGAAGGCCATTCTCTACGCCGGTGAGAAGGGCGCAGAGGCGCGCTTTTCTCTCTTCGATTGGCAGCGCGCGTATGTCGCGGCCACCGTGGACCAGCAGATCAAAGACGCAGTAGAGGACGGGATCGGCGCCGGCATACCAGCACCGCCGCAACGCTCGCGCATGCAGCCGGTTGAAGTCAGACCGGCCGATCTCATCCTGCACGACGATCTCGCCGTCCAGGATGTGTGCGCCCGGTGGCAACGCGGCGAGCGCAGCACCAAGTTCAGCAAACCATGCAGTCGCGTCGACGCCGCCGCGCGTCTTCAGTGCCACGGGCGCCGTCGCCGCCAGCATGCGGTAACCATCTTGCTTTTAAGAGTAGCTCCTTCAGTGTTGCGATAGGCTGGGCGTTGCTCTTCCGAAACGCGACCAGCCCCGAGGAGGGCGAGGTGGCGCGCCTTTGCTGCCTGTCGACAGGATTGAGCCCCAAAGCTATCCACGTCGCCAGCAAGTTCTTCTCAAAGAGCAGCGTGAAATTAAGGACATCCCTCCACAGGAGTCAAACACTACTGACAAAAACTGACAGTAGTGTCTAGTACTCTTTGGTTTCCTGTGGAAAGGAAAATTCCTCAGACATTCATCAACAACATAAAGAAGGACACTCCAATGACACGTGCCATTACTATTCTCACCGAAAATTTTTCCGATTGGGAAACCGCCCTGATAAATTCCGCTGGTCGTGCCTATTACGGCTTCGATACGCGCTTCGCCACCCCCGATGGCGCTCCAGTCATCTCCTCCGGAGGCATGATTGTCACCCCGCACTTGGCGCTCGAAACCATCCTACTCGATGAGCTTGACCTGCTAATCGTATGTGGAGGTACTATCTGGCAAACCGATCTGGCCCCAAATATCGCAGCGCTAGTTGCCGCTGCCCATGAAAGAAACATCGTCGTCGCTGGCATTTGCGACGGTACTCGTGTGTTGGCGCAATCGGGCGTGCTCGATAACCTCCGTCATACGTCCAATTCGGCAGAAAACCTGTCGGAACTGAATTATGGTGGAGCCGCTTACTATCAGGATGTCCCTTATGCAGTTGCCGATCAGCATGTCGTCACAGCTCCCGGTACCGCCCCGGTCAGCTTCATGGCTGAAATCTTGCGCACCTTAGGTATAAGTGACGAAAACCTCAACGCCTACCTCGCGATGCACGCTGCCGAGCACAGCAAGTCTGCCTAAACAGTTTTTCACCATGTTTCTTGGCATGTTTTGTTGTCCGTTCAGGTGAAGTAGGGCAGTTGTCAAAGATAGAGGCTGAAGGGGATCGATATCGTTTCCCCACTCTGGACTCAATATGGCACTATTTTGGCTGTGTTTTGACTGTGATCCTTAGGATTTGCCGGAGCACAGTCGCGAACCAAAGACTGTGGTAGGCAGCCATGGTCTAGTCTACGGCGAATCCAAGCGGCCCATCGATAGTCGTGAGAATTTCAACTGGCTCAATCGCAGCACCCCTTCTCGTCAAACGCAACGGCCACCACGTGGCGAATGCGTTTGTGGAAAAGCAACGGACCGAGGTGCGTATTTGTGCTTGATTTCGTAGTGCCATTGTCCGTCGCGTGGCAACACCGCGCTGCGCTTCGCCAGCATCGGCTGCACCTCTTCCAGTGTGAGGACGCGTGTGCTGCGCTTTGGCATGGAACACTTAGCCGGGTTCGTTGTTGCGACGTCCGTTCAGCTTTTCGCTGTAGACGCTCTGGGCGCCGGCTCGGTTTCCATCAACTCGGACGGACATAGGCTCATGAAGCTCCGGGCCACCTCTGGTTCCCGGCACGTGAGCCAGTCATCCCACCGTGACCGCGGCACAATGACAACCGACCGTTTCTCTTTGCCAGGTGCGTGCATGCGCCGCATCAGCGGATGCTGGTCAGCATTCACCGTCAGCATGGTGAAAGAGATCCCTCCGTCCGGCCAATCCCTCCACAGCCCGGCGATGGCAAACGCTGGCTCGTCCTTCAGCCAGATCCGGTACCGCGTAGACTTGGGACACGCCTCGTAGTTCGGCTCATAGACGGCGGTCGCCGGTAACGGTAAGGTGCAGCCCATGGACGCGCACACCACAAGGTACACCTACGGACATGCGGGACTGGAGCTAGACTTCCCCGACAGGCTGCTGCTGGCCGATATGCGTCAGTCTGCGCGGCAGACCAACCAACTCTGTACCAGCCCCCAAAAAATAACCGCAGCCGAAGCTGCGGTTATCCCATCCCGCCAGAGCAACACCCCCGGCCACATCAGCATCCCCACTCACTCCACCGGACAAATCTCCGCCGCCGTCCGATCAAACTTCGCCTTAATCATCTCCACCAGGCACCGGATACCAAAGCAAGCATCCGAACATTCGCTTTCCACTTCCAACAGCACCAGCACCCTGTCCAGTCCAGCACTGATGCAATCCATCGATTCCCGAAATTCTTCCGGAATAGCGGCCAACACGGTTTGTTGTTTCGACGCGGTTTGTTCCTGCATTGCGAGCTCCTATCAAAGTTGGGAAGACCCGCCTGATGGATACAAATGAAGGGTGGCGGGCCAGACAGCGGGGGTACCAAACCGGTCGTCAACGGAGTAATCCGGCCAGCCTTGCGGCTGCCCCGCCCGGCCCGCCATAAACTGAGGAGACGTGGACGCGCGAACTTGGCCGCATGATACGGCCGTCCGTAACACGATCCGGGTTGGTACGCCCGATCACCGTTGTCTCGGTGATGGCTCTAGTGTTCCCATCTCTGTCGTCTGTGGCGATCAGACGATTCGCAATCTTCCGGCGCTTCGCTGTCAGGCAGTTGCCTAGCGAATCCTGTCGAACCCACCAGCAGCCCAGCGCTCTGCACTGTCCCGCGTCAGCCGAAAGTCGGGCCGCACCTTCACAGTCGCCAGCGCATCGCCGAAGGGATCTTCAGCAGTGAGCGTGCCAAAGGGCTCGAATTCATCCGGCGTAATGACGAGCTTCACAATCACAGTGCCGGATTCAGACTCGATACTGACCTGCTTGTTGAGCTGCGCATGCAATTGCTGCTCATGCCGCCGGATAACCTCTGAAGCCGTCTTCACCAGCGTCTGGTGCGCGGTGGCATCCAGCGGCTTGGGATCGACCTTGTTCCGCCCCATGGTCCAGGGACCGACCAGCGCGGGCTCGGCGCTGCCGTCCCGGATCATTTCGACTGCCCAGCCGTCGCCGTCCTCGTTCTTGATGACGCGGGCGGTCCAGCCCTTGTCGCGCCAGAGGCGGGGTTCGTGGATGGCGGTGGATTCGTGCCCGGGGAGGGCGTCGTCGGTGTGGTGCATCAATCTCGTGGTACGGGTCGGGGAACCTGCGAGGATACTATAGGGGCCGGCAGGCAGCGTTCGGCCGTGCGTGTGGGCGCCTGGCAGGTTGCTGAAAGGCCGGCCGGCGGCGGGGTTGCTCCCCTCTCAAATGAATCCCTTGTCGGTTCTGTCGCAGTAAGCGAGCGAGGACGTGACGAGCCCCGGAGGTCCGATAGCCTTATGCCGCCGGCGAATGGAACTGCTCTGCCGCGGACGGATTGCTCCCCTTCGTGGCATTGCATCTGGCCCTTGGCAATCATATGCATAAGCTCGATGCCTGCCCAGCAGGAAGCGCGTGAATGGCAACGGGAGCTTATCGTTCGGCGTTGATATCGCGCAGGGCCGCGAGGTTGGCCGGGCTGCCGTCGATGGTCACCGAATCAGGCTGACCGTTGTGTTCGATAGCCCTCTCAAAAAAGGCGCCGTGCCGCAGCCTTGTCGCGCTGGGCGCGCAAAAGGAAGTCGATGGTATTGCCCGCGTTGTCAACAGCCCGGTACAGGTACTTCCACTGGCCACGCACCAGGATGTAGGTCTCGTCCATACGCCAGCTCTTTCCCACAGGGCGCTTGCAACGACGAAATACCTTGTGCAGTGCCGGTAGTCGCTTGAGCGCCCAGCGGTGGACGGTCGAGTGATCGACCGAGACACCGCGCTCGGCCATCATTTGCTCGAGATGGCACAGGCTCAGCGGATAGGCAACATACCAGCGCACGCAGGTTAGCATCAGATCCAATGGGTAGTGCAGGCGCTTCAATACCTTCGCAATCTCCAGGTTCATGACCGCTGCCCACCCATGCTGAGTTCGAAACCGGCCATTCTACTGGAGGCGTATTGCTACAGAGCCCCCAGCAGCCTCTTCACGTCCTTACTGCGACAAACCCTTGAAAGCACCGATGGGCAAGAACGCGCTGAAAAAGCTGCATCGTGCTACGGAAAGCTGAACTGAACCGCTCTGATAAGCGAGACATTGCTATCAGTTGTCATTTCTGGCTTTGAGAACACCAAACATATGAAGATCATCCAGGGCGTCAGATGCTGCGCCAGCAACTGCAGTATCCCCCGCCAGTCGCGAGAGAAGCTGCTCTACCATTGCAACATCAACGGCGTGATTTCTCCGCACCAAATGTCCGACGCACGTTACAGCCAGATTCCGCAGCGAAACTGGGTGATTGAGGTCAAAGGCGACACCACACAATCTCGTCAATACCCACTCCCAGTCATCCTCAAAATACGCAATGCTTAGGCACGCATCTGCCATTGTCTCCGGAATGCGGGACGCTAGCATATGGTCGATTTCGGCCTTTGGAATCCTCACAGGATCTCGGTATCGCATTGTCATTTCAGATTTCCCTTCCGATCTACGTAACCAGCCCTTACCAAAGCATTCTGCATGTCGGTAGTGAGATCGCTCCATGGTCGGACATGGCCATGATACACATCACCGAGAGTTCGATCGAACACCACAAAGTCTCCGGTTTCCGGATCAACGCTAACACGCCGCGGTGATGTGTCCTTCACCTGGACTGAGTTTTCCAGAGCGGTTTGTCCGTTGGTCGGGCCGCGGCTTTTGACAGAATTGTCGGTGGAGCCATGGTATGGAGCTGCCTCATAGGTTAGTCCTTTGGGGCCAATTGCTCCACCAAAGCCGGACGCCGCCCCAATCCCAACGTCTGCCAGAAGATTGGCCGTTTCCTGCTTGCTGAGTACATTGCCTCCAGTTAGCTTGGCCGCGTTACCTAAGGCGATACTGCGCATCTGGTTCAGGCTGGTATCGCCCAAACGCAGATCCGCGTATTCCAGCTTTTCCGCGTCCGTCCAGTTGATTGGTCCCTTGGCTTGCAGCTCCGCGATGCGCTGACCTTGCTCCTGCTGTTCCGTCCGCAACGATTGGGCGATGGAAAGGCATTCGGACTGGCTCGAACAATTTTCCACGCTAGCCCGATTTTTCTCCCACTCCGCCGCATACTCAGCCTGCACCTGCTTTCTGCAAGCCTCGTCCTTGCAGGCGGCGAGGGCCTCGGCGCGATCCCGTTTCTGGATGTGGTTCAGGTAATTGCTCTCCGTCGCCACCTTCCCAACTGTGACACCCGCAGCCGCATCCGACAACGACCCACCCGCCGCAGCACCTGCCGCACCACCCACGATGGCGCCAGCAAGCTGCACCAGCGCCTTGCGATCACTGTCACTCAGGTCCTTCTGATCGAGCAGCGCCTGCCCGAACGCCTCCATCGCCAGCGACGCCGCAGCTCCCCCCGCCGCACCTGCCGCAAAGCTGCCGCCCAGCGCCTCTGACAGCAATCCGCCAACCAGGGCATGCACTGCGGCCTTGGTCTCCGGGGCCGCTCCCACGAGCACATCGCCAACTTGCTGGTAGACCATCGGTGCCAACTGCTGCGCTACCTGACTCTTTAGTTGATTCAGCTCCCGCTGATCCTTCACCTTTTGCGCATCAAAGATCTTGTCAATGTTCTGGTTGGCGCTGGCCGTGTCTCGGTTCAGCGCCGCAACGGTCTCATCGGCACTCTTGCCAGTGTTGGCCTGCTGGCCTGCGCTGTCGGTGATGGTCACCGTGCCCGGCGCGATGGCGCTCTTGGTCACGCCAGCAGCACTGCCGTCGATCGACTTCTGCGCATTGCCTGCCGCGGTGGCCGCCAGGCTGCTGGCGCCACTCTGCAGCAGGTTGGTATTGCCCGCCCAGTCCACATGCGCCGGCTGCACCGGACCGAGGTTCGGGTCGCTCGCCGGCACGCTCTTGCCGCCGCTGTAGCTCGCCACGACGGTCATCGAATCACTGCTGTACTCCGCCTTGTTCTCGATATCGCTGGTTGGATTTGCCCCCGTGTCCCCGGACACGGTCACACCCTTAGGTTGATAAGGCCATCGCACGCCTGAACTCCCGCGGCGAGCGGTAATTCAG